>NZ_AUFI01000008.1:0-344545 GCF_000426425.1 Bifidobacterium thermacidophilum subsp. thermacidophilum DSM 15837
GGGCGCAGGCCCCAGCACCAGGAGGTCCTCTTGCGGAACGCGCGCGACCCGGACGGCTGCGGCGATGGCGCGAGCAGCCAGCCGAGGAACTCCGCCAGCTCGGCGCGTCTGCGCCTGGACAGGTCACGTACCGCGCCCGTCGTCCTGCAACCCGGGCACATCCAGCGTTGGCGTCCGAGCCGGTCATGGCCGTTCTTCTTCATCCTCGCCCCGCACAATCCACACTCCGGGGCCCTGTTCGATCGTGTCCTCATCACCCCATGAAGACACAGGAACCAAGTCCGACACCCCGACACGCTTACGGGCACAACGCCTGCGGGGATTATAAGCAATAACTTTGGTTCCTATATGCCTAGATGTCCGATGCCTAAGAACCGGATTGCGTACATGGGTGCTGACTCTTCACTCTCGCGGAGAGAATTACCATTCAGCAATGCTCATTGAGAGAGCAGAACAGCTGCTTCCACTAGCGTTACGAAAGGAGATTCCTATTTACGATGAAAAATCTCTTTACATTGGTCATCGATTATACCCATTGTTTGGCAGAATAGAGCAGCGACTCCGAGAAGTCATTTTCCTACTCAACTATGAATCAGGCGGGGAACTACTGAGTGATAAAAATAAAGAATTGAACGATTGGGATTTGAACACACTTCTTCAGAACTTGTTTAATTGGAAAGCCTACGTTGTTCGAGAAGATTCCGCCGGTTTCCGACAATACAACATTCGCTACAAGAACGAAGGCGGATTGCAAGGGGCAACTACAGCTACAATTGCCGACCGCTTGCCCGCAGATTACATTCAACCGTTAGAACAGCGCCAACAGGAATTCCGGAATAAAAGAAATGATATAATGCATTTCCACACATTGAACATCAGCTCGCTTCAACCGTCGCTCAATCGACTCGATGAATATGCCGAGAAAACTGACGAACTGATTAATGCGATGCCGAAAATCTTCGCTTACTCTGATGGATTTAATCAATCTCTCACCCTTCTCAATTCTCTCGTTGCAGAAATTCCTTCGATTATCACTTTCCCCACTACTCCTGTAGCCTTTTCCCGTTTTTCTGAAATTTTGAATACCGTCAGTAAAAACAATCAGAACATTCTATCCAATATCCCTGCAATCCGCAATATTTATCAGGGCATTGCAAATAACTTCTCGGAGTCTATCGAACGCACAATCAAGACCTGTAGTCTCGCTATCTTTGCGTCAGCGTCCGAAACAATGGAACAAACGATTTCAATAATGACAAAGCCCATCAAAACGGAAATCTCGAAACCTGTTCAGCAATTAGCTCAGATAGGGAATTTGAGTGCATCGATTGTCCGCGCTCAAGTAGAGACCATGGCAAACAATGAACTTGCCGCCCTGCGTGAATCTATCACGAAGATCCCGCGCCCCGAGACAGCAATACCACATGAAATGACGGCACAAGCGATCTCGAAACAATCCCAGCCCCCAACAGCGCAAAGAACGAGAAAACCCCGAGAGATATCGAGGCAGCCGATTCCACGAATGACGCAATGCAAACTAAGAACAACTGAGACATCCTACGATTCCATCCATCCACACGGATAGCAGCACCCATGTAACGAAACGGATCACAGAACACGCCGGACCTCTCTCTTCACCGTTACACAGCATCGTACCCGGAACGGAGAGAGCATAATCATGCTCCCTCACGCGAAACGGCTACGTGACCATACCTCGAGAATTGCAGTTATCGCGCATCTTGCGCTTATACAAACTCGCATGATTCCCTGCAAGCCCTGTCAACTCAGTGACAACGAGTTCAACTGTTGACGAACGCAACTTGCAATGGACGACGCAACCGAATAATCCTTTTCAACTCATTCTATGATTACAATATTCTCAGATACTGTCAGCGAAAGAAGAAAATACAATGAGCAATGACGAAAGACTTGACGTTGTTCAGTTTTCGGCTTTAAGTTGTTTGGCAAACGGCATGCTGCTTTGCCCGGCCGGCAATGAATTTGATTTTCATTTCATGCGCGCGTGGAACGATCAGCACCTCAACAACATTTACCCACACGCCAATCTCAGCATGTGTTGCAAACAAGGACAATCCTGTCCTCACGAACTGATTCAGCAGGCAATTAACGGACATAAATTCACATTGGCAAATCCGAATTGGATGTCAATCCCAATGCAAGAAAATGGACACACCATCTATTATTACTGCCCCGGAAAATTTGACAGTGAGACAAACTCATCCTGGTTACATGAGTACCGAAATGCCGAAGATAAAATGAAATGGATACGAGACACTTGGCTTGCCAGTACCCCAGAAGATTTCAGGATTTTTGAAGACTATTGGAAAAACTTTGGAAAAGTGTTTAACACACTTTATTCAAATAGTAAGCGAAAATCCTGATAACCCATGCGGTAGATTTTCATATATCGGATGCATGCTTGAACTTTCTATGCATCAAAATCGAGAAGCTTAGGAGCCGATCACCCCAGTCCCAATACACTCCAAGGCAAGAGAAACCGCAGAAAGCACTTGAACCCTCAGCCGCTTTCACGCTCTGATACACAGCACATCCAAGCACAGGGACTCTGCAATGTGCTACAGAATCCCCATGCATCAGGAATGCATCAATGCTTTGACTTGGCCCGCGACTTCAATCTTGGCCTTGCTTGCGCTAGCGCAGAGCCAGCCACAGCCTTCGCCGCTTTGCTAGCACGCGGATTACGCAACGTCTTGGAGGCCTTGCTAGCGACTTCAGGAGAAGTCTGTCTGATATTTCTCTTTACCACAATCATCACCCCCTCACATCAACAACCAAGTTCTTCCCTCACTTATTTGTCACAGTAAGCGTACCACATCATTCGAACATATGTTCGATTTATGCCAATGGCTTATTCGGCTTTCCCGCTCGGCCTCAACCATGGCATCGCAGGACCAGATCAGTCAATTATCGCTCAAGTCAGTCTTTCCCCCACCCCATAAATTCACGCACCCGCGTACACTCACAGATATATCGCAAGTCACTTTCCGGGGAGAGACATGGTAATGGAGCACGATGAGACCGACGAGACCGCCACGCCCTACGACGGGCATTCGATCTTAGACGAGTGGATGAAGAACATTCTCAAAACCGCCGCCGACAAGAGGCAGCGCGGAACCGATTTCGAGCGTCTGGTCAAGTGGTTCCTGCAACATGACCCATCATGGCAGTCGAAACTCCAGGATGTGTGGATGTGGGATGAAGCCCCGACCAATGACGGGCAGGATACCGGCATAGATTTGGTCGCCTTGGATGTCGACGGGTCGTATTGGGCAATCCAGGCGAAGTGCTATTCAAAGAGCCTTTCTTTTGAAGACGTGTCCACGTTCTTGGCAAAGGCCCACATGGACAAACGCTACCAGCACTATATGCTGGCAGATTCCGCCCCCGCATTGAGCGGCCAGCTTGAGAAGCTGATTGGAGAGGACACCGAGCTGACACGTGTGGATTATGAGACCATGCGTGATGCGAACGTGGACTGGGACGCGTTCATCCACAACAAGCAAGCAGTCCATCGCACGACGTTTGACCCGAGGCCTCACCAACGTGAAGCTATCGACAGCATCAAGAAGACTTTCGAGACGCATGACCGTTGCTCACTGGTCATGGCGTGCGGCACAGGCAAGACGTTGACATCCTTGCGTCTGTGCGAGGAGATGCTGGGCATGGGTGGCACGGTCCTGTTCCTTGCCCCTTCGATTTCGCTGATCAGCCAGACCATGCGCGCGTGGGTCAATCAGATTCGCGACAACGAGAAGATCAACCTGTATGTGGTATGTTCCGATCCGAAGGCGAGTAAGGTCGGCAAAACTAAACAAGAGGAAGACGAGGCATATGGGCGTTTGACTGACCTGCCCTATCCTGCGACTACGAATCCTATTACCATTGCCCATCGTTTCCGCAAGCACGGCGATGCGCTGAACGTCGTCTTCTCCACGTACCAGTCAATTGATGTCATTCACCAGGCTCAACAGAACGGGCTTTTTGATTTCGATCTGACAATATGCGACGAGGCGCACCGTACGACGGGCGTCATGGATGGGGAAAGCGCCTTCCAAAGGGTGCATGATCAGGAATACCTGCGTTCAGACAAGCGACTGTATATGACCGCCACCCCTCGTATCTACGGCGAGGATGCGAAACGTAAGGCACGTGAAGGTGTTGTCCCCATCGCCAGTATGGATGACGAGAAGACTTACGGCCCCATCGCGTATCGTCTCGGCTTCGGTCAGGCGGTCGAACGAGGTCTGCTGACCGATTACAAGATCGTTGTCATGGGTGTCACTGCGAATATGGTGCGCGTCCCATTCCAGAGCATCACGGACGCGGGGATGAAACTCCAGATTGAAGATACCGCGAAGTTCATTGGATGCTGGAAAGCCCTGTTCGACCGCCGTCATGCGCGTGGGGTCGAAGATATTGTGCAAATCGGACGTCATGCCCGGCGTGAGGACACCAATGATGATGCGAAACGTCCGCTTCACCATGCTATTGCGTTCGCCAGCTCTATCAAGGCGTCCAAGCAGCTCAGCGAGGAATTCCAGTCAGTCATCGACGCCTATACCAATAACGAAACCGATTCCTCCCAGCCAGAGGGGCAAGCGCAACCATTGCGTGTGACCATCGACCATATCGATGGCACGATGGATTCAGAGCTTCGCAAGGAGAAGCTTGCATGGCTCGCTGCCGACGAGGGCGAGTACCAATGCCATATCCTGTCGAATGCACGTTGCCTCGCGGAAGGCATTGACGTTCCTGACCTAGACGCGGTGATTTACTTGTCTTCCCGACGCAGCAAGGTCGATATCATCCAGTCTGTCGGCCGCGTGATGCGTCGCTCCCCCGGCAAGGAGTACGGCTATATCATCATCCCCGTGTTCCTTGAGAATGGCGAGGACCCGGATGCCGTGCTGTCCACGTCCGCATTCTCCACAGTCTGGGACGTAGTTCGCGCGCTACGCAGCCACGATGAACGGCTCGACGCCATCATCAACTCCGCCCAACTGGGTGATACCACCAAGCTCAGCCAGATTGTTGAATTCGACGTGCTCGACGCATCCAAGCTCGACTTGGATCGGAAACACAAGCAGAAAGACAGCAAAAGCCACGTCGGCGACAAGGATCAGAACCCGACTCCCGGCGACGATGACAACCCCCATAAGGACAGCGCGGCACAAGGTGAGCTGGATTACGTCAACGACATGGACAAGGGTGTAATCGCCCAGATTGTGCGCAAATGCGGCACCAAGGTCTATTGGGGCGAATGGACCGCGGATGTGGCGACCATCGCAAAACGTCGTGTCAGCCAAATCGGCGAACTCATCGAGCACCCGGGACCGGCACGGGACGCATTCTTGCAATTCCTCAAGGGTCTACGCGACAGCTTGAACTCCGACTATTCGGAAGTCGATGCGGTTGCTGTGCTCGCACAGCACGAGATCACGAAGCCTATTTTCGCAACGCTGTTCACGGATTCCACGGTCTTGGACAACAACCCCATCGCACAAGGTCTTGACTCCGCGCTGAAAGCCTTGTATGAGGCGGGACTTCCCCGAGTGGACGGGGATGCGACGCTGAGGGATCTCTACGCGAACGTACGGATGTGCGCGAACCAGCTTGAATCCGATGTTGCTAAGCAGAACCTCATCAAGGAGATTTATAACGACTTCTTCACTGTCGCCTTCCGCGACACGGCTGATTCCCTCGGTATCGTGTACACGCCCGTCGAAGTCGTCGACGCGCAGCTGCACATGGTCCAGCGCGCCCTCGAACACGAATTCGGACAGTCTCTCGGCGACCGTGGAGTGCATGTGCTTGACGGATTCGCCGGCACCGGCACGTATATCTGCCGCCTTATCGAAGACACGACGCTCATCAGCGACGCGGACCTGCCGTACAAGTACGCCAATGATCTGCACTCAAACGAAATCGTGCCTCTTGCAGCCACAATCATGGACATCAACATCGAGCAGTCCTACCACAAGCGCACAGGAGGCGAGTATCAGGCATTCCCAGGCGCCCTGCTCACCGACACGTTCCAGATGAGCGAAGACGGCGACACCATGGATGACACCGTATTCCTAGAGAACTCCCAACGCGTTCGCCACCAGCTTGACACCCCCATCCGCGTCATCGTCGGCAACCCGCCGTACCGGGCGGGTGACTCAAGCAACTCCGGTGTCAAGAACACCAAGTACCCCATGCTTGATCAATGTATCAGAGAGACCTACGTGGCAGGATCCGAAGCCACGCTGAACAATTCGCTGTATGACCACTACATCCGCGCATTCCGGTGGGCGAGTGACAGAATCGGCGACTCAGGCATCGTCTGCTTCGTCTCTAATGGAGGGTGGCTCACTGGCGCATCAGGCGCAGGAGTACGCCGTTCTTTTATGGAAGAATTCAACAGCATCTACGTCTATAATCTCCGCGGCAATGCGCGCTGCAGTGGGGAAGAACGTCGTAAAGAGAAAGATAACGTATTCGGTCAGGGATCCCGCACCACAATCGCCATCACCATGCTCGTCAAAAACCCCACTTCCAATGAACACGGGGTAATCCACTACCACGATATCGGCGATTACCTCTCCCGTGAAGACAAACTAAACATCCTCAAGGAATGCGTCCAGTCCGACCCCACATGGGAGACGCTCACCATGGACAGGCATGGCGATTGGCTCGACAAGCGCGATGATTCCTTCTACCAGTTCGCTCCCATGGGCATTCAAGACGGCGCGAAAAAGCTGAATACCGGCATATTCTCCAGATGGTCGGCAGGCGATAAAACAAACCGCGATCCTTGGTGCTACAACTACAATCGCCAAACTGTGGAGACTAGCATGCACAGGACGGTTGACACGTATAATGCCGAACTGCATAGGTGGATTTCCGCGAACGAGCCGGAAGACAATGCCAGGGGATTTCTCACTCATGACGAGACGAAAATCAAATGGACTCGCGAGGTGTATCAAGACATCCTTAATGGCAAGATGGCACGTTATTCAAGCGAAGGCATCAGACTGGCGTCGTATCGGCCCTTCTGCAAGCAGTGGTTGTACTTCGATTCGCAGTTCAACAACTGCCAGTATTTACAGCCGTCACTGTTCCCCTATCGGAATGCGAAGAATCTTGAAATCTGTCTGTCGGGTGACAGTACACTCATCGCAGACACTATCCCAGATCTCCACTTCGTCGGAGACTCTCAGTGCTTCCCTCTGTACTGGTATGAGAAACCAGATAAGAAAACTCCCACGTTTGATTTAGATCCAGTTGACGAGCACGGGTACGTGCGTCATGATGCCATCACCGATACTGCACTCAGAGTGTTCCACTCAGCTTTCCCTCAGCTGACCATTCCACGCTCCGATGGAAGCCAGTCTGGCATTACCAAGGAGGACATCTTCTATTACATGTACGGCATCTTGCACTCCCCCGAATACCGCGAGCGCTTTGCCAGCAACTTAGGCAAAGAACTGCCCCGCATTCCTCTGGCGAAGGATTTCCTTGCGTTCATGCAGGCGGGCCGCGAACTCGCAGACATTCACCTACACTACGAAACTGTGGACCGCTATCCCGTACGCGAGGCATGGACCGGTGAACCGGGGCAAGCGCAATTCGAAGAGGTCTCCGTGGCAGATGGCACCCCGCTCACTCCGCGGATCCTCAATCCTGGCCGAACCGAGAAAATGACCTACCCGAACAAGGTGAAAGATCCAGACACCGGTAAGAAGACGAACGACCTGAGCACGCTCCAGGTGTCTGACAATGTACAGCTCCAGAACATCCCGGTGCGCGTCTATGACTACATGATCAATGGCAAGTCCGCCATCGCTTGGCTCATCGACCGTTACCGTGTCACAACGGATTCCAAGAGCGGCATCGTGAACGATCCGAACGACTACTCGCCCGATCCCCGATATATCGTCAATCTCGTGGAACGTGTCATCACCGTATCGATGAGAACACTGAACATTATGGATGCCCTGCCTCCCATCGAGGAGCTTCCGCAAACAACCAACTGGCCCAAAGAATGGAACGTCATGCAGCAGGACTGACGCCCACACGGGTTTGGCCCCGGACTCCTTCTTGGAATCCGGGGCCAAACAATGCATGGCTTGCGCGCCGCTCTCTCATTGGCAAAAGCCCGTCAGCAGGCTGTTCACCGCCCAGATGAACTCTCCTTCAAAATCGGCACAAACACATCCAGGAATTTCCGACTCCATGTCGCCATGAACTCGGCCATGCGAGGCCAATCCGCCTCGTTCGCGAGCGCAACACCTTCCAGCGAAGTGGAAATCAGGGATGCTTTGGAGGTCTTGCTGCCGCCGAGTCTGTTCCATGTGAGTTGAATTCCTTCCAGCGCATCCTCTATTTCCTTGCTGCGTGATTGCAGGAAGTCAAACATCCGGCGGTTTGCTTCTGCATCTTGCTTTCCGAGGTAAAGTTCAACCCGCGCCTCATCTTGATTGGCAACGCAGTTCACGGCGAATCCGCTGATGCCGAATGTGCCAGCGATCGATCTCCAATCGCTTGGTTTGCGGTTGTCGAAGCAACCGTTCTCGCGATTCGCTTCTTGAACCACGGGAAGCGCATACTCCCAGTACGCTCTGTTCAATTCATGTCTGGTGCGATCGGTAAGCGTGTCATCATCTTGGTCGCGAAGGTAGAACACGAGGTCTGTCGGGTCTTCGTGGAACAGCGAGAACAGCTTGCGCAGAATCGAGATCTTGGCCGCCGTGTTATTGTGCTTTTCCACGTAGATGCCGTCATCAACCTTCAGCGGGGTACGGAATCCGCTTGGATTACCGCTGAAATACCCGCTGATATCGGTTTCTCCGTTCTGATGGTATACAAGGCCCAACAGCACAGAATTGTCTTTATCATGCAGGTATTTCACCACATGCTCGAACATGTCCGCCCAGCTCGAGACCGGTGCTTCCTTGCCTTGGTAGGCGTACTTGACGATGTCCCGACCGGTCAGATCGAAATCCTCATCGTCCAGCGTGCAGGAGTCATACTCTTTCTCAACCGGTTTGAACGCTGTAAACGGCATGGGCCAGATTCCACTTACTGCACGGGAAACCAGCTCATCGTTGCGCTCCTGCATATCCTCGGCACCCCACCGGTCCTTCGTCGCAAGCCGCTGGTTCATCCGCAAGCCGCTGTACTTGTAGCCTCTCTCAGCGTCCCTCTTCTCACGGAAGGTGGCGTTGCTCATGTTGGAATTGTAGGCGGTCAACGTCAGGTTGCCGAGCCTGTGCAACCACACGTCATGGCTCTCCTCCGCGTCCGCCCCAAGCTCTTCAACCCATGCAGGAGTCAGATGTTGCGGCATGATGTGCTCAATGGAATACGTGCCGTTGTCCAACAACGTGTACACGTCCTTGGTCTCCAGCGTGCCATAGTTTTCAAAACGCTCGAACAAGTATGATCTGTACTTCCCGCGCATCTGATACACGGCCTTGTTTGCAAGCGCCCGTTCGAACTCTTCATCGTCCGGGAAGCGGCTACTTTCCTTCTTCGAAAGCAGCACATACTTGAACTTGTCCAGATAGTTGTCAGCTGTGCCGTCGAAGCGCAGTACCTCGCGGTTGAGCATGAGGAACACCTTGTTCAACGAGTTTGTCGGCACGTCACAGATATTGCGGCGAAACAGGTAGTTCTCGACAATCAGCACAACCTGTGCAAGATCATCACTGGATATCTTACCGTCCTGGTTGAGCCGGAAGACCTCCATGAGGAACGGTTCCGCCACAGTAACGTCGAGCCGACGCAACCGGTACAAGGAATCATCGAGTACCCGGTTGTCCAGACCGCTCTTGCCGTCGTACAACTTGCGGTAGATACGCGCATATCCGAGCATATCCTCCAACACATTAATCAAAGGTGTATTGCGAGACGCGACGAATTCCTTGAAGGCACGGTACACATTCTTGAGGGTTGGCGTCACCTGCTGCTTGATGCTCAGATAATCGCGGACGAAAGCGCTGACATCCCCGCCTGTGCACTCTTCGATTTTCGTCCAGTATTTCGCATAGACATCATCTTGCTGTTTCGGATCGAGACCCATGAGAACGTAGTTGCGGATCTTATCGCCCTCGGTCAAGGCGAGACCCGTGGAATTCAGGCTTTCAAAAATCAGTTGCGCATTGTCATCCCCATCAAGAGTGATGCTGATGACTTGTAGCTTTTTCACAGCGTCGAACAGCTGGTCTGCGGTTATTGTCCCTTGAGCGACGCGATCGCAGAAGTACTGGTAGTTGATGGTCAGATTGGAAGCGAGATCAAACTCCTCCCGATCGCCTGCCACGAGCCTGTGCAAAGCATCACGGTCAGCCTTGACAGGACGAAGCTTAATCTTGTCATCTCCGCTGCTCCACTCGTCCACGATGTACCGCTTCATGATCTGATCTGCAACGGTTCCATCAGCCGACTTCGCTTGTCCCGACCGAACCATGTTGGAAATCGCAAGCAGCAACAACGTAACCGTCGTCAAACGTTGTTGCCCATCAATGATGTGATATTCAATCTTGCTGCCGTCCGGCACAATCTGGGAAACGATGCTGCCGAAGAAATGATGACTTCTTCCGTCGCGAATGACTTTCTCGAGATCTGTATACAGCTGACGGCAATTGTCAACCTTCCAGTCGTACTTCCTCTGGTACACCGGGATGACATACCGCTTGTCAGCACCCTCCATCAGCCCAAGCAGCTGAGTCTCAGAACCCTTCATATGGCCTCCACTCCAATGCCCCGGGAGCTACTCGCTGCGGGACATGCAACGGGATGGACGACAGCCGGGATAATACCGATAGTGGTTAGTGTAATTCGTGGTGGTGAACGTGGCGGCAACAGGCGTAAAGCAGAACGAGACACTCAGTACCTCAGTCCTTCCGCGCCGAACTCTCCTTACCCCATTCCCCCGCCCCTACCTGGCGGTAATGTTGACGGTATGAGAACATCAGCAGCCGAAATCCGTGACCATGCAGCGGCAACACTGTCACCCGAGACGCAGCAGCGCCTTGAGCAGTTTCTGACGCCCGCTCCGGTCGCCGATCAGGCCGCCAGCTTGTTCACTCCAACACATCAGCCGGTCCGCATCCTTGATTTGGGCTCCGGGACGGGCATTCTGGCCGCAGCAGTCGCGGAGCGTTCGGCAGACGGCAGCAGCGTGGTCGCTGTCGAACAGGATGCGAATCTTGCCGCCGATTCTAAACGCACCCTGTCTCAGGTGTGCCATAACACGAAGGTCATCAACGCATCAGTGTTCGAAACGCTGCTCGACCCGGTGTTCGACCGTGTCATCCTCAATCCCCCGTACAAGAAAATCAGCCCGATCCGCATTCCCACAAGCGCGGGCGACGTCAAAGTAACCAACCAGTACACCGCGTTCATGGTGTACGCGATCCAAGCCATGGCGGACGGCGGCGAATGCGTCGCCATCATTCCGCGCTCCTGGATGAACGGCGAGTATTTCAAGGATTTCCGCAAGTGGCTGCTCAACGAATGCAGCATCGACGCCATCGCCGTATACGGGTCGCGGCAGGATCATTTCAAGGATATGGACATCCTTCAAGAAATCATGCTGCTAAAACTGACAAAGCAGGCGCAACGGTCCGACGTTCTCATATACGCGTCCGCCACGCCATCGCTTCCGCTGGACCGGCAGCAGGCGGAACACGTCCCGTTCAACCAGCTGATTCTCGGGCATGACCGGATCATCAGAGTGCAACGGCAGGACCCGCGGCTGGCCGGTTTCGGCACGCTGAGCGAACAGGGATTATGGGTGTCCACAGGCAAACTCGTCTGGTTCCGCAACCGCGATATCCTCAGTGCCCAAGACACGCCGGGATCACACCCGTTGTACTGGTCAGACAACCAAGTGGGGCTACTGACACCACACCCGGTTGAATGCAAACGTGAGCAGTGGGTCACCGAGCAAGCCGACGAGCGCAACGTACTGCTGCCCGCAGGCAGCTACTGCCTGGTCAACAGGTTCTCATCCAAGGAGCAAGCCCGGCGAATACACGCAAGCTACCTGCGGTCCGACACCGGATTCGTCGCCGACAACAAGCTCAACTACATTCATCAGGGCACATCGCGGCGAACCATCCCCCTGCCTGACGACATAGCACGGGGACTGACCTTATGGCTGTCCACGAGCATCGTCGACGAATGGTATCGTCAAATATCAGGCAGCACCCAAGTCAACGCGACCGACCTAAGGCAACTCCCTTGCCCAAACAGGAGCCAACTCGCGCAACTTGCCGGGAAGCTGCCCATCGAGGACGACCTCGACCAAGAACGCATCGACCACGCGGCGGAAGGATTGTTTTCATGGACGACGGCAAGCTGACCGGTGAAGCCCTGCACACCCTCGAAGACCTCCAAGTCGGCAACGACCAGCTCAACGAGCGCAGCGCCATGACGCTCCTGGCACTGCTTCAGCTGAAGCCCGGCGATTCCTGGAGCCAAGCGAACAACCCGATGCTCGGCACACGGGCAATCATGGATTGGATCCGCGACTATTACGGCGTTGACTACAAGCCGAACACGCGAGAAACCATCCGGCGGTTCACTCTCCACCAATTCATCATCGCCGGGTTCGTCGAAGAAAACCCAGATAAACCGGACCGCCCCATCAACTCACCGAAATGGAACTACAGGGTCACGCCGGAAGCCTTAAGCGTGTTCCGCCGGCACGATGATGAAAGCTATCAGCGTCTTTTGCGCATGTTCTTGTCAGCCCACCCGTCATACTTGTCCCTCACCGAAGAACGCAAGCACATGCCCAAAACGCCGGTACAGCTGCCCACCGGCGCAGCACTTGACCTGTCTCCCAGCGGGCAATCGCTGCTCATCAAAGCGATTATCGAGGAAATGCTCCCCCGATTCGCCCCCGGATGCCAAATCGCGTACATCGACGACACCGACCACAAGCACGGGGTAATTAATCCCGCGTTGCTCGACCGACTCGGTATCAGCATGCGTGCCCGAGAGAAAGCACCCGACGTCATCGCGTGGGATGAACGACGCGGATGGCTCTTCCTCATGGAAGCGGCAAGCACACACGGGCCGGTGGATGTCACGCGGAAAACCGAACTCCACAGTCTGTTCGCCGATCAATGGGACAAAGTCGTACTCGTCTCCTGCTTCCCCGACAGGAAAACCATGCAGAAATACCTCGCACAACTCGCGTGGGAAACCGAAGCGTGGTGCGCCGACACCCCAGACCACATGATGCACTTCAACGGCTCCAGGTTCATGGGGCCGTATGGGGAGGAGTGAGTGATGTCAAACCAAACACATGAAAAGGGAGCCAGTGCTATTTCCTTTGCTGGTGACGTACTTGCTGGTCACGGGATCATTTCGGAATACTCCCATGACCTGCTCCATGCGGCACAGGAGGCCAAGCGCGTTTCCGGTGACACCGCTGTGCTCGGATACACCGGCATGGGCAGTCTCAAGCATGCGCTTGAAGACTAACGAATCTGACGGTGGTTCCTGACTGACCCGCCACAACTCGCCCAGCAGCATTGCTCGGTGCTACCCGCAGACCGCCCGGACGCATTCGCGGGGGGGAGTTTAGCCCGATTCTGCCCATCGGCCAAAATGCTCCCGGGAGAACTCGCGGATTTTGGGATTTGGTGATTATCTTCCTAATGAGAATGTTGGAATTCCGCGGTTTTTACACATCGGCAGGAATCCGTGGTTGGGAGATTATACGTCGAATGACCCATCCGCGATAAACTCCCGGGAAAACACGGAACTTTACCCGCCAAGCGACCGAATCGCACTCATCACCCACAACAGCGCGGGACTTTACCCGTCAAACGGCCAGTTTGCTGTAATCTCCCACAATCTCCCAAGATTGCCGGCGAACTCCAACGCCCACATGGCAAATCATCCAAAACAAACCGGTCAACGGATAAAGTCCCGCACATCACCCCGGATACCAGCACTCGTATCAGCAAGTGCCAGTACGCGCCAGCCGGCACCATACCGCGCACCAGCCCACGCACGCCAGCAAGCACCAGCACGCACCTGCCCGTGCCCGACAGCACCGCCCCGAGCCTACATCGATGCCGCCGTCGGATCAGAATCCAGCTCCGCCCGCAGCTTGGCGATCTCCTTCTGCACACCGTCCAGGTGTTGTGCAGTACTGTAATACGGTGTGTCACGCCGCCCGTGTGCCAAATCACGGTAGTGGATGATCTCCAGCTTCTCGTAATATTCGAGCGCCTTGAGCGGGCTGCGCTTGACTCCCCTGCCATCTCGGTACGCGAGCGCCAGCCGGCGGTACAGGGATTCCTCGTTCTCGGCGAACCAATCCTGCATATCATCGTCGGTAACCACGTCGAGGATGTCGAGATACGCCTGCATGGCGACTTTCTCGTTGCGCGGCACGCCGTAGCCGTTGAAGAACATATCGGCCATCTTGTAGCGCGCCTCAGGATTCGTCGGATCGGCGAGATACGCCACGTTGTAGCAGTTGCAGGCTTTGACGTCATCGCGCTCAGTCCCGTGAGCGTACTGGTAGCAGTAGCCCAGGTTCAGCGTCGCCCGGATGCCGCCACGCTCGGCCGCAGCCTGATAGTATTCGAACGCCTTGGCGTAATCCTGCTCGCCGAGCACGCCGTCGTAATAGTACGAGCCGAGCAGGGTCATGGCTCCGGTGACGCTCAGTGCCAAATCAGGCAGGTCGTCGCCGGAATCCGGTGTAGTGCGGATTACCTCTTCCAAGGTGGAACGCACGAAACTCGCCGCACGCCCGCCGACTACGCTTCCGGCGTCCTGCATGATGCGATGCGCGGTGGGTACGAACAGGTTCTGTACGACCGCCCACACGGGCACGCCACCCTGCTCGTTGATCTGCTGCTCGATGCTCTGCAGCGTTTCCACGGTCACCGGCCCCATCTCGTCATGACTCAGCGACTCTTCGAAGGACATGTCCTCATCATCGTCGAAATCGTCCATGGTGTTCCCTTTCCCTCGTTGGTTCACTCGTTGGTTCCCTTGCCGGTTGCTGCAACATGACACGTTGTGCTGCCTCATGTTGCAGATCTTGCGGACCTTCGCAGACCGGGCGCCGCGACTATTGCGGCATCCTTTATTTTTCTACTCTACGCGATAACAAGTCTGAATCCAACTTCCGCATGATTGTGCGGCTGTAGGCCTGAACCAGCGACTTGCGGTTGCGGGTCTCGAGCTGCCCGTGATGTCGTGGTGCGATAGTGCCGTTGTGTCGACGGAAGGTTGCGGTTTCCGTCGCCGACTCGTGTCCGTCCGCCGCGTAACCTTACACCGATAGCCGGCGACGCAGCTCCTTGCCGAACGCCACCAACGCCTTATCGCTCCCCGCCGGACCGATCAGGCACACGCCGCACGGCAGTCCCTGCGCGGTTACGATAGGCATGTTCAAGGCGGGAAGCCCGCCGATGCCGGCCAAGGAGGTCAGTCGCATCGTCTGTTGACGGGTGCGTGCCGCGGTTTGGGTGTCATCCTGCTGCGCAAGGGTCGGGGCCACGGTGGCTGCTGTCGGCATGAGCAGCACCTTGTTGCCGATCAGCGACCTGACCATCGCGCGCGCCCGTTCAAGCCGCTCCAATCCCCGGCGGTATACGGCTTCATTGATTAGCGCGTCATTGCGGAACCGCCCCGCGATATCCGGGGCGATCGCGTCCATATGCCCGCCGACCCAATCCCCATTGGCCTGCCACGCCTCGTAGCCGCGCACTACAGAGAAAATGTCAAGGAATCCGTCAAACATGTCGGCGTCGAGCGAGAGCTCATCCCATGTGCCGTTCCGGGCTGTGGCTTTTGCGGCTGCTTTTGCGGCTGCTTTGGCGGTGGCGGTGCCTGCAGTGTCCGCGGTGCCGGTGGAGTCCTCGCCGGCGCTGGTTGCCGCATCAGTTGTCTCGCTGACTGCCCCATCGGCTGCGGTATTTGCAGCAGCCTTGGTGTGATGATGCGTGTCAGCCGTCGTGCTGCGCATACGTTCGCAGGAACGCGCGAACGCTTCGGCGACATCCGCGTCAACCATCTGCCTGGGCAACACGCACACCGCCACCTCGCCGGACAATGCTGCCGGATCCCGGTCCGGGAGCATCGCTTGCGTCACGGCATCCATGGTCTGCACGTCACGGGTCATCCAGCCGACCGTGTCGAACGAGCCAGACAGCGGGTGGATGCCTTTGCGGCTGATTCGACCGTGCGTTGTGCGCAATCCCCATAATCCTTGATACGCGGACGGAATACGGATCGAACCGGCGGTATCGGTACCCAAGCCGATGGCCGCCTGCCCTGCGGCGACAGCGCTCGCGGGTCCCGACGACGATCCGCCGGGCACACGCCCGGGAGCCCTTGGATTCGGCGGCGTGCCGTAGTGCGCGTTGACGCCGGCGAGCGAGTACGCAAATTCGTCCGTGCGCGCGATGCCGATCACATCTGCGCCGGAATCAAGCAGACGCTGAACGGCCGGAGCGGAATGCTCTTGAACCAGCGCATCGGCCAGATACGTGGGATTTCCAGCCCCAACCCGTTGTCCGGCGACCGCATACAGGTCTTTCACAGCGACGCCCATGCCGGACAATGGACCGGGGCGGGTGGCGGCAACCAACGGCGTGCCAACGACACGCCAGATGGTCGGATCAATGGCCCGCGTCCCGGTTGCCATGCCTGCGGCGGCGCCATCGACTGCGTGTCGATGCGATGCCCCATGTGATGTCCAGTATGCCATGTCGTTCCTCCCGCCGATCAATCGGTTAGATGATTCGGGTCACTGAACGCGCCCGATCAGCGTTGCGTCCGATCAGCATCGTTCCCATCGTAAGTCCGCTTGGTCAAGGGCGTGTGACGACGCCAGGCGGTCGGGAATCCACGAAAAAGCATGCGATGAACGTAGGCGGGCACAAGCGCACAGCTGCTTTCAGTTACGACAGATACGACAAGCGACAGATACGATAAGAGGCTCGCAGCCACCATTGCAACGGCTGCGAGCCTCTCACCGGATTACCGGAGATTCCCGGCGATGCGCTCTACCCGGCGCATCGCGGCATCACTCCAAGCGTCACTCCCACTCGGCAAATTCAAGTATAGGGGTGCTTATTTACAATGGTTTCACGAGCGAAACATTCGCAAATATGCCAATGATTTGCGCTCGTATTTTCGGCTGCTTCAATTTTTAGTATCAAAATAGTATCACAGAATATGCTCAAGGCTGCACAAAATAAGGCGTTCACAATCTGAATGTTTTATGGTATTACTATATAATACAGTGGATTTCGCGAAATACGCAACTACTCTTATGACCATTCATAAAGAGGGAGAGGATACTACTGTGGCAACCTATGAATTGCAGCGAGATGAAGTGATCTTGTATGAGGGGAACGTAACTTGTAAGACTTACAAGGGGAGTTTGCAGCTAACGTTGACTTCGCAAAAAGTAGTCTTTGAAAAAGAAAAGGGGTTGTTCAAAAAAGAGCGCGAATTAGTTGATGTGATTCCACTTGAAAGTGTGAAACTTTATAATGATGCTGCGCAGATCAAACAAAAAGGTGCAGATGTCGAAGTACAGACAGTCGGGAAAAATATCACAATCGTATTTTCTGGTATGCTTGAAGCACGGAAGTTTACTGCAAAAACCGTAAACGCAGTAACAGGCACGACGCTGGCAACGCGCGGGTCAAACAAGATCAAAGACGCATTTGCTTTAGTTGATGATACCTTGGGGTTAGATACAAGAGCAACAATCCAGGGCGTGCTTGAACATGGGGTTAAAGGTGCTATCTTAAACGGCATAGGCAAAAGTAATACAAAGTAGAAAAATCCTGGTTTCCCTCATAAGGGTGGAAACCGGGATTTTTGTTCACGCTTAGTGAAAAGCACATTTTAAGACTCAGGCAATGATTTTATCGCTCTTTGCACGATTGCATTTCCAGCACAATGTCTGGAGATTATCCTCCACTGTTTCGCCGCCTGTAGCCACGGGGATAATGTGATTTATCTCAAGTAATAGATTGGTCTCAACTGGCCTATCAGACAGCCAATGGGAATGTACTTCCAATATGGTCTTGTCGATGAGTTCATGCAGGAATGGCTGCTGCGCCAACAGGAACTTCATGCGGGGCAGATCACGCGGGAGGAATACTTTGAATGGAAACTGAACTGGCCGCATACCTGTGATGACAGCAAAGAGCGCAAGGAGTATATTCCTTGAAAAAAAGAAATAAGACAAGCAAAAACCGTCCTGCTGAATTTGTCGTTCAGCAGGACGGTTTTGCTTGTCATTTTGGAATCATTCTCTCGGAGTGCCGGATTTGAAAAAATAGTATCACCCAGTATCACGAGCCATTTTGACGGGCAAAAAAGCCTGTATTCGTGCAGGTTTCCAGCGTTTTCGACATCACTCCCATTCGATGGTTGCCGGCGGCTTGCTGGTCACGTCAAGCACCACACGGTTGATGCCACGGCATTCGTTGGTGATGCGCGTGGAGATGGTGGCGAGCACGTCGTACGGGACGCGCGACCAATCGGCGGTCATCGCGTCCTCCGAGCTGACCGGGCGCAGCACGATCGGTGAGCCGTACGTGCGTTCGTCGCCTTGCACGCCCACGGAATGCACGTCGGCAAGCAGAACGACCGGGCACTGCCAGATATCGCGGTCAAGGCCGGCCTTCGACAACTCCTCGCGGGCAATCGCATCGGCCTCACGCAGCAGATCGAGCCGTTCGCGAGTGATTTCGCCGATGATGCGGATACCGAGCCCCGGACCGGGGAACGGCTGACGCCAAACGATATCGTCCGGCAGACCAAGCTTGGTGCCGATCGCACGCACCTCATCTTTGAACAAGGTGCGCAGCGGTTCGATCAGCTTGAACTTGATGTCCTTGGGCAGACCGCCGACATTGTGGTGGCTCTTGATATTGGCCGCACCGTCGCCGCCGCCGGACTCGACGACATCCGGGTACAGGGTGCCCTGCACGAGGTACTTCACTTCGGCGCCGTTCTTGCCAGCTTCTTCAATGACCTGGCGCTGGGCCTTCTCGAAAGTGCGAATGAACTTCTCGCCGATGATCTTGCGCTTGCGTTCCGGCTCCGACACGCCCTTCAGCGCGGTGAGGAAGTCCTCGGAAGCGTCGACGGCGATGAGCTTGATGCCGGTCGCCTTGACGAAATCATGCTTGACCTGCTCGGCCTCGCCCTTGCGCAACAGGCCGTGATCCACGAACACGCAGGTCAGCTGGTCGCCGATCGCCTTGTGTACGAGAGCGGCGGCAACAGCGGAATCCACGCCGCCGGACAGGCCGCAGATCACCTGGGCGTCTCCGACTTCCTCGCGGATCTTCTTGACCTGCTCTTCAATGATGTTCGACGCATCCCAATCGCGGTCGAGGCCGGCGCATTTGTGCAGGAAGGTCTCGATAAGCTCCTGGCCGCGCGGGGTGTGCTTGACTTCCGGATGCCACTGCACGCCGTAGAGTTTGCGGGATTCGTCCTCCATCGCGGCAACAGGAGCGCCCTCGGTGTGGGCGAGCACCTTGAATCCCTCAGGCGCCTTCTCCACAGCCACACCGTGGCTCATCCACGTGGTCTGCTCGGTAGGGGAACCGGCGAGAATGCCTTCGTCATCGTCAATGCTGGTCTCGGTCTTGCCATACTCACCGAGCGCCGCCTTGTCAACAGTGCCGCCAAGCTCATACGCCATAACCTGGAAGCCGTAGCAGATACCGAGCACCGGGACGCCGGCCTCGAAGATCTTCTTGTCGATGCCAGGGGCGCCGGGCTCGAACACGGAGGCCGGGCCGCCGGACAAGATGATGGCCTTCGGATCCTTGGCAAGCATCTCGTCGGCGGACATGGAATGGGGCACAAGCTCGGAATACACGTTGGCTTCGCGCACGCGACGCGCGATAAGCTGGGCGTACTGCGCGCCGAAATCGACGACGAGCACTGGACCTTTCGCCATAGGTGACTCTCCCTATCTATACAATCGACTGGTCACAACAACATACCTATTGTTACGTGGCAAGCCGACAATGTCGCGGTGGTTATATGGCAAACTCACAAAGTCATACTGGGCATGTGGGCAAAAAGCGACACCCCAGTCGCACCGCGACCAGTTACCACCCAGCACCGGACTCCAAAGCCGTGTGAACCAACCCGCAGTGCGGCAATCCAATCACACAACAGCCTGATACCGGCCGCGACTGCCCCACCAGACGCCAAACCAACCCACCATGCGACACCCCAGTCGCACCCCACACCGCTACTCCTTGGAACCGACCACACCAGCAAGCGAACATGAACAGAACACGCCGCGCGTCAACACGCCGCCATGTTTTTCACCGAAATGAACGTCCAAAATGTTCAGCAACTACTATATTCCTTGATATTCCGCGGTTTTGGAGGCATTGTCATCTTGCATTCACCTTCACATCTCCACCATCTCAACCTCACAATACATCAAAATTTAACAACAGTTTCGAACACACATGCAAAAAAACGTGCAAAAGTCGTGTGTTCCACGTACGATAGTTCGCGACAGGGAGAGAAGTCCACGGACCGCAAGGCCTGAGGTCTTCTTGCCCGAATGTAAACAACCAATCGCACGAACAGTGCAGGAGTACAGGAGTACACATGACGAATCCTGTTATTGGCACCCCTTGGAAGAAGCTTGACGCTCCGGTTTCCGAGGAAGCCCTCGAAGGTGTTGACAAGTACTGGCGCACCGCCAACTACCTGTCCATCGGCCAGATCTATCTTCGCAGCAACCCTCTGATGAAGGAGCCGTTCACCCGCGAAGACGTGAAGCATCGTCTCGTCGGTCACTGGGGCACCACCCCGGGCCTGAACTTCCTCATCGGCCACATCAACCGTCTCATCGCCGATCACCAGCAGAACACTGTGATCATCATGGGCCCGGGCCACGGCGGCCCGGCCGGTACCGCTCAGTCCTACCTGGACGGCACCTACACCGAGTACTACCCGAACATCACCAAGGATGAGGCTGGCCTGCAGAAGTTCTTCCGCCAGTTCTCCTACCCGGGTGGCATCCCGTCCCACTTCGCTCCGGAGACCCCGGGCTCCATCCACGAGGGTGGCGAGCTTGGTTACGCTCTGTCCCACGCTTACGGCGCTGTGATGAACAACCCGAGCCTGTTCGTGCCGGCCATCGTCGGCGACGGCGAAGCCGAGACCGGCCCGCTGGCTACCGGTTGGCAGTCCAACAAGCTCGTCAACCCGCGCACCGATGGTATCGTGCTGCCGATCCTGCACCTCAACGGCTACAAGATCGCCAACCCGACCATCCTCTCCCGCATCTCCGACGAAGAGCTGCACGAGTTCTTCCACGGCATGGGCTATGAGCCGTACGAGTTCGTCGCCGGCTTCGACGATGAGGACCACATGTCCATCCACCGTCGCTTCGCCGACCTGTTCGAGTCCGTCTTCGACGAAATCTGCGACATCAAGGCCGCGGCTCAGACCGACGACATGACCCGTCCGTTCTACCCGATGATCATCTTCCGTACCCCGAAGGGCTGGACCTGCCCGAAGTTCATCGACGGCAAGAAGACCGAGGGCTCTTGGCGCGCTCACCAGGTGCCGCTGGCTTCCGCTCGCGATACCGAAGAGCACTTCCAGGTGCTCAAGAACTGGCTCGAGTCCTACAAGCCTGAAGAGCTGTTCGACGAGAAGGGCGCTGTGCGTCCGGAAGTCACCGCCTTCATGCCGAAGGGCGAGCTGCGCATCGGCCAGAACCCGAACGCCAACGGCGGCCGCATCCGCGAAGATCTCAACCTGCCGAAGCTCGAGGACTACGAGGTCAAGGAAGTCTCCGAGTACGGCCACGGCTGGGGTCAGCTCGAGGCCACCCGTCGTCTCGGTGTCTACTGCCGCGACATCATCAAGAACAACCCGGATTCGTTCCGTATCTTCGGACCGGACGAGACCGCTTCCAACCGTCTTGCTGCCGCTTATGAAGTGACCAACAAGCAGTGGGATGCCGGCTACCTGTCCGCTCAGGTTGATGAGCACATGGCCGTCACCGGCCAGGTCACCGAGCAGCTTTCCGAGCATCAGATGGAAGGCTTCCTCGAGGGCTACCTGCTCACCGGCCGTCACGGCATCTGGAGCTCCTACGAGTCCTTCGTGCACGTGATCGACTCCATGCTGAACCAGCACGCCAAGTGGCTCGAGGCAACGGTTCGTGAGATTCCGTGGCGCAAGCCGATCTCCTCCATGAACCTGCTGGTCTCCTCCCACGTGTGGCGTCAGGATCACAACGGCTTCTCCCATCAGGATCCGGGTGTGACCTCCGTGCTGCTGAACAAGTGCTTCAACAACGACCACGTGACTGGCATCTACTTCCCGGTTGATTCCAACATGCTGCTGGCCGTCGCCGAGAAGTGCTTCAAGTCCACCAACATGATTAACGCGATCATCGCCGGCAAGCAGCCGGCCGCCACCTGGTTGTCCCTCGACGAGGCTTGTGCCGAGCTCGAGAAGGGTGCTGCCGAGTGGAAGTGGGCTTCCAACGTCAAGTCCAACGACGAGGCCGACATCGTCCTCGCTTCCGTCGGCGACGTTCCGACCCAGGAGATCATGGCTGCTGCCGACAAGCTCAACAAGCTCGGCATCAAGTTCAAGGTCGTCAACGTGGTGGATCTGGTCAAGCTCCAGTCTGCCAAGGAGAACAACGAGGCGCTCACCGATGAGGAGTTCGCTGACCTGTTCACCACCGACAAGCCGGTCCTGTTCGCCTACCACTCCTATGCCCGCGACGTGCGCGGCCTGATCTACGATCGCCCGAACCACGACAACTTCAACGTTCACGGCTACGAAGAGCAGGGCTCCACCACCACGCCGTACGACATGGTGCGCGTCAACAACATCGACCGCTACGAGCTGACCGCTGAGGCTCTGCGCATGGTTGATGCCGACAAGTACGCCGCTGAGATCGACAAGCTGGAGGCCTTCCGCGACGAAGCCTTCCAGTTCGCGGTAGACAAGGGCTACGATCATCCGGATTACACCGACTGGGTGTGGCCGGGCGTTGATACCGCCAAGCAGGGCGCCGTCACCGCTACCGGCGCAACCGCTGGCGATAACGAGTGATTGAAGCGTCTAAAGACGCATAAGGCATAAGCCTTAACCGCTCAGGAGGGGCATCGGGAGCAATCCCGGTGCCCCTCCTGCCGTAATGTCGGGGGGAATCGCAAACAACATCGGAAAAGACAGACCGATATTATCCGTTTTCTCAGGCTCACCGTGTTACGCATGCCGCGACATGCACAACCGGCAAGAACACGAGGAATGATGGCAGATCCTCCGGCATCTGCCATGTTGAGCATGCCGGGGCATACGTAAGATGCCAGACACACAACACCAAGCAACTCTCCCCCTAGGCATCCGTCGTGTTACGCATGCCGTGATATACGCGACGCAGCTGAACATACTCATGGATGGCATCGTGCACAGACTACGGACCTTGCAGTCACTCGATGACGCATCAGAGAATGTCATTTCGCCCAGCAATACTCGCCGACCAGCCCTACGGCACCGCTTACCGCTCCGGACACCGTCGGCGCCACACCGCCGGACAGACAAGACTGGGTGCAGGAGACCGGTAAGACAACAAAGGAGAAGATTGTGAAAGCCAGATTCGACTTCAGTAAAACATTCACCCGTGTCTTCACTTTGATGGCCGATATGCTCGGTGTCCACATGCAACTCATCGCCATAGTTCTGGCGATACTCATTGGAGGCTTTGATTTTCCTATGAGCGAGTGGAGGGTGCTTGACCGCTTCTTTTACATCTGCGCACTGTTGTGTGTGCCCATGCTCACGGTAACAGCGGTGATGTGCTGCGCCTTGCTGCGAGACGGCTTCCAGCACAAGTCTCTGCGACCCTTCGAAGCCGAAATAGCCATCCTGGCCATTGTTGCCGCGCTCATCGCCACCACACACTTCTTCTTCATCCCCGCGGTCAAGGACATCCCTTACGTCGGCAATCCGGAGCAGGTCACACTGACCAACATCAGCACGTCCATAGAAGAGGGATATGATGTGTTTTGCGGCAAATACCGATGCCATAGAACCTTCTACCATGTTGTAGGGACGGATGCGAATGGCAAGCAGGAGGACGTGCAGGTCGACAAGGCGCTATATTACCAGTGCGACTCCACTCCCCACACGGTGGAACGCGGCAAACTCATCATCTCCCGGCTGCCGAATACGCACCTTGAAATCTCATACTCCTGTCCGTATGTCGACAGCCCGCTGAGACAGTGACACAGACAGCTCCTCTTTCGACACAGTGATATACCGCGAAACGCAACGACCGTACAATAGAACGGAACAGTTCACGTCCAAGCCGCGTGCATAGACGCGCGACGGCCTGAATCAAGGAGCAGTATGTCGGAACGAGTGATCTATATCGCCAGTCCAGAAGGCGGCAACGGCCGCAACGTCGTGGCGTACGGGGTGCTTGACGCCCTCACCGCCGTGGCACGCACCGGGGTGTTCCGCCCGATCGCATGTCGAAAAAGCCCCATCACGCAGCCCCTTGTCGAAGCGTCGAATGCGGGTCAGGGTCTTGACGATGTGCGCGGAGTATGCCCCAAGTATGCACGCGAGCACCCGCAGTGCGTCCGCCCCGACATCGTCTCCGCATACTACGACACCGTGAAAGCCAGCGGCGCCGAGGCCATGGTCATCGTCGGCACCGACGCCTCCCACGTGTTCAACCCGCACAGCTTCGAACTTGACGTCGATATCGCCGCCGACCTCAAATCCCCGGTGTTCCTGGCGGTGTGCACCATGCGACGCAATGGCGAGGAAGTGCTCGCAACCGTCGAATCCTGCCGTCAGGCGATCGAACACGGCGGCTCGGCTGTCGTCGGCGTGTTCGTGACCGGCTGCACGCCCGAGAAAGCGGCGGATGCGCGTCAGGCCTTGTCCGGGCTCGATATTCCGGTGTGGACGATTCCCGCGGTCGATTTCCCCGATCCCGAGCATGGCGATGCCGCAGAGCGCGCGCTCAAGGCTTTCCGCGACAACGCTCCCGCCGACGAGGTGCGTGCGGCAATCGACACGCCCTTCTCCCCTGCCACCACGCCATACGCGTTCCAGAACAAACTGCTGCATGGCGCCAAGGAGTCCGGCGCGACCATCGTACTGCCGGAAGGCGAAGAATGCCGTATTCTCGAGGCCGCGGATTATCTGCTCGAACGCGAGGTCGTCGATCTGCTAATTCTTGGCGAACGCGACGATATCCTCAAGCATGGCGACGAACTCGGACTCAAGCACCTGTCCAAGGCACGCTTCCAGAGCATGAACGATGAAACCGTTCTCGCCCCGATGATTGACAAGCTGTGCGAGCTGCGGGCCAAGAAAGGCATGACGCCTGACAAGGCGCGCGAGCAGCTCAAGGATCCGAGCTATTTCGGCACGATGCTCGTCGTGCTCGGCAAGGCGGACGGGCTGGTATCCGGCTCGGTCAACTCCACGGCGAACACCGTGCGGCCTGCCCTGCAGGTCATCAAGACCAAGCCAGGCAATTCGCTGGTGTCCGGTGCGTTCCTCATGTGCTTCAAGACGCATGTCGCCGTCTTCGCGGACGTGGCGATCACACCGAATCCGGATGCCCGTCAACTCGCCGAAATCGCCATCGAATCGGCGCGCACGGCCAAAAGTCTCGGCATCGCGCCGCGGGTGGGCATGCTGTCGTATTCGACGCTCGGCTCGGGCAAGGGGCCGGACGTCGACTTGGTCGAGGAAGCCACCGCATTGGTGCATGAACAGCAGCCGGATTTGCCCCTGGTCGGGCCGATCCAGTTCGATGCCGCGTGGGAGCCGGAGGTGGCTGCAACCAAGGCGCCGGGCAACCCGGTCGCCGGGCATGTCAATGTCTTCGTCTTCCCGGACCTGAGCGCCGGCAATATCGGGTACAAGGCGGTCCAGCGTGCGTCGGGCGCCCGCGCAATCGGGCCGGTGCTGCAGAGCCTCAACCGACCGGTCAACGACCTGTCTCGCGGCGCGACCGTCCAGGATATCTGCAACACCATCGCATTGACGGCGTTGCAGACGAAAGATGACTGACCGAGGGCGGGCTGGCCCGGAGCCAAAGCTGCCGGGCAAGCCCTGTGACGAGGGGCGCACGCTCATGGATTCGCCATGGCGTACGCCCCGATTTGTAGCCGCTCACGAGTAAAGTCAGCAATGGTAGCCGTGCAAAACCGCACGGATCGTACACAACAATGGAGGATGCCCACTATGGCGAAAACCGTCCTTGTCATCAATTCGGGTTCCAGCTCGATCAAGTACCAGCTGGTCGACCTCGAGACCGGTGAAGGTCTCGCTTCCGGCCTCGTCGAGAAGATCGGCGAGCCGACCGACGGCCATTACAAGCACGAGTACAACGGTGAGAAGCATGAGCTCGAAGAGCCCATCCACGATCATGAGCAGGGCCTGAAGCGTGTGCTCGGCTTCTTCGAGCAGTACGGCCCGAAGCTGTCCGAGGCTGGCATTGTGGCTGTCGGTCACCGCGTGGTCCAGGGCGGCTACATCTTCCCGAAGCCGGCGCTCGTCACCGACAAGACCATCAACCAGGTCAAGGATCTCGCCGTGCTCGCCCCGCTGCACAACGGCCCGGAGGCCAAGGGCGCTGAAGTCATGCGTCAGCTGCTGCCCGACGTGCCGCAGGTCTTCGTGTTCGATTCCTCCTTCTTCTTCCAGCTGCCGGCCGAGGCCAGCACCTACGCGCTGAACAAGGACATCGCCGAGCAGTACCACATCCGCCGCTACGGCGCTCACGGCACCTCCCACGAGTATGTCGGCTCCGTCGTCCCGGGCATCATCGGCAAGCCCGCTGAAGGCCTCAAGCAGATCGTCCTGCACATCGGCAACGGCGCTTCTGCCTCTGCCCAGATCTCCGGCAAGCCGATCGACACCTCCATGGGTCTGACCCCGCTCGAGGGCCTCATGATGGGCGGCCGTACCGGCGATATCGACCCGGCTGCCGTCTTCCACCTGATTCGCAACGCCCACATGAGCGTGGACGAGCTGGACACCCTGTTCAACAAGCGTTCCGGCCTGACCGGCATGTGCGGCCACGCCGATATGCGTGAGGTCCACAAGCTTGTCGCCGCCGGCGACAAGGATGCCAAGCTCGCGCTCGACGTGTACGTGCACCGCATCATCAAGTACGTGGGCGACTTCACCGCTCAGATGGGTGGCGTCGACGTGATCACCTTCACCGCCGGTGTCGGCGAGAACGACGAGATTGTGCGCAAGATGGTGTGCGATCGTCTCGCCCCGTTCGGTGTCAAGCTCGACGAGGAGAAGAACAATACGCGTTCCAAGCAGCCGCGCGTCATCTCCACGCCGGACAGCTCCGTGGTCATCGCCGTTGTGCCGACCAACGAGGAGCTCGCCATCGCCCGCAAGTCCGCGACCATCGCCGCAGAGGGCAAGGACTCCTACGGCAACGAGTTCACCCGCTGAATACGCCAGTCAGTTTGACCGGCTGGTCGATGACATAGTCGGTAACCGCTGAACGTTGGCACAGCTGAGGGGCTGTGAGGATGCGCAGAAACATCCTCACAGCCCCTCATTCGTATATACTTGCGTGTCACAATCAGGTGCGCGGCGCTCTCCTTTGCACCCCAGCGGCTCCCATCTCTGTTTCTGCCGACGCTGAGCAGGCCGTCAGCGTCGGCAGAAACAGAGATGGGAGCAATCACAAGCAATACGGCGCGATCACACAATCCCAGTTGCCACAACAGCGATGACGCGAATCAGCGTTGCGTGAGCATATCCGACCACATACCGGGGAAATCGGGAATCGTCTTACGGGTGGTCGCGATGTTGCGGATTTCGATGCCTGGCACGGCGAGCCCGATCATGGCGGCGAAGGTCGCCATCCGGTGGTCGGCGTAGCTTTCCATGACCGCAGCGTGCAGTGAAGCGCGCGGGACAGGTTCGATTGTCAGCCCGTCAGGCGGCTCCTCGGCTTTCCCGCCGATCCGCTTGATTTCGGTGACCAACGCGGCCAAACGATTGGTCTCATGGCCGCGCAGATGCCCGATGCCATGCAGCGCTGACGGCGTGTCGGCGAGCGCTGCGGCGGCGGCGATACTCGGTGCGATCTCCCCCGCGGCGGACATGTCGTAATCTCCAAGCCCGTGGATGGTGCCGTTGCCAGTCAAAGTCAGCGTTCCCGACCGGTGGGTGTACGCGTGTGGTTGGGTTTGGGCTTGATGCATGGCTTCGTCGAATGGCGTGCCGTCGAGGGTGATGCTCGCGCCCATATGTTGCAGGATTCCGGGCAGCAGTCCCCCAGGCTGGGTGGTGATATACGGCCAGTTCGGTATGGACACGCTGCCGGAAGCGATCATCGCCGCCTCAAGGAAGGGCGCGGCATTGGACAGGTCGGGTTCGACGATGACGTCTGTGGGCAGTGCAAGCTGCGCGGGATCCACGGTCCAATGTCCCGGCTCGGGCATGCTGATATGCCCGCCCGCGGCTTCGACATCATGCATGGTCATGCGGATATGTGGCATGCTGGGCAGGTGTTCGCCGGTGTGGGTGAGGTCAAGCCCACCAGAGAGCCGCGAGCCGATCAGCAGCAGCCCGGAAATGAACTGGGATGATGATGACGAGTCGATGGCGACATGCTGCCGCTGCCCGTCGATTGACGTGTGTTGCGGCGGGGTGATGGTGAACGGCAATCGTCCGGTCTCCCCCTCGTAGGCGATGGTCGCACCAAGTTGCTCGAGACCGTCGAGAATCGGTCCCATCGGCCGCTGGTAGGCTTGCTCGTCCCCGTCGAAGCGGACCGGACCGTCGGCGAACAAGACGAGGCCGGGTACGAAACGCATCACCGTGCCGGCGAGCCCGCAATACACGGTATCCGAACCGTGGAAATGTCCGTCGGCCGGAGGAGTCACGGTCACTGTGGTCTCGGCGTTAGGAGCGGTCTCGCAATGCACACCGAGCGTACGCAGCGCGTCCATCATCAACTCGGTATCGCGCGAACGCAGCAATCCGCGCAACGTAACCGGCTTCGTGCCGAGCGCGGCGAGGATGAGGAAACGGTTGGACAGGGATTTGCTGCCCGGAATGGTCACAGTCGCGTTAAGCGGGCGGCTCGCTGTCGGTGCGGGCCAGGGGTCGGGATATGCGTGTTCGGTCATGGTCACCATAGTATCCGAAACGCCGCATCTGGCGACGCCTCATCACAGCATATGGGAGAAAAGTCTGCGAGACAAGCCGGTGCAGACAGAACGGAAGGGCGGCGGGAATGACAATGCAATAACGGCGGAACTCCGGCGAAATGGCGATGGAATAACAGTGTCGTGTCGTACTCGTCTTGGCTTTAGGTATAATGGGTGATTGTGCCGTTTGACACATCGGGCTGTAGCGCAGTTTGGTAGCGCGCCTGCTTTGGGAGCAGGATGTCGCAGGTTCAAATCCTGTCAGCCCGACCATAAAGCCACAGAATTCCAGCGATTCCGTGGCTTTCTTTTTTCTTCGATCCCCGGCGTGCGACAAACGTGCGTCAACCGCGCACAACAATGCACCACCCTCCAACACAAGTGCGGGCATGAAGCTGTCCCCTCCCTCCCCCACATATCTACGCAAATCACGCCTCGCTCGTCACCAGTTTAGACGAACCCACAATCTATCTACGCTAACGACCCGCCCAGCGTAACCAGTTTGGGTGGCACCACAAACCATCGCCGCCGCCCCTCTATCGCTGGCGATACAATGGCTGCTGCAAGGCAATGAGAGGAGAACGACGTGGGACGTAACCAGCGGGCTGAATCGTCGGGGCTGATTTCCTGTGTCGTCTGCGCGGTCATCGGGTACTTCGCGATGACCATGTTCCGCGCCTACGCGCCCGCAATCTGGCAGCTGACCCAGCGCACATTCACCGCATGCTCAGGTATCGCCGCGGGATGCGCCGTCGTTTCGTTCATCATCGGGTATACGCATTTCTCCAGGTCGTTGCGAGAGAAACACCATTGGTATCTCGTCGTCCGGCGTCTGTTTGAGGTGCTCGCATTATCGGTTGTGTACGGATCGACGATATTCCTCACGTCGTTCATGTTCCTCGACATGATTAATTCGCTCATGGGCAAGACGATGACCGGGTACCTGCCTGCAATCTGCGCCGCATCCTCAGGAATCGTCGGCTATCTGACTTTCGTTCAGGCGGAGCTCATGAACGCGAAAACCCTGGCGTCCCTGCTGCCGTTCTTCATCATCGCAGGTGTCAGCACCGCGGGCTCGACCAGTGATGACCCGTATTGGGCGAATAACAATTTCTCCCAGCTGGGCGACCGCACCACGTTCGCGGCCCGTATGTTCAATTCCACACTCATGCTCGGCGGCATTTGCATCATCATCATCAGCTACTTCGCCATCTCCGAGCTCGTGGCGAATTACCGGCAACGTCTGCGCTGGCATGGCGACGAGACAAAACTGGGTTCGGGCCCTATCCCCCATTTCATTCCGCGCACCGTCATTCTCGGGATTCTGCTCACGCTCGCCGGTATCGAGTTCTTCGGCATCGGCATGTTCCGTTACACCCCGCATCCGGTGTTGCACAACGTGTTCGCACGTAGTCTGCCCGGAGTCATGGGTATTCTGATGCTCGCCCTGCCGTGGTTGGCGCCGCAGCTGTCGAAAGCGGTGTATGTAATCTCTGATCTCGCGATTGTCGTGTGCGCTTATACCGGCATCATCTGGTTGGAAGGCGAGAATACGCTGACGAATGTCGAGGCGTTCGCCGGACTGCTCTTCCTCGGATGGTTCGTGGTGTTCACCAGGCAGATTGCGGCGATTGAAACCGACCGTGTCCAGGCCCAGCTTCTGCACGCCCAGTATGATGTCGCCGCAAGCGGCAACGACGCTGATGCGATGCGGACCGTGCCGATTCCGGTCAACGTGCCGGTGACGAGAGCATCCAAAGACGATGTGGAAGCTGCCAAGACAGCCGGTTCAGGCGCCACCGACGACCATCATTCGAAATCCGGTCGCCACCATTGGTTGCGCTGGTTGCCTTCCCGGCATCGCTCGACAATCGAGACGAAACCGGTTGATTCGTCGCTGGAGTCGCGGCTCGCATCCGATCAGTAATCGGGCACAGCAGCACGACACTCGGCGGTCGGCAGTACCGACCAGTTTGTGTGGTCCAGTCAATCACTGCGATCGCCGGACAATCATCGGAAATCCCTGAACAACCGCGCGTTCATAGCAGTTCCTTCAGAACAGCTCCTCCTTGCCGGTATCATCCACGCTCATGAGCAGTAGGAAGCTACGCGATTGCGCGGTGATGTCGAACCCGGCCTCATAGCTCAATTCCGGTCCCTTGGGATTATAGGTATCGACGACCAGCTGCCACTTCTGCCCGTATTTCTCGTCAGGCAGCGTGAACATGATCGGCTCGTAGTGGGCGTTGAAAATCAGGATGAAATTGTTGTCGACCATCTGGTTGCCGTACCAGTCGCTCTCGGGAATATCCTTGCCGTTGAGGTACACCATCATCGACGAGGCATGCGTGTTCTGCCAATCATCCATATCCATGATCCGCCCGAGATGGTCGAACCATTCGACCTGCGGTATCGTATTCTCGTCATCGCCCGGCGTACGCCCCGTGAAGAAGCGGCGGCGGTGCAGCACCGGATGGTCGAGCCGCAGATGGATCATCTTGCTGACGAACCGCAGCAAATCCCTCTGGGAATCGTTGAGATCCCAATTGGTCCACGAGATCTCGTTGTCCTGGCAATACGCGTTGTTGTTTCCCTGCTGCGTGCGCGCGACCTCGTCACCGCCGCAGATCATCGGAATGCCTTGGCTGACCAGGAGGGTTGCGAACATGTTGCGCATCTGCCGTTCACGCAGTTCGTTGACGTCACGGATGCTCGTCGGGCCTTCGACACCGCAGTTCCAGGAACGGTTGTTGCTTTCGCCGTCGCGATTGCCTTCGCCGTTCGCCTCATTGTGCTTGTTGTTGTAGCTGACCAGATCGTTCATGGTGAAGCCGTCATGCGCGGTGATGAAATTCACTGACGCGACCGGTCTGCGCCCGTTCTGCTCATAGAGATCTGAGCTGCCCATCAATCGGCTGGCGAATTCCGGCAAGGTCGAAGGCTGCGAACGCCAGAAATCGCGAACACAATCGCGGTATCGGCCGTTCCATTCCGACCAGCTGGATGGGAAGCCGCCGACCTGATAACCGCCCGAACCCAAATCCCACGGTTCGGCGATCAGCTTGACCCGCGAGATGACCGGATCCTGTTCGACGATGTCGAAGAACGCCGACAGCTTATCGACTTCCTGGAACTGGCGCGCGAGCGTCGCGGCCAAATCGAAACGGAACCCGTCGACATGCATTTCCGTGACCCAGTAGCGCAGGCTGTCGGTAATCAGTCGCAGCGCGTACGGCGAGCGCATAAGCAGCGAGTTGCCGGTACCGGTGGTGTCGAAGTAGTGGCGCTGGTCGTTGTCCACGAGACGGTAGTAGGCCTTGTTGTCGATGCCGCGGAAGCTCAGAGTCGGTCCGTAATTGTTGCCTTCGGCAGTATGGTTATAGACGACGTCGAGAATGACTTCCATGCCGGCATGATGGTATGCCTTGACCATCGATTTGAACTCGTTGACCTGCTCGCCGCGCTCGCCTGAGCTGGAGTAGGAGTTCTGCGGCGCGAAGAAGCCGATGGTGTTGTACCCCCAGTAGTTGCTCAGGCCTTTTTCCTGCAGGAACGAATCGTTGACGAACTGGTGGATCGGCATGAGCTCAATGGCGGTGACTCCGAGCTTCTTGAGATATTCGATTACGCCCGGGTACGCCAGCCCAGCGTAGGTGCCGCGGATATCCGGGGGCACTCTCGTGTTGAGGTTGGTCATTCCGCGCACATGCGCCTCGTAGATCACCGAATCGTGGTACGGGATGAACGGATGCTGGTCATTGCCCCAATCGAAGTACGGGTTGATAACCGCAGCTTTCATCGTGTGGGCGGCCGAATCGAGCGTGTTCATGTCATGCGTGTCGTCCGGGCTGCGGAACCAGTACGAGTACAGGCTCTCATCACCGTCGATGTTGCCTTCAATCGCCTTGGCATACGGGTCCAGGAGCAGCTTGTGCGGGTTGCACCGCAAACCGTGCTCGGGATCATACGGTCCGTAGACGCGATACCCGTAGCGTTGCCCTGGCTGGATGCCGGGAAGATAGTTGTGCCACACGTATGAGTTCTTCTCGGTCATCTCAACGCGTGTCTCATGGTCGTTCTCATCGAACAGGCACAGTTCGACTTTGTCTGCCACCTGCGAGAACAATGCGAAATTCACGCCCGCGCCATCATAGCTTGCTCCGAGCGGAAACATGGAACCAGGTCTGATTTGCATGATTCCAGTATCTCACGTTTTGCCGCTTCATGTTCGCAGGCTTGCCCGCCGTGTGTTTCTCGGCTGGCGTGCCTTTGATTGGTGCCGCCCGAACGGTTCCGCCCGATAGGTTTACGCGACGGTATCGCCCATATGCTTGGTGCGGCGCAGCATCTCATGCTGGATGGCGATGATGGCGTTGGATTCAGTCACGGGCGTGTCCAGCAGCTGTTGCCAGGAGACCCACGCCGATTCGACATGCTCGTCGGCGTCAAAATGCCGGTCTTCGGTATGCCAACGGTCAAGGTGGATGACCATGATATTGGCGAGCTCGTCGGTCATGCCTTCGGACGAGTAGTACGCCCCGACATGGTCGAAGCGGACGGCGGACAGGTTGTCAGGCACGGTGCCGGTTTCCTCGGACAGCTCACGCAGAGCGGCCTGCTCGGGGTTCTCGCCCGCGTCCATCAGGCCTGCCGGCAAGCCGTAGGCGAAACGGTTGGAACCGACTCGGTATTCGCGTTCGATGAGGTAGCGGTCGCCCGGCACGTCGTGCACCAGCATGACCACGCATGGGGCGTGTCGGATCAGCTGTCTGCGGATTCGCGCGGTGCCGCCATCGGTTGTTGGCAGATCGAGAACGATATCGTCGATGGCGAAAATCGGGCCTTCGAACACTGTCTTGCGGCTGATTTCGCGGACGGAACCGTTCATATCGACGCCGTCCGACGAACGGTCGAGCAGATGCTTCGCGTCGAGTTCGCTCTGAGCATCATGAGACAGGAGCGGCGTATTGCGGGTCTGCCCGCTGTGAGCTGAATCTTGCGTCATGTCCGTGTTCTCCTATCTGCCCATGCACGGGCGGATCGTATGCATGGTCTGATGAGCCTGATGCTGAGCCTGACTCTTGGCCGGGACGGTTCAGCGAATCACCAGATCCCACGGGTCGGTGCGCGTATCAATCCATGTGACTTCGGGACGCTCGCCGGACCGCGTTTCAACCGCCGCAGGGACGTCATCCAACGCATACCTGAACCACAAGGATTCAATCGCCGAATGCGGGGTGTTGATGAGCGCCGGGCGCATATGGCCGTCCCCACTGCCCGCATGCAGGCCCTGCCGGCGAAGCGACGCCTCCCAGCGCGCCTGTTCAAGCGCATCCGTGGCCGGATGATGGCGCAAATCGCTGGTCACATACACGTCCGCCCCGCTGGCACGGACCACGTCGAACATCGAATCGCCGGAACCCGGCAGCACGGCGACCGTGGACACCGGTGCATCAAGCTCGCCGGCGACTTGGATACCGTATTCGGTGTGCGGCAGCTCGCGGGCCACAATCCGTGCGAAATCACGCAATGGCATCGGTTGGGGTAACCGGCCGACACGCCCGATACCGACCGCGTGCGGTGATTGCGGATCATCAATCGGCTCCAGTGGCCGCTGGTCTTGCAGTCCGAATGCGTCGGCGGCCGCCTGTCCCACACCACGGTAGGCGGCGTCGGCATTGGTATGTCCCACCCACAGCGCGCAACCGTGGCGGTACAGTTCGCTGACAATCGCACCATGCGCGCCAGATCCGGAGGTCTCGTGCACCGCGCGGAAGAACAGCGGATGATGGGTGACCAGCAGGTCGGCATGCCATGCGAGCGCCTGATCGATGACCGTATGCGTCGGATCCGCCGCAAAGGCGATGCGGGTGACCGGGGCGTCCAAATCGCCGACAATCAGTCCCGGCGCGTCCCACGATTCCGCGTATCGCAGCGGATACAAGGTCTCCAAAGCGTCCACAACGGTTTGCAGATTCGGCATTCGTCCTCGCTTTCCACCGGTGCCGTTAACACAAAATCACCGTTGACGGCACCAGTTCAACTCGATACGTCTGTTGGCATGGTCCTCATGTCTCCTCTTACGAGGTCCCGCCATGCAGGGAGCTAATGGGCGGCAAGCTGCCAATCAGCGCCGATACCAACCGACACGTCAAGCGGCACCGCCAGGGTCACGGCATGTTCCATCGCGTCGCTGACCAGTGCAGAGACCTGTTCCTCCTCGCCGGGCGCGATTTCCACCACGAGTTCGTCGTGAATCTGCAGGATGATTCTGCTTGCCACGCCGGCATCCCTCAAGGCATGATCGGCGCGGATCATCGCGATTTTCATGATGTCCGCCGCCGACCCTTGGATGGGCGCGTTGAGTGCGGCGCGTTCAGCGGCATTTCTCGCCCTTGCATTGGAGCTGGACAATCCCGGGAAGTATCTGCGCCGGCCGAACAAGGTCTCGGTGTACCCGACCTTCCGCGCGTTGCTGACCAACGACTCGAGATAGTCATGGACTTTGCCGAAGGTAGCGAAATACTTCTCTTTGAGCACGTCGGCCTCCGCGGGGCTGATATGCAGCTGCTGCGCGAGACCATACGTGCTCAAACCGTATGCCAGGCCGTAACTCATCGCCTTGACGTGGCTGCGCTGGTCCGGCGTGATGTCGTCCACCGGAACCTGATACACCAAGCTGGCCACATACTTATGGAAATCAGCCCCGGAACGGAACGCTTCAATCAGCGCCTCATCCCCTGACAAATCAGCCATAATGCGCAACTCGACCTGCGAATAGTCGCAGCTGAGCAATGACGAGAATCCCGGCCCGGGAACGAACGCTGAACGGATCTCCCGCCCCATCGCATTGCGGTTGGGGATGTTCTGCAGGTTCGGGTCGACCGAACTCAAGCGTCCCGTAGCCGCGACCGTCTGCTCGAAAGTCGTGTGGATACGGCTGTCATGGGGGTTGGTCGCATCGATCAAGGTCTGGACAATCTGCTTGAGCTTGTTGGTTTCCCGGTGACGCAGCAGCGCTCCCAGGAAATCGTTCGCCTGCTCATTGCCGTTCGCCGATTGCGCGTACAAGGCGGTCAATGTCGCCGCATCCGTCTTGTACTGGCCGGATTTGGTCTTGCGCAGCGGCCGCAGGCCGAGTTTGTCGAACAGTACGCTGCTCAACTGCTTGGGGCTTTGCAGGTTCACTTCGCTGCCGGCTGCACGCCATGCGATTTCCTGGGCTTGTGCGGCATCGGCGGCAAACTGGTCGCGCATGGCCACCAGACGCGTCTGATCGACGCACGCTCCCGCGTCCTCCATCCTGTGAAGTACCTCGGAAACCGGCAATTCGAGCGAACGCAACAGCCCGTATTGCTCGCGCTCGTCCAACGTGGCGGACAACCGTACCGCAAGCTCCCTGACGGTAGCCAGTTTCGCGGTGATCGTCGCATCATCCTGTGATTGGGCCGCACCTGAATCATCCAGGCCGTCAAGGGCAAGCTGGCCTTGAGCCGGGCGTTCCGGCTGGTCAAGGTGGATGTCCGCGAACCGGACCGCAGCCTGCTCAAGGGAGTCGGGATGATAGTCGGGAAGCACCAGATAACAGGCGAGTTTGGTGTCAAATGCAGGCCGACGCAGATGAATGCCGATGCTTTCCAGAAGGTGCAGATGCTCTTTGTACCCGTGGACGATCATCGTGTCGTGGTTGCCATCGATGAAAGTCTGGATTGCGGCAGCCACATCCGGTTCAAGCGGCGGGGTGAACGCCAACGCCCCGTCACCTGCCAGCAAGGCCACACCCGTGCAGTGTGGAGCGCCGGGTTTCGGATCGCCGTCAGCGTACAGCACCCAGCCTTGGGCGACTTTCGGGGCACTCACGGCGTGATGGTCGATGACGATGCTTGATGTTGCGGTCTTTTCCGGTTCGCTCCGGCGCTCCGTTGATTCGTGGGGGTCACTGTCAGGCGTGTCGGAAGAGGAAGAAGCTTCCGGAGAAGCGGGCGTACCGGCAGTGGCTGGCGCTGGCTTGGCCGCGGATTGGGCCGGGGCGACCGCTACTGTCTTCGATTGTTCGCGTTCGGCGAGGGTTGTCGCGTCGGTGTTGGCGGCGTGCTGCGCCTGATACCGCTGCGCCCAGTCCCGTATCCGGCTTGCCGGACAATCCCTGACAAGACTGACTGATTCGCCGGGACGCTCGTCGGTGTCAGCAGAGGCGGTCTTGGAGGAGTCGGGCAGCGCTGCCGACGCGCTGTTGCCGCCGCTGAACGCCTTGACGACCAGATTGCGTGTGCGGACACCGAATTCAAGCTTCGAGAACAAGGCTGACAGCTGCTCGCGATTCATCGGTCCGAAATCAAAGTCGTCCATGCCGACACCGAGATCAAGGTCGCGCACCAACGCGTTGACTTTGCGGTTGAGTTTGACCTGATCGAGATTGTCGCGCAGGGCCTGGCCTTTTTTACCGCCGATTTCGCCAGCGTGTTCGATGATGCCTTGGAGCGAGCCGTATTGGCCGATCCATTTGGCCGCATAACCGTCACCCACGCCGGGTACGCCGGGGATATTGTCCGCGGTCTCGCCGCGCAGGGCCGCCAAATCGGGGTACTGCTGCGGGGTGACGTGGTACTTCTCCTCCACCGCCTGCGGGGTCATATGCTTGAGGTCTTTGAAATGGTGGCCCGGGTACAGAACAGTAATCACATCGTCCACGAGCTGGAATGCATCGCGGTCGCCGGAGAGCACGAGGGTGCGGTACTGTTCGCGTTCGCCCATGGTCGCCAGAGTGCCGATGATGTCATCGCCTTCAAACCCGGGCTTTTCGATGTAGATGACACCGAGCGCGGCGAGCATCTCCTGAATCAGCGGCAGCTGGGACAGCAAATCCTCCGGTGCCGCTTCGCGCGTGCCTTTGTATTGCGGCAGCAGATCATTGCGGAACGTACCGCCTTTGACATCGAACGCGACGGCGAGTTTATCGGGGTGCTCGGTCTCGATGACCTGCGCGAGCATCTTGGCGAAGCCCCAGACCGCGTTCGTCGCCTGACCGCTCGCGGTAGAGAAGTTCTCGACGGGAAGGGCGAAATACGCGCGGAACGCGAGCGAGTGTCCGTCCACGACGAGCAAGGTGCCGCGGAAATCCTTCTCCGCGGCACCTTGTTGAGCGTTTTGAGCTTGGGAGTTATCGCTCATCGTCGGCATCCGGCTTCTGATCGCCGTACTTCGCGATAATCGCCATGGCGAGACGCTTCTTCGGGATGCGCTGATCCATCGACGTCTTCTGGATCCAGCGGAAGGCGCCCTGCTCAGAGAAGTCCGCCTTGTCCATGAGCAGCCCCTTGGCACGGTCGACGAGCTTGCGCTCTTCCAAGGATTCCTGCGCCTTCTTCAGCTTCTCCTCGGCGTCACGCAGCTGGTCGCGGGTCTCGTTGAGCTCGTTTTCACTGCGTTCGACATTGTCAAGCAGGTCGTTGATTTCCTGGAAACGACCCATGGCGACTTCGAGAGCCGGCAACAGCTTGGATTCCTCATACGGCTTGGTCACGTACGCCATGGCGCCGGCACCGGTTGCCTGCTTGACCAAATCAGGCTGCGAGAACGCAGTGAGCATGACCACAGGGGCGATATTTTCGTCGCAGATGACGCCAGCTGCGGTGATGCCGTCCATACGCGGCATCTTGACGTCCATGCAAACGACGTCCGGACGATACTTGCGCGTCAGCTCGACCGCTTCCTCACCGTTTGCGGCTTCACCGACGACCTCATAACCGTTGTCTTCGAGAATGGCGACCAAATCCATACGGTTGACGGATTCGTCCTCAGCGACCACAACGGTGCGCTTGCGATGCTCGTCCCCGCGAGCGTCACCGTCCTGCTCATCCTGCGGCACGACCGGCTCGCCGGCGGCGACTGCCTTGAGCTCATCCTCCGTCAGCACCGGGGTATCCGGCTGTGCCTGTCCCGTCTCGTTCTTCGCAGTCATCCCTGCCTCTTTCCTAATCATCCGGCAGGCACGCTGACACGCGCCGCACCGACACCGAGACCGATCCATGCCCTTCTGTGCGGACCCACACCGCAGGCACGATCTGCCGTCATTCTGTTAGCGATGATACCAGCAGACAAGGTCAAGACAAAGGTTCCGACGCCGAATTCGGGCGTTGTCAAACGATGTATGACAAATATCAAGCATGGAATCGTCCGATTGCTGAAATGTTCGTGTCACTCGCAAATATGTGGTACACTGTTATTTTGTTGCTTCGAGCACGAAGTATGCCCCTGTATCCCAATTGGTAGAGGAAGCAGCCTCAAAATCTGCGCAGTGTGGGTTCGAGTCCCACCGGGGGCACCCATCAACCCGCCTGAACGGCGGGTTTCTTCGTTTTGGCTGTCTACTCATTTTTCGTGCCGTGACCGCCATTCCACACAAACTGTCTACGCAAATCGCCCTCCCAGCGTCACCAGTTCGTGAGATTGTAACCGGCAACGAGGGTTGATCAACGCGCGAGTCGCTGCGTGTCCCCTAACCTTCTACCGACGCTCAAAGGTGTCTCGGCGTCGGCAGAAGCAGAGAACTATATTCAACGGCGTGCTGGCTGGCCTCAACATTCCGCCACGCAATCGCGATTCATCATGAGTTCAATTTCGCGACACCATACTCCACCGAAGATTCATGTCAACGTCAATCCCGCTTCAATCCGCACGCATATAGTGCCTTCTGTCCATACAGACACAACAACCAACGAATGAAATCAATCTCAGGAAAGACTGGTACATATGATTTCCCTGCGTAAGGCACTCGCCATCCCCATGGCGGCGGTCCTCGCCCTGTCCATGGCGGCATGCGGCTCCTCCTCGTCCTCGTCTGCGTCGTCAGGCAAGGCCGTGACGGTCAATGAGAAATCCGCGAAGGCGACTTCGCTCAAGGATTTCGGCACGATGGACGACCTGGTCGCCGCTGCCGAGAAGGAAGGCGCGCTCAACGTCATCGCCCTGCCGCACGACTGGTCTGATTACGGCGAAGTCATCGCAGCGTTCAAGAAGAAGTATCCGAAGATCAAGATCACCGAGCTCAACCCGAACGCCTCTTCCAAGGAGGAAATCGACGCCGGCAAGACGAATAAGGGCACGGACGCCGCGCCCGACGTCTATGACCTCGGTCTCGCGGTCGCATCGACCAACACCGAGCAGTTCGCACCGTACAAGGTGCAGGCGTGGGACGACATTCCCGATTCCGTCAAAGACGCCGACGGCAAGTACTACGCCGATTACACCGGCATCATGTCCATCGGCTGGAACGCCGACAAGTACGGCGACATCAGCTCACTGGACGATCTGCTCGACTCTAAGTTCGCTGGAACGGTCGCCCTGAACGGCAAGCCCGCCGAGGCAGGTGCCGCCTTCAACGGATTCGTCATGGCCAACCAGCTGTCCGGCGGTACGATTAAGAACCTGCAGCCCGGCCTTGACTTCTTCAAGAAGCTCAAGGAAGCCGGCAACCTCACCACCATCGACGTGACCGACGGCACCATCGATTCCGGCCAGACCGGTGTCGTGTTCGACTGGACCTACAACCAGGCTTCCTACCAGAGCAGCCTGAAGAAGAAGGGCGTCACCTGGAAGTACAAGACCTTCAAGGATGCCCAGGTGGTCAGCTACTACAACCAGGCCATTAACGTGGACGCCCCGCACCCGGCTGCGGCCCGTCTGTGGGAGGAGTTCCTCTACACCGCCGACGCACAGAACCTGTGGCTCAAGGGCGGCGCCAACCCGGTGCTGCTTGACGCGATGGAGAAGGCCGGCACCGTTGACAAGACCGCGTTGAAGTCCGCCACCACCATCGAAGGCGACCCGATCACCTACACTAATTCCGATTCCACCCGCATCACCACCTGGCTCCAGAACAACTGGGATTCGGCAATCGGCAACTGATGATTTTCAAGGCGTCACATCACCGACCGGCAGACGCGGCAGGCTGGAGCATTCCCCTGCCGCTGTAGGCCGCAACCGTGGTTGTGACGCTTTCATGTATTGCACCCCAATGAACCACACGAATGTATTCCCTCGAGAAAGCGCATGTCCTCAATGACTGCAGCAATCCAACCGCAACGCCCAGCAGACTTCGGCGCCGCCGGCACCACGCGTGACCCGGCACCGGCGGGACCTTCCGCATCACAACATCTGTCCGTCGCAGCCCGCCATCGCAAACAGCTGGGCACGTTCGCGGTGTCCATCCCGTTTTTCGCATACACTGTATGCTTCCTGCTCGCACCGACCGTGATCGTCATCGTCGGAGCGTTCCGCACATCGAACGGCGGCTTTACCCTCGCGAACTTCAGCAAACTCTTTGAAGCGAACACCGTATCTGCATTCGCCACATCACTGCTCGTCTCCGCGCTCTCGGCGCTCATCGGAGCCGTGGCGGGCGCCGCAGCTTCATACGCCCTGACCATCGGCGCCAAGCCAAACGGCCTGTTGCGCCGCGTGGTATCCGCCGTATCATCGGTGCTCGCGCAATTCGGCGGGGTGATGCTCGCCTTCGCGTTCATCTCAACCATCGGTATCAACGGCGTGTGCACCATGCTGATTCGCCAGCTGACCGGCCAGACGGTGAACCCGAACTGGCTGAGCACGCTTCCCGGATTGATCACCATCTATTGCTATTTCCAGATTCCGCTGATGATTATCATCTTTCTGCCGGCGGTTGATTCAATCCGTCCGCAATGGCGGGAAGCGACCGAGAATCTCGGCGGCACGACATGGCAGTATTGGACGCGCGCTGCAGGACCGATCTTGACTCCTCGGTTCATTTCCGCGCTGCTGTTGCTGTTCGCCAACGCATTCTCCGCGTACGCCACAGCCGCGGCCCTGTTCTCGCAGCGCTCCATCCTCGTGCCCTTGATGATTCAGGGCGCGATGCGCAACGAGATGGATCCGAATCAGCAAGGATTCGCGCAGGTGCTCGCCTTCGCGATGATCGTCGTCGTGGCGTTGGTGATGATGCTCAGCCACGCCGTGGAAAAGAGGGCAGGACGATGGCAGTGAACACCATCACAGCCGTACAAGATGCGGCCACAGCTTCAGCAACAGCAACAACGCCGACCACGGCAGTTTCCCAACAATCCGGCATGCCACCACAATTGCGCGCCATGCGCGTGCACAAACAGCGCATCATCAAAACGGCCATTCTCGCTGTCACGCTGCTGTTCCTCGGCGTCCCGCTGCTGTGCATGCTGATTTTCACGATGCGGCATCCGCTAACCGGACGCTGGAGTCTCGACCCGTGGAAGGCCATCTTCACGGGCGACGGCAGCTCGCTGGGCGCGGACCTGTCCACCCTCTGGTCCGGCTTGGGCACGTCGCTGGCACTGTGCGTGGTGACCGTCATTATCATGCTGTTGCTGCTCGTACCGGTCATGGTGATCGCGCACATCCGTTCCCGCCGCATGGAACGGGTGATTGAATGGGTGGCCACACTCCCCCTGACCATCCCTGCCATCGTGCTTGTCGTCGGGCTTGGACCCATTTACCGCTGGCTTTCCGCCGACGTACTGAGCACCAACCCGATCTGGCTGTGCTTCGCCTACGCAATCCTCGTGATGCCGTACGCGTTCCGCGCCATCGCCGTCGGACTCAACTCGATTGACGTGCTCACGTTGTGTGAAGCGGCGCGCTCGCTTGGCGCCTCATGGCCGCGCGTGTTCTTCCGCGTGCTCATGCCCAACTTGTGGCAGTCCATCCTGTCGGCCACATTCATCTCCATTTCCGTAATACTCGGCGAATACACCGTGGCCTCGCTGCTCGGACGCATGAACCTGCAAGTCGCCCTGTACCAGCTGGGACAGTCCAATTCCCAGATTTCCACGGCGATGTCGCTGCTCGCGCTGTTCTTCGGCGTGCTACTGCTCGTCTCGCTCGACCTCATCTCCGACGCGATGCGCCGTTCCAAGGAGGAACACTGATATGTCCTTGACACAAGGCAACACCATGACATCCCATACTGATGCGTCATCAGACACCGCCGATTCAGGCAGCGTCACCCGAGCCGCACAAGCCGTACTCGCGCAATCCACGAATCGTGGCGGCGGCGTGCAGATGATCGGCATCGACAAGATCTATCCCGGTTCAAGCTCCAAAGCACTCGACGATTTCAACCTCGAAGTCAAGCCGGGTGAAATGGTCGTGCTGCTCGGCGGCTCCGGCTGCGGCAAATCGACCGCACTGCGTTCCCTCGCCGGTCTGGAGGACATCCAACGCGGACGTATTCTCGTCGGCGGTCAAGATATGACGGCGGTTCCTGCCAACAAACGTGGTATGGCCATGGTATTCCAGGCATACTCGTTGTTCCCGCATATGAGCGCGTTGGAAAACGTGGAATTCGGTTTGGAAATCCGCGGTGTCGGCAGCGAGGAACGTCGGCGCCGGGCGATGGAGAAGCTCGACCTGGTCGGCCTTGCCGATCAGGCGGCCAAGTACACGCAACAGATGTCCGGCGGGCAACAGCAGCGTGTCGCGCTCGCCCGCGCACTGGCCATCAATCCGAAGGTGCTGCTGCTCGATGAACCGCTATCCGCCCTCGATGCGAAAGTGCGCGTCCAGCTGCGTGACGAAATCCGGCGCATCCAGATAGAAGCCGGAACAACGACAGTGTTCGTCACCCATGACCAGGAAGAGGCTCTCGCGATCGCCGATCGGATTGGCGTGATGAATCACGGGCGTATCGAGCAGATCGCCGACCCGGTGACGCTGTACCGTGAGCCGGCAACCGAATACGTAGCGACCTTCATCGGCCTGACCAATCGTCTGCCCGGCCATTCCGACGGCGCGCAAGCCGAAGTCTTCGGCCAGCGCATCCCCCTGCTCAAAGGATCGCGTACCGGGGATGTCACCGTGCTTGTACGCCCTGAGAACATCGCGTTGATTGCCGTCGGTTCCGAAGAGGATGCTCCAAAAGCGGATCGTGAGGGTATCAACGGCATCGAGGCGCGGGTCAACGTTATCCACTTCCTGGGCGCTCTCGTCCGTGTGGATGCGGTGCTCGCCGGCAGCGGCACACCGTTGACCATCCAGTTGCCTGCCGGCGAGCTGCCTCCTTCGCTGCACACCGGCTCGACTGTGCTGGTCGCACCGCAGCCGGTACCTGCGCTCGCCGTGTGATGACGAAAACACATATGTAACAACAGGGCGTGAAGTCGGCAGTCTCACGCACACGCCAACGGACCGAGGCCCGGCAGCGCGCCCAACAGCTTTCTGGGTGCACGCTGTCGTGTCTCGGCGTACCCGGAGAAAGGAACAAATGCAAGCCGCCGAGTCCGAGTTCGCCGCAAGCCGAATCCTCCAGGAAGGCGGACATGCCCAGTGACAGCACACCTCAACGGCGTAGAATGAGAGCTGATACACCCACCGCTCCGAGCTGTTTTGAGCGGTTATCAAGGAGGAACAATGAGTGAGACAACCTTCCGCAAGTTCGATCCATGGCGTCCTGCCCCAGTCAAAGAGGAATCTCGCCGGCAAATCATGCAAAGCCACTATTTCAATGTGGACCAGGTATCTTTCGATTCCTCAAAAGTTGGGCATTTTGAACGCTTCATCGTCGAAGAGAACAACGGCGACACGGTCGGTGTCATCGGACTGACTGATGACGGCCGCATCCCCTTGGTCGAGCAGTACCGCCTGCCTACGCATCGCTGGACCTTGGAAATACCGGCCGGCCACGCCTTGGATTCCAACGAGCGTCCGCATGATGTCGCCGTACGCAAGCTGCGCGAGGAGGCCGGGTATGAGGCCAAGGAGCTGGTGCAGGTCGTGCGTTTCATCAATACGCCGAGCTTTTCCACACAGCATACCGCGGTGTTCTTCGCGACGGGTCTGACCGCCGTCGAACGCGGGGAACTCGGTCCGGAGACCCCTCGCCCAGACGTCCGTCTCGTCACCCCCGAGGAAGCCTCGGATATGATCCTCAACGGCACAATCATCGACGCGAAGACAATCATCGCCGTCATGCGGCTGCGCGAGCATCTTGCGGCGGAGGAAGCGGAGCATGCGGGCGCCCATCCGCGTCTGATTCAGCGCATTGCCAAGGCACGCGCGGAACGCAAAGCCAAGTAAACGCAAATCCCGGTGGTGCTGCCCACGCCAACAACCGCACTACTGAAGTGCGCAGCAAACGCAATTGGCCTCCCACATGCAATGTGTGGGAGGCCAATTGCGTTTGCAATCTTGTCATCAACGACCATGCAATCCGAATCATCGAATCGCGCAGTATGAATCATGCGAGGGTTGGGATGCGCCAACCCCGCACAGCGCTGCTCATCGCAGCAGGTGGCTCAGTCGCAAGCGCCGACGGTGTGCACGTAGATGGAATCGGTGCTGCCCGGACGATGCTCGCCCTGTGCGGAGCTCAGCACGACGATACGATCGCCATCAGCGACCTTGCCCGCGGCACGCAAGACCTTGTCGGTGAACACCATGAGGTCGCTGCGGTTCTTGTCGTGGTAGTCCTCATCGAGCAGGAACGCTTCGGTGCCCCAGCTCAGAGCCAGCCAGTGGTAGGTGTGCTCGTTGGTGGTCAGGCCGTAGATCGGAGCAGCCGGGCGTTCGCGGGACACGCGATGCACGGTGTTACCGGTCTGGGTGTAGGCCACGATGGCCTTCGCGTTGACCTTCTCAGCCAGGTCAACAGCCGCGGAGGACACAGCACCGCTGTTAGACATATCCAGGTTCTTCAGTGCCGGGATACGGTCGAAGCCGTGCTCGGTGGCGTAACCTGAGATGCGGGACATGGTCTTGACAGTCTCGGTCGGGTACTCGCCGACGGCGGTCTCGTTGGAGGTCATGGTCGCGTCAGCGCCGTCAAGCACGGCGTTCGCGCAATCGGAAGCCTCAGCACGGGACGGAACCGGGGAATGCACCATGGAACCGAGCACTTCGGTGGCCACGATGACCGGCTTGGCATACTGGCGAGCCAGCTCGATGCAGCGCTTAGTGACCAGCGGGACCTCTTCGAACGGCATTTCGACGGCCATATCACCACGGGCGACCATGATGCCGTCGAAGGCCTTGACGATGTCTTCGAGGTTCGCCACAGCCTGCGGCTTCTCGATCTTCGCGACGATCGGGATGCGACGGCCTTCCTCATCCATGATTTCGTGGGCGCGATCGATATCGGTCGCGAAACGCACGAAGGACATGGCGATGATGTCGGCGCCAGTGCGAATTGCCCAGCGCAGATCGGCTTCGTCCTTCTCGGTCAGAGCAGGCAGGGAAACTGCGACGCCCGGGAGGTTGATGCCCTTGTGGCTGGAAACCGGGCCGGCCACAACAACCTTGGTGTACACGTTGTTGCCCTCGACCTTGGTGACCTCGAGACGAACCTTGCCGTCATCGATGAGAATCGGGTCGCCAGGATGGCAATCGCCCGGCAGACCTTTGAACGTGGTGGAGGTGATGTGCTCGTCGCCCTCGACGTCGTCGGTGGTGATGATGAATTCCTGGCCCTCGGTCAGCTCGACCTTGTCTTCGCCTTCGGCGTTCTTCTTGAACCAACCGCAGCGAATCTTCGGACCCTGCAGGTCAACCAGCGCAGCGACGTTGCGGCCGGTCGCCTTGGAAGCCGCACGCACGTTGTTGTAGACCTTGAGGTGATCCTCAGGGGTGCCGTGGGAGCGGTTGAGACGCGCGACGTCCATACCGGCTTCGACGAGCTTGGTGATGCCTTCGAGGGACTCGGTGGCTGGACCGATCGTGTCGACGATCTTTGCTTTACGCATGAATACCTGCCTCTGTTTCAACTTACTTTTCTATCGAACAGGTGAGAATCCTGTTTCCGTGTGCTAGTCTACTCGGTTCCCCCACCATGCGCCAACCATTCAGGCAACTGTGTTGTGAACGCTCACATCAGCTTCATGTCGCGTTCACCGTCGATATGTCCGCGTGTCGCCGCCGGGCAATCTGGACAGGGTCGGGAGCCTACGAACCGTTACATCAGGCGCCGTCTGAAACCTGCTGCGCCTGTTCCTTGCGATCCTCCTGCTTCATCTTGAGTACGCTGGCCACAGCGGAACCACCCAATGCGAGCACGATCACGAGCAAGGACAGCCAAGTCGGTACTTCCGGCACCCATGACACCGGGTGTCCGCTGTTGATGAACGGTAGCGAATTGCCCGACAGCGCCTCCATGATGAGCTTGATGCCGATGAATCCAAGCACAATGGACAGGCCGACGGGAAGGTAGACGAGTTTGTCGAGCAGTTTGCCGAGCAGGAAGTACAGCTGCTGCAAGCCCAGCAGGGCGAACACGTTCGAGGTGAACACGATGAACGGGTCTTTGGTCAGACCGAAAATCGCGGGGATTGAATCGAAAGCGAACATGACGTCCGTAGTGCCGATGGTCAGGAACACGATGAGCATCGGTGTCCAGAACCGTTGTCCGTTCTTGACAGTACGCAATTTTTCGCCATCGTATTCGTCGGCGATTTTCATGACTTTACGCAGCGCGCGGATTATGCCGTTTTCATGGTATTCCTCGTCATCGTCGTGCCCGGTGACCAGTTTGAGGGCGGTGACGATGAGGAAGGCGCCGAACAGGAAGAACACCCATGTGAACCGCTGGATGATCGCCGCACCAACGAGAATGAAGATGCCGCGCAGCACCAGGGCGACGGTGATGCCCACGCTCAAGACATATTTCTGCAGCTCCTTGGGAACCGCGAAATTCGACATGATGATGACGAAGACGAAGAGATTATCGATGCTGAGCGAGTATTCGGTCATCCACCCGGAATAGAACTCGACAGCCGGCTTCGATCCGGCGACAGCCCAGATGATGCCACCGAAAATCAAGGCCGCCACGACGAAGAACGCGATATGTTGCACACATTCCTTGGTCGAGGGCACGTGGGGCCTGCGGCCGATGATGAACAGGTCTACGACGACGAATACCGCGAGAACGGCGAAGGTCGCGATCATGAATGCTACCGGAGTTTCTGCCATAGGAACAAGCATAGAAAGAACGGCTGACGCACCATCGATGCAGCTGTCAGAACGGTCGCGACGCATTGCTTTGTCTATGAGGCTTGGCACCACAAGCACGGCGCCCTGCGACGTCTATGGGGGCCAGTTTTGCGGTTTCAGCCGGCACGCCCTCTACTTTTCCCGATTTTCCCGACGCTTGGTTGCGCAAGCCGTCTGGTTGTAGAACCGGTCTACGCTATTTCTGCACCATCTCGCCGAAATACACTCCCGCGACGGCCTTGCGGCCTGATTGCGGACCGCACTACGCTACTGCTGGGCCTGCGTCATATGGCGAAGTTCCTTTTTCAGGTCGCGGATCTCATCGCGCAACCGCGCGGCAAGTTCGAACTGGAGTTGTTCCGCGGCGGTGTGCATCTGTTCGCTCATCTGACGGATGAGATCGGCCAAATCCTGCGCCGGAAGCCCGGCTTTGAGGATTTCCTCATGCCGTTTCTCGATCTCGTCCTGATCGACATTGAGCACACCGAGATGAGAATTGCCGGCTTTCCCGGCGTTGCGATACCCGCCTTCGAGCAGGCTCTGCGTATCAACATCCTCCTTGGCGATCATGTCGTTGACGTCGCTGATCTTCTTGATCAACGGCTTGGGGTCGATATGATGCTCCTTGTTATAGGCGATCTGCTTGGCGCGCCGCCTTTCGGTCTCCGTAATCGCCTTGTTCATGGCATCCGTAACTTCATCGGCGTACATGATGACCGTTCCCGACACATTTCGCGCGGCGCGGCCGATGGTCTGAATCAGCGAACGATAGGACCGCAGGAATCCTTCCTTGTCGGCATCCAATATCGCCACCAACGAAACCTCTGGCAGATCAAGCCCCTCGCGCAGCAAGTTGATGCCGACAATCACGTCAATCTTGCCTTCGCGCAACTCGCGCAGGAGCTCGACGCGCCTCAGCGTGTCGACATCGGAATGCAGATATTCGACTTTGATGCCTTTGTCGAGCAGGTAATCGGTCAGGTCTTCTGCCATCTTCTTGGTGAGTGTCGTGACCAGCGCACGCTCGTTCTTGGCTACGCGATCCTTGATTTCGGCGAGCAGGTCGTCGATCTGCCCTTCGACCGGCCTGACCTCGATTTTCGGATCCAGCAGGCCGGTGGGGCGGATGATCTGTTCGACCACGCCGTCGGAGAGCCCGAGCTCGTAATCACCCGGGGTCGCCGACAGATAGACGGTCTGTCCGACTCGCTGAAGGAATTCGTCCCATTTGAGCGGACGGTTATCCATCGCCGAAGGCAGACGGAAGCCATGCTCGACCAGCGTGCGTTTGCGGCTGGCGTCCCCTTCGTACATGGCCCCGATCTGCGGGACGGTAACGTGGGACTCGTCGATGACGAGCAGGAAATCGTCCGGGAAGAAATCCAACAAGGTATGCGGCGGGGTGCCCGGCTCACGACCGTCGAAATGCCGTGAATAATTCTCAACGCCGGCGCATGTGCCCACCTGGGTCAGCATTTCCAAATCGTAGGTCGTGCGCATGGTCAGGCGTTGCGCTTCCAGTTCCTTGCCCTGTTTGCGTAACTCGGCGACGCGTTGGTCGAGTTCCTCCTTGATAGTGTGCAGCGCGCGTTCCATGCGCTCGGGGCCGGCGACATAGTGCGAAGCCGGGAAGATATGCACCTGACTGGCATGGTCGATGACGTCCCCGGTAATCGGGTGGAGGGTGGAGATCCGGTCGATTTCGTCGCCGAAGAACTCGATGCGGATGGCCAGCTCTTCATACACGGGGATGATCTCCACGGTATCGCCGCGCACGCGGAAGGTGCCGCGCGTGAAGGCGATGTCGTTGCGCTTGTATTGCATGTCAACGAATTTGCGCAACAGCGTGTCACGATTGATCTGCTGACCCTCCTTCAGGAACAGCATGCGACCCGCGTATTCCTCGGGAGTACCCAAGCCGTAAATGCACGACACCGTAGCGACGACCACGCAATCGCGACGGGTGAGCAGGTTCGCGGTGGCGGCGTGGCGCAGACGCTCGACGTCGTCGTTGATATTGGAATCCTTCTCGATATAGGTGTCCGTTTGAGGGATGTAAGCCTCCGGCTGGTAATAGTCGTAGTAGGACACGAAGTAACTCACGGCGTTGTCGGGCATGAGCTCGCGGAATTCGGCGCACAGCTGCGCCGCCAAGGTCTTGTTGGGTTCGAGAATCAAGGTCGGCCGCTGCAGTTTCTCGATAAGCCAAGCAACAGTCGCGGTTTTACCGGTGCCGGTCGCACCCATGAGCACGACATCGTTCTCACCATTGTTGATCCGCTCGGCGAGCTCCTTGATGGCCTGGGGTTGATCCCCAGAAGGCTTGTAGGGAGCCTTGACGACAAACGGCTTGTCTGTGCGTTCGATGGAAATGCCCATATCGTCCTCCCATTGAGTCCCGCATGACCCGTCCGTATGCTGATTCTTCCAGCATATCAAGTGATTCGTACAAATGTTCGATAATGCAGTATGCCCGCTCACCGCCAGCTTCTACCGCTTATCTGCCGTGCGCGTTCGCTTCGTCCCGCCAAGTGGCGTAGAGTGAGTCGATGCGCTCGAGCATGGTCTTCACATCCACATTGGAGTCCACGACCGTGTCCGCCACGGCAATTCGGGCCGACCGCTTGCTCTGGCTGGCGATCCGGGCTTGCGCTTGTACCCTGTCCATTCCCCGTGTGCGAATCATGCGTTCGATGCGTATTGATTCCGGCGCTTCGACTGTGACGATATGATCGAAACTGAAGGGCAGGTCATGAAGGACTTCAGCGAGTAGCGGGATGTCATGGACGATTACGGCCGAGCTGTTCTGCCGGGCAGTCTGCATGTCAATCCGTTTGGCCAACTCGTAAATCAACGGATGCTCGATGGCGTCCAAACGCTGCCTTGCATGAGGATCGGCATGCTCACCGAATACACGTTCAGCGAGCCAGGTGCGATCCAACTTGCCGTCTGCACCAACGGCCTCAGGGCCGAACACGTCAACGATGCGCTGTAATGCCACTCCCCCGGGTTCCACGGCCTGCCTGGCGAGGGCATCGTAATCAATAATTGTCGCCCCGAGTTCGCCAAGTCTGCGGGAAACCGTGCTTTTCCCGGCTGCGATGCCTCCGGTCAGTCCGATTCGTATCACCATGTTTTCCATGGTAGCCGCACGACATGCCGGCGCAAGATACGGTATGGCCCCGGTCACCGAAGTGCCGGGGCCATACCGTTGGTTTGTCAGTCAACCATGTCAGTCAGTGATGACTGGCATCGTTCACTTCTTCTCCTTGAGCAGCTGCTCACGAAGGGCGGCCAGCTGGTCGGAACCAGCGAGGGTGCCTTCAGACTCATTGTTCGAGGAGTAGTTGGAGGTCTCCTGGACCTTCTCTTCGCGAGGGGCCTGGCCGTCCTCGGCTGCGGAAGCCGCGGCGTTCTCCAGCTCCTTGGCGACGAAGGCCTTGTGCTCTTCCCACAGATCGTGGGCAGCGGCGTACTGGGATTCCCATTCCTCGCGCTGCTTCTCGTATCCGGCGATCCACTCGTTGGTGTTCGGGTCGAAGCCTTCCGGATACTTGTAGTTGCCGTCCTCGTCGTACTCGGCCGGCATGCCATAGAGCGCCGGATCGAAGTCTTCGGAGTTCGGATCGACAGCGTCGTTCGCCTGCTTGAGGGACAAGGAGATACGGCGACGATCGAGATCGACGTCGATAACCTTGACGAACACGGTCTCGCCCTGTTTGACGACGGTCTCCGGGTTCTCGACGTGGCGGTTGGCCAGCTCGGAGATGTGCACGAGGCCTTCGATGCCGTCTTCGACGGACACGAACACACCGAACTGCACGATCTTGGTGACCTTGCCCTGGACAATCTGGCCGGGAACGTGGGTGCGAGCGAAGCGCTGCCACGGATCTTCCTGGGTGGCCTTGAGGGACAGCGAGATACGCTCGCGGTCCATGTCGACGTCGAGCACCTCGACGGTGACCTTCCGGCCGACCTTGACGACCTCGGACGGGTGGTCGATGTGCTTCCAAGACAGCTCGGACACGTGGATCAGGCCGTCAACACCGCCCAAATCGACGAACGCGCCGAAGTTGACGATGGAGGACACGACGCCTTCGCGAATCTGGCCCTTCTTGAGCTGGGACAGGAAGGTCTCGCGGACCTCGGACTGGGTCTCCTCGAGATACTGGCGGCGGGACAGCACCACATTGTTGCGGTTCTTGTCGAGCTCCAGGATCTTGGCCTTGATCTTCTGGCCGATGTACGGGGACAGGTCGCGCACACGACGCATCTCAACGAGCGAGGCAGGCAGGAAGCCACGCAGGCCGATGTCGACGATGAGGCCGCCCTTGACAGCTTCGATGACGGTGCCTTCGACAACGCCATCGGCTTCCTTGATCTTCTCGATATCGCCCCAGGCGCGCTCATACTGTGCACGCTTCTTGGACAGGATAAGACGGCCTTCCTTGTCTTCCTTGGTCACGACAAGGGCCTCGATGGTGTCGCCGACTTCGACGACATCGTCGGGATCGACGTCCTTCTTGATGGAAAGTTCGCGGGAGGGGATGACACCCTCGGTCTTGTAGCCGATGTCGAGCAGGACCTCGTCACGGTCGACCTTGACGACCGTGCCCTCGACCAGATCACCATCATCGAAGTTCTTGATGGTGGAATCGACTGCCTTGATGAAGTCTTCTTCGGTGCCGATGTCGTTAATCGCGACCTTGGTGACTTCCTTATTGTTTTCTGCCATTAAAATAGTGGTTTCTGTTAATGAGTAGATGGATAAAATCGTTATTCAGTTATCTGGTATGCCCATGGAGACATACCTTGACCGAGTTTAGCGTGTACCATGCACAAATGCCGCCGGTGAAATACGGCGTGTCGTACCCCGGAATGCCACGGTTGCGTGGTTACCCCACACCGGCAGGCACGACACCGCATATACACGTGGTTTCAGCGAGCGGCGGCGCGCTCCGCGATCTCCACGACATTCGCCAACAGCATGGCTCGCGTCATCGGCCCCACTCCACCCGGGTTGGGCGTATAAGCGCCGGCCTTGGCATAGCACGCCTTGTCCACGTCGCCCTTGATGCGATACCTGCCCGTCTGCTCGTCCCAGACGCGCGAGACGCCGACATCAACCAGCACGGCGCCCGGCTTGATGTCATCCGGCGTGACGAAACCGGCCGAGCCCATCGCCGCGATGATGACATCTGCCCGGCGCATATGCTCGTGCACATCCTTGGTGCCGGTATGGCACAAGGTGACAGTCGCATTGACATTCCGTCTGGTCAGCAACAGCCCGATGGTGCGGCCGATGGTGATACCGCGCCCCAGCACGCACACCTCCTTGCCGTCCAACCCGATGCCGTAATGGTCAAGCAGGGTCAGCACGCCACGTGGCGTGCATGGCAGCGGCGTGGCGATTTCACCGGAGGTGTGCAGCACCAGCTCGCCCAGATTGTACGGGTGCATGCCATCGACGTCCTTGCCGGGATCGATGCGCGCAATCACCGAGAGTTCATCAACACCGACGGGCAACGGCAGTTGGACGATGAAGCCGGTGCATGCCGGGTCGGCGTTCAGCTCGTCGACCGCTTGTACGATCTGCGATTCGGTCGCATCGGCGGGCAGATCGCGGCGAATCGACGTGATGCCCACTTCAGCGCAATCCGCATGTTTGCCCGCAACGTATTTGACGGAGCCCGGGTCACCACCCACCAGAAGCGTGCCGAGACCCGGTTGGATCCCTTGCCACTTGAGCGCTGCGACTCTGGTGCTCAAATCCGCTTTGATCTGGGCAGCCACGCTTTTGCCGTCCAATACGATGGGCATGCTGTGCCTCCTGACGCCGCCCCGACCACAACAACATGCCTGCGCCGCCCCGGAGCGGACAGGAGCGGCGCAACTTACGTTTTCTGTATCGTAAGCTATCGTGGGGAGAGAACATGCGCGCATTCCGGCATGCGGAGCGCTCAGCAGACCGAGTCGTTCAGCGAACAGGGCACAGCAGACAGAGAAAAGGTGGCAACATGAGCACACGGGGGCTTGGCAACAGATTGGCAACATGGTTCGCGGCGCTGGCGGCCATCGCATTGCTCCTTCCCCTTGCCGGGTGCTTACCCACCCCGCGTCCTGCTTCCTCGGCGACGCCCTCAGCCACGGCCTCGAAGGGGCCGATCCTTGTGATGGCATCCGTCAATCAGTGGGGCACCCTCGCGCAGGAAATCGGCGGCGATGATGTCAAGGTCACCACGATTCTTAATTCCACGAACGTCGATGCCCACGATTTCGAGCCCAAGACCTCGGACATCGCCGAAATCCAAAAGGCCCAGGTCGTCGTGACCAACGGAGCCGGCTACGACTCATGGGCTTCGAAGAGCATCGCCAAAGGCACGGTCAGCGTCTCCGCAGCCTCCACCGTCGGCGCAATTTCCGGCGACAACCCGCATCTGTGGTTCTCGAAAGACGCGCGCAAAGCGATGGCGACCGAATTGGCCGACACCTTCTCCAAAATCCTGCCGTCCAAGAAGAAGTCCTTCGATAAGCGTCTCAAGACATGGCAAAGCGAGGAATCAGACCTTGAAGATGCCATGGCCGCCTTCGCCAAGAAGCACAAGAACACCACGTATGCAGCCACCGAAGCCGTCGCTTATTATCTGATGTCTGATATGAAGCTCAAGGACGTCACACCGCAAGGCTATCTGCAGTCCGTCACGTCAGGCGGAGAGGCGGCCCCAGCGGATTTGCAGGAGTTCCAGGAGCTTCTGGAATCAGACAAAGCAAAACTGCTGGTGGACAATCCGCAGGAATCCAGCGATTCTGCGGCTCTACTAAAGAAGACGGCCACGGCCAACAAGGTGCCCGTCATTGAAATCACCGAGCAGATGCCTTCCGACCAGCACACGCTGACCGGCTGGATTTCCTCGCTTGTCGAAACCATGACCAAGCAGGTCGCCGCCGCGCAAACCGATGAGAAGGACTCGTCGAACGATACGTCCGACGGCACCGCTACTGATGCGAATACGCAGGACGCCTCCCCCAGCCCGTCTTCTGCAAGCCAGTCCTCCAGCGATCCGTCGAGCAGCGCGAGCCCGTCATCGGCGCAGTAACGGGGCGACTGAGCTCCATACCGTTGCGCGATTGCTTTGGTCACCTTGGTCGCGGTATTGGTTTTATCCCCGACTAAATGAGAATGATTGTCAGCATCATTTGTCATACTTGTTTTCATACGACATCCCTACGGCTTGATTTCAGACAGACAACGGGATGCGCCCGATTCCAACGACAATCCACGGGAGGTCAGCATGACAGGATCAGCGCCCCAAGCCGCCCAGGACGGCAATCTGAATACCAGCGGCGAAAGAAACACCGCAAAGAACACCGTCCATGAGGCTGCCATCGTGTTCAGCCAAGCGGCGGTCAGCCGTGGCGACCGTGTGATTTGGAGCAACGGGACCTTCTCAATCCCGCGCGGATCGGTCACCGCCATCGTCGGAACCAATGGTGCCGGCAAGACGACCATGATGAAAGCCGAGCTCGGGCTGCTCCCGTTGTCGCACGGCAATGTGGAAGTCCTTGGAGAACCGGCAGGCAAGTCCAATAAGCGCATCGGGTATGTGCCGCAAAGTTACACATCGGACATCGATTCCAATCTCACCGCGGAGCAATCGGTGCTGCTCGGCCTGACGGGCACACGATTCGGCTTCCATATCACCACTGCGGCGCAACGCAATCGTGCCCACAAAGCGATGGACTTTGTTGGCGTGGCCGACAAAGCGTCCTACCGTTTATCGCAACTGTCCGGCGGGCTTCGGCAACGTGTCGCCATCGCACAGGCGTTGGTGAGCGACCCCGAGCTGCTCATGCTCGACGAGCCGCTCGCCAATCTCGATCTGGCCAGCCAACGCGCAACCGTCCACGTGCTGGCGCGGCTCAACCATGAGCTCGGCATGACCATCCAAGTGGTCGCCCACGACCTCAACATGCTGCTGCCGATCCTCACCGGAGCCGTGTACCTGCTCGACGGGCATCCCCATTACGCCGCGATGAATGACGTACTCGACGCGAATCTGCTGACCCACTTGTATGGCACGACCGTCCAAGTTGTGACCACCCCGCAAGGCGATATGTTCGTCACCCCGTCCCCCGACGAGCCAGACGACATCGAACAGGATACGCATGCACCCGTCGAAGTGGCGCAATTCCACCATCATGCGCACCAGCATCAGCCGGATGCGCCCGCAGCGGCACCGGCAGAAAGGTCATGACCCGAACATGAGCGATATCGATTTCTCCTTCGATCCCCAGTGGGCGCAGACCCTCGGCATGCCATTCATGCACAACGCGTTCCTCGCCGGGCTGTGCATCGCAGTGGCCGCCGGTGCCATGGGATATTTCACCATCGCACGGCATTCCACATTCGCCGCCCACGCCTTGGCGCACATCGGTTTGCCCGGGGCGACCGGCGCGGTACTTCTCGGATTGCCGGTATCCTTGGGCCTCGGCATCTTCGCGCTCGCAGGCGCGCTCGTCATTGGAGCGCTGGGCAAAAGAGCCTCACAACGCGAAATCGCCACAGGAACCGTGCTAGCCTTCGCCACTGGTCTCGGCCTGTTCTTCGCACGGCTGTCAAGTTCGGCATCGCAACAGATGCAATCCATTTTGTTCGGCTCGATTCTGACAATCACAGACGATCAGGTAATCGGGTTCGCGATTTTCGACATCGTACTCGTCATCGCACTCGCCGTCATCTACCGCCCGCTGCTGTTCAGCTCATTGGATGAGCAGGTGGCTCAGGCCAAAGGCGTGCCGATCGGGCTGATGAATGTGCTGTTCATGGCGATTATGGCGGGAGTCATCACCATTGCGGTGCCCGCAGTGGGAACCTTACTGATCTTCGCGCTCGTTGTCACCCCGGCTGCAACCGCGAATATCATCGCCGCATCCCCGCTGAAAGCCATGTGCACGGCGAGCGTGCTGTGCTTGGTTTCCATCTGGGGTGGGTTGGTGCTCTCAGCAATGTTCCCGGCGCCGCCAAGCTTCATCATCGTGACGCTGTCCACCCTGTTCTGGGTTATTGCGCGTGCCGTCTCCGCCATGAAAACCACCAACGCGTAACACACAATAGTGCTCGAATAGACCGGACTGTCGTGCCTAGACTATCGAGCCTGGATTATCGCATTGGACGACCAGCGCGGTCGCCATCGCTGCGAGGCCTTCCCCCGCCCCGGTGAATCCCATGCCGTCGGTGGTGGTTGCGGTGATGGATACTGGGCATCCTGCGGCCTGGGACATCGCCCGCTGCGCCTGTTCGCGATTGGCACTCATTTTCGGCCTGTTGCCGATAACCACGACACTGGCGTTCAACGGTTTGAACCCGTGCTCACGCAGAGTGTCGCAGGTTGTGCGGAGCATATCGGTTCCATGGGCTCCGGCTCCCGCGCTGTCAGCACCAACGCCGAACAGCGTGCCGATATCACCCAATCCTGCCGCTGATAACAGTGCGTCAATGAGGGCATGCACAGCGACGTCCCCGTCGGAATCCCCCTCAATCCCGATGCCTTCCCACTTCAGGCACGCAAGCCACAGCGGACGGGCGTCCTTGGCGAAACGATGGGCGTCAAACCCCATTCCCACAAGCGGGATTTGCGGAACCGGGACCCCAGAAGCCCGTCGGTTCTGGTGTTCTTGAGGAATCGGCACGGATGAATCCCCGTACGGCACCGAAGCCAAGGTCACTTCTTCTTGCTCTTGGACTTCTTCTTTTCCGCTTCAAGACGGGCAAGCGTCTGCGATGCCGGCTCCTCGGGAGCCTCGGTGTGATGCTTGTCATCGCCCGGCAGCGGGTCGGCGTAGCCGAGGTTGACGTCAAGCAGTCGCTGCGCCTCCTCTTCGGAAATGTCTTCGGACAGCGAAATTTCGGACGTGAGGATGCTCCGCGCGCGTGTCAGCATGCGCTTTTCGCCGGCGGACAGGCCGTGCTCATCGACATTGCGCTGGGACAGGTCGCGCACGACCTCGGCGATTTGATTCACGTCGCCTGTTGAAATCTTCTCGACATTGAGTTTGTAACGGCGGGACCAGTTCATTTCCTTCTCGACGATCGGCGTACGCAGGATGTCGAACACCTTCGACACGGCATCGGCGTCGACGATATCGCGAACCCCGACCTTCTCCGCGTTTTCCACGGGGACATTGATGACCAGACCGTCAGAGGACAGGACAGACAGCTGCAGGTACTGCCGTGTAACGCCTTTCACCGTGCGTTCGGTAATCGCATCGACCCGTGCCGCACCATGACGCGGATACACGACCATATCGCCGACTTTGTAACCCATGAACCCTCCGTGAACGACGTAGTCAAAGACCGTAACCTTACATATTATGCCAAGGGGCCGAGACTTAGATAATGATGGAATCACGACACCTCCTCGAGCACGACCCCGTATTCCATCGACAGCGAAAAAAAGTGAGAAGAAACATACGACACGGCGGGACTTTTGCACAAATTGCGGGTAGTCTCGTAATATGACCACTACGAACACGAGAGAATCAATGGAGATGTCATCATGTTTACTGTAGATCAAGGAACACTGGACGCCGTCAGCAACGCAAGCTATTACAACCCCCATGAGGTGCTTGGCGGGCATTTCGCACAGGATGACGAGCGCACCGTGACCGTGCGGGTCCTGCGTCCGCTGGCATCCAGCGTCGACATCATCACAGAGGAGGGCGGCAAGCGGGTCCGTCATGCCGCCGAGCATGAGCACAACGGCATCTTCCGCGCGACCGTCCCTGCAATCGAAACGCATGACGGCTGGGGTGTGCCGGACTATCGTGTGGCCACCACCTATGAGAATGGCGAGACCCTCGTTGAGGACGACCCGTACCGGTATCTGCCGACTGTGGGCGACCTTGACATGTACCTGTTCGGCGAAGGAAGGCATGAGCGGCTGTGGGAGGCGCTCGGTGCGCGCGTCATGCGTTATGACGACCCGATGGGTTCCAACGACGGCACCAGTGGCGGACAGCTGGTCGGCACCGCGTTCAGCGTGTGGGCACCGAACGCCCACGCCGTGCGCGTCGTCGGCAACTTCAACGGCTGGGACGGTCGCAAGCACGCCATGCGCGAACTGGGCTCCTCCGGCATCTGGGAACTGTTCATCCCAGGTGTGGAGGCCGGTGAAGTCTATAAGTATCAAATCCTCAACGCGAACAACGAGTGGGTCATGAAGGCTGATCCAATGGAGCGCTCCCATGAGGTTCCGCCGGCCACGGGCTCCATTGTGGTCGATTCGCAATTCGCCTGGGACGACAAGACGTGGATGGACCACCGCAAACGCACCAATCCGCATGACGGCCCAGTCAGCATCTACGAAGTTCACGCCGGCAGCTGGAAGAAAGGCATCAAGAACTACCGCGAACTCGCCGACCAGCTCGTCGACTATGTCGCCAGGGAAGGCTTCACTCACGTTGAGTTCATGCCGCTTGCCGAGCACCCGTTCGCCGGCTCGTGGGGTTATCAGGTGACCGGATACTACGCCATCGATTCCCGTCTCGGCGGGCCGGACGATTTCAGGTATCTGGTCGAGAAATTCCATGAGGCCGGTATCGGCGTCATCATGGATTGGGTCCCGGCGCACTTCCCCAAGGACGCCTTCGCTCTCGGTCGCTTCGATGGCACACCGCTGTATGAGGATCCAGATCCCACCCGCGGCGAACACCCGGACTGGGGCACGTACATCTTCAACTTCGGCCGCAACGAGGTACGCAACTTCCTCGTCGCCAACGCCTGCTTCTGGCTGGATGAGTACCATATCGACGCGCTACGTGTCGACGCGGTCTCCTCGATGCTCTACCTCGACTACAGCCGCAAGCCCGGCCAGTGGCATCCCAATATCTACGGCGGGCGCGAGAACCTCGAAGCCATCGACTTCCTCAAGGAAGCCAATGCCACGGCGTACAAGAACAACCCTGGCATCATGATGATCGCCGAGGAGTCCACCGCGTATCCGGGCATCACCGCCCCGACGGACCAAGGCGGCATCGGATTCGGCCTCAAGTGGAATATGGGCTGGATGCACGACACGCTGCAATACCTGCACGAGCAGCCCATCAACCGCAAGTGGCATCACAACGAGATCACGTTCTCAATGGTCTACGCCTATTCGGAGCATTATGTCCTGCCGATCAGCCATGACGAGGTCGTGTACGGCAAGGGGTCGCTGTTCGGCAAGATGCCGGGCGACGACTGGCAGCGATACGCCGGCGTGCGGGCGCTGTTCGCCTATCAGTGGGCCCACCCGGGCAAGAAGCTGTCGTTCATGGGCAACGAAATCGCCCAATACGGCGAATGGGACCACAACGGGTCGGTTGACTGGGATGCGCTCAACTGGAAGGAACATCGCCAAATCCAGCATCTGGTCGCCGATTTGAACGCCATGTACAAGGCGCATCCGGCGCTATGGAGCCAGGACTTCGATCCCGCCGGCTTCCAGTGGCTGACCAACGATGACGCCGATCACAACACGCTGAGCTTCGTGAGGATCGGTGCCAAGGGCGAACAGCTCGTTGTCGTTGTCAACTTCTCTGGCGAAGCGTGGGAGGACTACCAGGTGCCACTGACGAGCGGCGGTCGCTGGCGCGAAATCCTGACCACAGATGACGAGCAGTACGGCGGTTCCGGCATCCACAACGGCGAATTCGAGGCCGACGCAGGGGCCTATCATTCCCGCGATTGGTCGGCGAAACTCACCATTCCGGCGTTGGGAGCGGTATTCTTGGAACCAGAGAACTGAAAGGCGGTCCCATATGCTCAACACTTCCGCACGCCAGAACCCCAAGAAATCACGCACGATTCTGGTCGTCGAGGATGAACCCGATCTCGCCACTGCCATAGCGCAGCGCATCACCGCGAACGGATGGACGGCACGCGTCGCAGGAGACGGCGCGTCCGCCGTCCGGGCGGCAAAGCAGCTCAAGCCTGATCTAGTCATCATGGACATCATGCTGCCCGTTATGGATGGCATCGAAGCGACGAAACGCATCGTCGCCGAACGTCCTGTCCCGGTGTTGATGCTTACCGCCCGCGATGCCGAATCGGATAAGGTCATGGGACTCGGCGCGGGCGCCGACGATTACATGACCAAGCCGTTCTCGCCGCGCGAACTCATCGCCCGCTGCGAGGCTCTGTTACGCCGCGTGGAGCGCGCCACCATCATCGCCAAGAACCTGGAGAACGAGAAGATCCTCGACTTCGGGTCGCTGGTCATCGACCCGCGGCAGCGCATCGTCACGCTCAACGGCGAACAGGTGCACCTGACGCCCACAGAATTCGACCTACTTGCAACCCTCGCACGTAAGCCGAAAACCGTGTTCAAGCGCGAGAAACTGCTTGAAGAAGTCTGGGATTGGCCGGATGCTTCGGGCACCCGTACCGTGGATTCCCACGTCAAGGCCCTGCGCCACAAGCTCGGCTCGGAAATGATCCGCACAGCGCACGGTGTCGGGTACGCCTTCGAACCGCCGGAGCCCAATGAGGACGACGCCGAAAGCGAGACCCGCTGATGACTCACCAGTCAGATTCGCCCCGGCCCAATCAATCTTCGAAAAAACGGCCGCGGGCGAACCGGCTGTTGGATAGTGGACGGCCTATCGGCTTCTTCTCCTCGCTAAAGTTCGAATTGTCCGTCCTGATTGTCATTTCCACCGCCATCGCATTCGTGATGGCATGGTTCCTGCTTAAAGTCGGCCTGACCGGATGGGTGGCCATGCCGATTACGCTCGCCGTGGCCTTGGGCATCACCTATTTCTTCTCACGCGGGCTGACAACGCCTCTGCGGCAGATGCGAGACGCCGCGGAAGCCATGGCGGAAGGCGACTACACCGTGCGCGTGCAGACCGGCACGGACAGCAATGATGAGATCGGCATGCTGGCCAGATCGTTCAACGAAATGGCCGAGGAGCTTCAACACGCCGACCAGATGCGCAACGATTTGATTGCGAATGTCAGCCATGAGCTGCGCACACCGGTTTCGGCGCTGCAGGCGATGCTTGAGAATCTCGCCGACGGCGTGGTCGAACCGACCCCGGCGAATATGGAGAGCATTCTCAACCAAACGCATCGATTGAGCGATCTGATCGCATTCCTGCTCGATTTGTCCCGTATGGAGGCGGGCGCGGCGAGCCTGCAAATCGAGCGGTTCAATTTCGCCGATTTCATCGACGAGACCATCGAGCCTTTGGAAATCGCGGATTCCGGCCATGCCCACACCATCGACATGCATGTGCCTGACGATCTGACGATGGAAGGCGACCAGGACCGGCTGCGCCAACTGTTCACGAATGTCATCGGCAACGCGCTCAAGCACTCCCCCGACGACACGGCGGTGTTGATTGAAACGCACGAAAACAAAACCAACGACACTATTGTGACCAATGTGGTCAATTTCGGTTCGCAGATTCCGGTTGAGGCCAGAAGCGATATCTTCCGGCGTTTCGTCAAAGGCAAAACCGGCCCCGGCACAGAATCGGGCGGCACCGGGCTCGGGCTGTCTATCGCGCGGTGGGCTGCCCAGCTGCACGGCGGCACGGTGCGTGTCGTGGACGACCCGCGCGGTGCGGATTTCGAAATCACACTGCCCAAGCATCATATCCAGGCGGATGTTGCCAAGTCTGCGCATAGTGGGGACGCATAAGGGCGCTAGCATTGGCCGACGCGGTGCATTCGGCGCATTCTGTGCCTTCGATGTATTCGGCATATTCGGTCAACGCATTCACGTATTTGGCGGGTGTCGCGGTTGGTCCTGCGGCACCCGCCGCTGTTTGTCGTGGCTATCCGACATACTGAATTCGAACATATGTTCGAATGGAGGTATGCGATGGTCGTCAGCGTCAGAACACGCCAGCCGGGCATCACCGGCGTTGACACCGGTATGGCCCGGCTGTCAGATGTCATTTCCTCGATTCATCCGGCATCGGAATCCCCCGTACCGGTGCCGCAGGCACTTGAGGCGGTACACGCCGGCTTTCCCTCGGTCGCGCAGGATTATTTCGATGGCGACTTCAGTCTTGACGAACATATCATCATGCACCCGGACACCACGTTCATCGTGACCGTGGCAGGCGATTCCATGCAAAACGCGGGTATCTGGGACGGCGACTTGCTGGTGGTTGACCGTGCGCTCGATCCGCAGGACGGCGATGTGGTCGTTGCCGTCCTCGATGATGAGCTGACCGTAAAGCGGCTGGTCATGCACGGGCATACCCCGGTGTTGCACCCGGAAAATCCCGCGTATCCGGATTTCACCCCCTCCCCCGACCAAGACCTGCTGATTTGGGGTGTGGTGACCGGGAACTACCATTGGCAGCGTAAGACGGCCCAACGCCACGCAGAACAACCAGTTCCGCCGTCGGTCACCTATCCGGGGGCGAAATCCGGTGGCGGCGCAATCGTCGCTCCCCAGCATCCGGGTGCCTACCGGCACGGAGGGTGGGGGTCGCGCCATGCCTGACCGTGTGCAAGAGCATCCAATTGTGCTCGCCGACGCCAATAACTTCTACGCATCCTGCGAAGCCGTATTCCATCCGGAGGTAGCCGGGAAGCCTCTTGTGGTCTTGTCGAACAACGACGGATGCGTGGTTTCCCGGTCGTACGAAGCCAAAGCGCTTGGCATCGCCAACGGCACGCCATGGTTCACCATCCGTCAGGAGGCGGCATACGACCAAGTCATCGCCCGGAGCTCCAACTACGAGCTGTACGGCAGCCTGTCAAGGCGTATGATGTCCATCATGTCGGGATTCCTGCCCAGACAGGAGGTGTACTCCATCGACGAATGTTTCATGCATTCGCCGTGGGACAGCGAGCGGACACGCCGAATCGCCGCCGTTATGCGGCGAACCGTATTGCAGGGAATAGGCATACCGGTGAGCATCGGCATCGCCCCCACCAAAACTCTGGCGAAAATCACGAATCATTGGGCCAAACGGCATCCGTCGTCCCATGGGATTACCACATGGGGCGATTTGTCGCGCGACGACCAAGGAACAGCCGTGCTTTCGTCCATCGAAATCAACGATGTCTGGGGCATTGGCAGAAGACTGGCTAAACGTCTGCGCGGCTTGGGCATACGGCAGGCCGCGCAACTGCGCGATCAGGATCCGGTCAATATGCGCAGGCGCTTTTCGGTGCAACTTGAACGGACGATTCTGGAGCTGCGGGGCATACCGTGCATCGCGGATGACAACGACGCAACCGGAGGCAAGCGCGACTGCCAGATATTATGCTCCCGTATGTTCGGCACCCCGATTCTTGGCGAGGAAGGCCTCAGACAAGCGGCGTCCGTATACGCCCAGTACGCCTGCAGGAGGCTCCAACGGCAGCACAGCCTGTGCACGCGGGTTTCAGTGTTCTGTGCCAGCAGCCCTTTCAGCAAGCATGATCAGTACTCATCCGTCTGCGGCAGTATCCTCCTGCAAGACCCGAGTGACGACCCGGTCATCATATCCGCGGCCGCCAGGCAGGCGCTCCACGGCAGAATCACCCCTTCGGTGCGTTATGTGCGGGTTGGTGTCATGCTCACCGGATTAGTCGATGCCGCGTCCTATGGCACTCTGCCTGCTCTGGGTGCGCAGACAGATTCTGGTCTGAGTGAGGCGTTCGAACAGGTCGCCAGAAGATTCGGCCCGGCCCACGTAGGCATCGGTTTCGCAGGCATCCGGGGAAACGGCAGGAACAACGGCGATACCGGAGCCGCATGGGCCATGCGGCGCGAGATGCTGTCATCGCGTTGTACCACACGTTGGGACGAGATGCCGGTCGTGCGTGCCGACTGACAGACAGACTGCCGACTGGCAGACAGACTGATGCCGCGACACACCGCACTCCACAAACCGTCTACGCAAACAACACCCTCAGCGTAAGCAGTTTGCGAAACCACACAAACCAGTGACGCAAACGGAGGGCTCAGCGTAAGCAGTTTGTAAGGACACACAAACTAGCGACGCGTAAACACTGCTCAGCGTAGATAGATTGTGAGGGAGCGCACTGTGGTGAGGTGCGCTGTGAGGAGGTAAGGGCTGGTGTGGCTGAGAGTTGATTCTTGGTGCGAGTCAGCAATCAGCTGACACACGACGAACCACCTCGAGGCGGCGTATCCGCCAAGGCGATTGCTGCAGAGACATGAATTCCAGCGGCAGCAAGCACATCGGCGCATCCACGCAATGTGGATCCGGTTGTGATGATGTCATCCAGCAGAATCACCGTCCCGACACCCACGTCGCGGCAACCCGTATCATGTAGACAACCATCATGCAACCGACCGCGCACACGGAACCGATCGCCCATGCGGTCATGACGCTGCTGCGCGCTGGACAGGCTGACCGACCGTCCCCCGTGGCGCGCGACTGTCAGCACATCGGCGACCACGGCATCGTACCCGTATTCCCCACATAGCAGACGACACACCGCATGCGACAACACAGTCATATGCGGTCTGCCGCGGGCCCGAACGGACCGTCCGGATGAAGGTACTGGGACAAGCGTCACCCGATGATCGCTGCCGACACCCGAAACACCCGAGGCAGCACCAATCCTGCCCAGCATCATATCGACGGCAAACGCAAGATACCGGGCGAACACAGTATCGCATTCCCGATCATCATGGTCCTTCCATGCAAGCACCGCCGACCTTGCCCGACCCGAATACCGCGCACATGCGAGCGTACCGCCGGGAAGGCCCGGAAACTGCCGGGACGGCCACACAGTAAACAACGCCCGGCAATCGGCGCACAACACCGAATCGGGTTCGCCGCACCCCGCACATCCGCGCGGCAGCACAACCATCGCGAACGGGGATGACAACAGGCGGGAAGCCAAATCACGCAATCGCATGCATCCGACTGTATGCGAACGCCACGCGGCGATGCCAGCCCGTACGAAGCATGTGGTCAGAAGTTACGGCTGCGCTGCTCTCCAAAGCATCACATCACACAACGCCGCACAATACGCGCAATACGCAGCACAACATCACTGCATCAGACCATCATGATGCCCGCGCCACATCACAGCTCGGTAAGACACGCCGTGCGACACAACTAGGCTCATGCCCCTGACGACACAAACACCTACCTGCATCCGGCAAAAGGCCACCGGTGATTCACGCCACCACAGGCAGACGGCGAATAAGCTCACCGCACACCTCAAGGGTCTCCTCCGGCCCCGTGACACGAATGGCAATCGTTCCGGCGTTGACGGCAGGGTAATCATTGCCGTCCGGATCCATACGGTCGCCGAGATAAATCATCTGCGACACGTCGATATGCAGCGCGGTCGCCAACTGCCGGACGGCATACGCCTTATCCACACCGCGCAGCGAGATATCAACGCTTGTGGACCCGCCGGATCGGACCGCCAAATCAGGCACATCGGCGCTGACAGCCTCGGCAAGCCGGTTCTTCTTCTCATTGGTCGGATCCCAGGATTCCTTCGCCGCAATCGGCGCGAGCTGCCCCAAGGCAGAGAAGGTAATCTGGCTGCCGCGGTCTTCGATGCAATCGCCCCACACGTGGTCTTCCCAAATGCCTTGTTCCTTGGCGTGTCGTTCCAGCGAACTGATGGCGGCCTGCCGCTCGGCGACGCTGAGATTATGCTCGTACACGCACTCCCACTGCGTGCCGTCCCAGCGGTAGTAGCGGGTTCCGCTGGTCGGCATCAAATGCATGTTGGCTTTGCAGGCGCGATCGTCCAACATATCGAGAATCTGGCTGCGCACCAAGGCGAACCTGCCGCCGGTGACAATCGCCACCGGCAGACGGTGGGTCAGCGCGGTCAGGCAATCCGCGATTTGCGGGGAAATCGGTTTCTTCGATCTGGCGAGCGTACCGTCAAGGTCGAAGGCAATCGCTTTCGCTTCGGACGCCACTGCGTCGAGATCAAGCTGCTGCCATGCATGGATCGCTGTGGCGTTCATTGTTCCTCCTTGCCGAAATGCACCCTGCTATCCTAGCTCAATCCTTGCCTCGACATACAGTTGACGACATGCTGCGAGCACCTTGGCAATTACACGTATACCGCAACAGGCACGGCCGCGGAAGCCGTACCCCGATGTTCGGGGTGAGAATGCCCCGGTACCGGACGAAAAGCGGCATATTCGACGATATGGTCGCATCCCAGTTGCGTCGGCTGCACGGAGCATGGCCTCAATTGGTGCAGCCCGTGCAGTTCGCCGTCGAGGACGTTCCGCCGTCCGATCCGGCACCATGGCAGGCGGACCCGGATTTATGCTCCCAATGCTTCCCCGCTGGGCGCGGCACGCCAGCACGCATCGTCCTGTACCGCATGCCAATTCAGATGCATGCGCGCACCCGTATGGACCTGCAGTTCGCGATCCGCGACGAGCTGGTCAGCCGTCTCGCTGAGCTGTATGGCCGCAGACCTGAGGAAATCGACCCCGATTGGGGGCTTGATTAGCGAACGGTCAGTGCACGATGCGCTGGTCGTTCGCCGTCAGCACTTCACGGCTCTGTGGCTCCAACGATGATGCCGGCAGATATGCTGCCTGCGCCACCTTGCCTGAAGACAGCGAAGTCTGCGACAGTCTCGCGCCCCACACCATGTTCTTGCCTGCACGGCATGTGAGCATCTGGGTACCGGCGCCGATATCTTCGGGATCGACCGACACGCCGGTCGTGGCATCCACCTGAATCTTCTTGCTTCCCGTCGCCTTACCGGACGCATCGAAGCCACGCACCGTGACAGTCTGGTCATTGTCGGACAGATTGACCAGTTGCAGGCTCGCTGACGTTGATGATGGGATGACCAAGCCTGAGGCCTGCTGTCCCGACTCTCCGGGAACGAACGCGAAATCCGCCTGTCCGGAACCACTCTGGCTGACTGTCGCCTGTATGTTGATTTCGGATGTGGCGTCGGCGAATAAGCCCAGCGTACCGTCTGGGGCGTTGCCGAGATCGACCGCGGTGACCCTGTTGCCGGGTACGGTAACCGTTTTCGCCTCCACGCGGCCTTCGTCGGTCACCCACGACAACGTCACCGTGGTGCTGCGCTGTGCGAAGACGAGGGCAGTCACAGCATCGCCTTTAACCACTCCGGGCATGGCCTGGGTGAGCGCCGCGGCCTGAAGCGGGAGAACGACATCCGATCCCTGCGGCTTCAACCCCTGCATGCGAATCACTTTCACGACGGACGAAATCGGTGTCTCCTTGCTGGACACGGTGACGTACACGCCCTGCTGTCCGGGCGCGGCAGCGGCGATATCAAGGGTCGCCTGACCGCCTGCGGCGACCGTCAACGTGCTGGACGTGGACAATGACAGCTTCCCCGCATGTTTCGTGCCGTATACGGTCACATCAAGTGACGTAGACTTCTGCGAAGGATTGGACACCACGAGCTGCTCGGTGACACCAGTCTGCGTCGCAGGCAGCAGGAATGTGTCACTCAGGGCGGTCGGCACGCATGAAGCGGCCGACATACCCTTCAAATCCCCCGATGTTGCCCACGACGCCATCGAGCCGATCACACCGGTTCCTGATTTCGTCTCAAGCAGTTTCGCATCAATGTATTGCGCGCTCTTCGTGACGTCGCCGGCGAGCGTCTTCACATTCGCGGAATCCAGCAAATCGCTGTCGGACAGCTCGCCGGGCTGCGCATCGTCAGCAACCGGATAATCGTAGACATCGGTACCATACACGGAACCGAAGGCCGCATACAAGGCGGAAGACGCGATGTTGCCCGCGGTCGCCTGGTATTCGCTGTCCCCGAAATTCTCGTCATCAGCAAGCGTCATCTGCTGCGGACACAACAGACCGTATTGCGTCTGGCTGACATGTTGCACGGTCGTCCCTGACGTAACCGAAGGCGAATCGACCAACCATCCGGCGGGCTTGAGCACAATCAATGCGGCAAACGCCGCAAGGATGACCACCATAGTCAGCAGAGCCACAAGGACGCGACGGACCTTCGACGCGGTGTGACGGCCCGACGCGCCACGCTTACGATTGGATAGCTCCTGACTCATGCTTCATCCTCCTCGTCATCGCTCATCACCTTGGCGCCCGGACGAGGCAGGGCGACCAGACAGTATGCGGCGATGACAATACCCATGCTCCACAGCCATACGTAACGCCATCCGCGCGCCTGCAATTTGCGCTGCGCCGAGGTGTTGACGTGCTGAGTCGCGGTATCTGTTGCGCCGGCGACACGGTAGTAGGTGCCGCTATCCGCGCTGACGACGGTCTGCACGCCGTCGCACGCGGTGATATTGGCGATCAACTCCCCTGTCGCAGTCCGTGCAGCGCGGTTCGAGGTGTTGGGAACCACGTAAATGCCGCCGAAGCCCAGCTGGCTGATCGACGCGATGGCATCGTCATCAGAACCTGACAATAACGCCGCGCTCGCCTGGGCGAGGGTCTGGTATGCGGCATCACGTTCCCCCGACACGAACTGGGCCCGCAACGCAGGCGAAGCGTCAATCAGGTCGCCTTTGCCGGTGCGCAATATCGAATAATTGACTGAATTGTCGGTCTGGGCCTGCAAGGCGAGCACGCGGTAATCGCTGTTCTTCGCCAGATAATCTGTGGCAACCATCGGCAATCCGCTCGTGCTGCCGCCGATATGCTGGCTGGGAGACACCAAAGCTGCGAAACCGCACCATGTGGCGGCGAACGCCAGCATCACAATGACCAGCAGGGCACGTGCGGCACGGGTCAAGGCCGTCGTGCGACGGGATTGTTCAGGACTTGCATGAACAGCGCCCTCTTCGGCACCAAGAGACGTCTTCAACGCGCGGAAACGCTGTACAGCCCCACCCGCGACCAAGCACAGGCAGGACAGGAACGCCACCATGACCAAGGCCATGCCCGGAAGCACGGAACCGGCCACCTGGCCGTCGGCGTCAACCGCGATGGCCACGCGGGACGATGCCAGACACAACACCGCTCCGCACACCGCGACCACCCACATCATGCGCGACACTCTGAGCGCAAACGGCAGGAACAACGAGACGACAGCCAAGGCGGCCACGACGGCAAGCACCACAACCGAAGCGACATGCAACGCGGTCTGCGGATCAAGCGAGCTTAAGTTGCCACTCCCGCTGACGCCGAAAGTCCTGCGGACCACATCGGCCAGACTCAACGCCGTCGGCGAGCCGTTCACACTGCGCACAGGTATCGCAATATCGCCGAACAGCTGCCGCCACATGCCCTGCGTGCCGTTATGGATGGCATTGAGCAGGGTCGGAGCAACGGCGAATCCCGCGGGGAACGGGATGAGCAGCAGCATGGCACGATGCTTCGGCACCATCATGAGGAACACGATGAACGCGACGACCAAGGCGAGCAGCGTCTGCGGCTCTGACAGTACAACGACGACAAAGCACAAGGCCGCGCACGCCGCAGCCTGAATCGACGCCTTCGGCTTGATCGGGTCCTCGGTGTGGTACATACCCACGGCGCGGAACACGAAGGCAAATGCAGCGGGCAGGAAGACCATCATGGTCAGCATCGCGAGGTTCCCGGATTGGTACAGCCCCATCGCTGCGGCGAAGGAGACCCACATCAGCCCGCCGGCGATACGTACCGAGTCGGAACGGGTGAACACTCCCGCCAGCGCCCAGAACGACAATGCCGCGAGCGGCGCAGACGCGCAGTACATGATGCTGACCGCCGTGGCGACATGCCCCAACGTGAACACTGAAGCGACCATGAGCACCAACAGCCACGGCGTCGGTGGTGCTGCGCGACCGACACCGCCGCCGAACACCCATTGTGTTGTTGCGGAATCAACAAGTTGGCGCCAATTTGCGCCGGTGGCCAACCATTGGTCCGAATACAGCGTGCCACCGGAGGCAAGGGAACGCACCAGCGACCATTGCGAGCCGATGAGCAGGCACAGCACCACCACGGCCATGAGTATCGCCCCGGTCCACCGCCGGATCAGACGGGTGCGCAGATGCGGTTTGGCCAACGGGCTGAGCAAAATCACATGGCGTTGGCTATCCAAGGCGCGTCGGCGGTCACGCCAGTGCGCAATCTGCTGTCGGTCAGCAACCAGTTGCCCCAGACGGGATTGGGATACTTTGCTCTGCCGGGCGACCAGACGACGAGCCTTGAGAGCGCGCGGGAAGGACACGAGCGCGGACCACGGCATCACGAGCTCGCACAGTGCATCATACGGTTTTTTCGCGAACAGTTTCGCCACGGCACGCCCGATCGCGGCGGGCAGGCTGCACAGCCACCAGACCAGCCACCACAGCATGCGGATATCCGTATACGCGTAGCGTTGTTCGGCGCGCATCCGCGCCATCGACGCATGCTGAGGTTCATCCTCATCGATGGGCATGCCCGAACGGGTACGGATGCCTTCGAATCTTGCGCGCCGATGGGCGATGCGCGCACGGGGCACGACGACGACACGCCCACCGCTGAGACACACGCGACGGCAGAAATCCGCGGATTGCGCGAAGGTACCGAACCACGATGAGATGCCGTGGAGCATACGCAACGTATCGACGGGAACCAGCGCACCGGCGAGTGACACGGCGAAGACATCCTGTCTGCCGTCGTACTGCTCTTGGTCGGGCTCACCGTCCACGACCAGCGAATACAGGCGGTGGTGGCCGGCGTACTTGCCGACATCATGAAGGTTCTGTCCCAGCCAATCGAGCTGTTTGGCCCCCAGAATCGAAGCGGTCGGCGCGTTGTGCCATGTCTCAATCAGCGATTCAAGGCAGATATTGTCAGCCGGGCGGGAATCATCATGCAACATCCACAGGCCGCGGATTCCTGCATCGAGCCGTGCCGTCTCGACAGCCTCCGAAACGGCTTGTGCAAAGGATTTCGCAGCCGTAACCGGAACGATGCGCACGGACACCTGCTTGGTCTGCGGCAACCGCATCGCAGGTCCGGCAGGCATGGGAATCACATCGAATGAGGTCTGGAGGGGTTGTGCCAGCGTTCCCGTGCAATCAGCGATGACCACGACCCCCGGCAGCACGCTCTGTGCCAGCACGGCGGACAGGGTGGATGGGAAAAACCTCCTGTCTTCCTCGACGGTGATCACCGCCGCCACGGAGTCGTCAACGTCCTGGCTGTGCGTGTATGTGCGCGACGCCAGGACATCTCCCACCAACTGTTCGATGCCGCTGCCTGTCAAATCCATAGTTCCAGTGTACGCAAGGGGGTGAGAGCGTCACGCCCGACGACGTTCCTTCTTGTAGCGGCGGCGCTCCCGCTCGCTCATTCCTCCCCAGATGCCGAATCGTTCATCATGGTCGACAGCCCAGTCGAGACACTGTTCACGCACTTCGCACAATTCGCATACCTGTTTGGCGTCGCGTGTCGAACCGCCTTTTTCAGGAAAGAACACCTCGGGGTCGGTTTGCGAGCATAAGGCCCTGTTGCGCCACGACAGCCCGTCGTCTTCGTCAAAAATCCCCCAGGTCCCATGCAGCGAGCGCGAACCGGCGGCACCATTACCGTCGTGATCCCGTGACTCACCCCACATATCTCCTCCTTGGTATATCGAGTATCACCGCCTTCCAGCATATACGCAGAACCGCCGATGCTTCAAGCTTTATGCACCCTTGCTGCCCATTTCGTGGGCATGGCGAGGGCATTCTGCGTCGTCTAGACTGGGCCCGCAACCCGGCGTCACGGCTGATCGAAGAGCCGTTCGGGGTGCAATGTCGGGGGAATAGTGTGAATATGAAACGTTCCATCACCCTGATGGTCTACAATGACTTGGTCTAGAAGAACAAATCATCCAAGTTCGGCCAAGGCTGACGGCTCATAGGAAGGTTCCAAGCGTGACATCCCATCGCAGCAACCCCAAGCTTCCCAATCTCAACGGTTGGAATCAGCCCAAGCCCCGCCACAGCCTCGGGTACCGCACCCGGCACCAGGCTCGTTCCGTGGTCGTCAGCGTCGTCGCGGCGGCCTTGGTATTCGTCGGCAGCGCCGCCGCAATGACGTGGTACGACATCAACCATGTCATTGACGACAACACCATCAGCATCATCCCGCAGAAGTCAGGGTCCACGCAGAATACCGTCGTCGATCCCAACGCCGGCCAGACCATCAATATCCTGCTGCTCGGGCAGGATACGCGCAGCGGCGAAGAGAACAAGGCGTTGGGCGGTCCGGGCGAGGCGGAGAACCATCAGTCGGACACCGCAATGGTGTTGCAGATCAGCGCCGACCGCTCATACATCAACCTGGTGTCCATCCCGCGCGATTCCATCGTGAACGCCCCCAGCTGCCAGACCAGCAAGGGCACGATTGCGGCTCGCTATGACGTGATGTTCAACTCGATTTTCGCCAACGCGTATGCGAAAGGCGGCGACTTGGCCTCCGCCGGCAGCTGCACCATGGCCGCGGTCAATTCGCTGACCGGACTGGACATTGAAAACTTCGTGGTTGCGGACTTCGCCGGCATGCGGGACATGGTCGATGCGCTCGGCGGCGTCGACCTGTGCATCCCCGTCGCCACGAAAGATGCGACCACCGGTATCAATCTTCAGCCCGGTATGCAGCATCTCGACGGCACGACGGCGACCGAATACGCTCGCATGCGCCATGGGACCGGCACCGACGGCTCGGATATCATGCGTACGACACGCCAGCAGTACCTGGTCAAGGAAATCATCAAGGAAGCGCTTTCCAAGAACCTGTTCACGCAGAGTTCGCAGCTGTATCAACTGGCCAAGACCGCGCTCAAGTCGCTCAATATCAGTTCCGGTCTCGCCCATGCGTCCACGTTGGTGGGCTTGGCGATGAGCTTGAAGAATCTCGATCCGACCCATCTGTATATGCAGACGATTCCGGTGACCTCGTGGTCCAAGGACATCAACCGCGTCGTCTGGGCTTCGAACGCTGACGACGTGTGGGAGAAGCTGCGCAAGGAGGTGCCGCTGACACAAGCCGACGACACCACGTCCGAGACTTCTTCCGATTCGTCCGCCTCCCCCAGCAGCTCGGACACCCCAAGCGCCTCCGACTCGGCATCCGCATCCGCAACGCCGAATGAGACCGTCGACCCGAAGACCGGCTTGATCACCCGCGCCGACGGCACGCTGATTGACCCGAACACCGGCGGCATCGTCAACAAGAAGAACGGCACTATCACCGACCCGACGACAGGACAGTATCTAGGCATCGCCGACCGGTACCTCAATGCGACAGTATGTGCGGTTAATGCGCAGGAATGACGGAAATCCGTGATAATACGTCCGCGCTGAGTAAAAGTAGCACCGTATTCGCACAGGAGGTCGTATGTCACAAGGATCATCGCAGTGGGAGGCTGGCGGCAGCCAACCGCCGAGCTTCTTGCCTGCGGGGACCCCGAAACACCGAGTCCGCACCCCGTCCGCCCCGGCGCAGCCGGCTACAGGACAAGTCGTACCTCCAAGTTTCTCTCCGGCACAAGGACATACCTCTGGTTCGCGTGCGGCATCATCCGCACCACGAGCAGGCGCCGCACAGTCCGTTCGGCAATCCGCACGCGTATCCGGCGGACCGTCCCGCAACGCCACGAACAACGAGCATGTGATGGAACCCAGCGCCAACGATATCCGGCGTCCTTCCAGTTCACGGGGCTCTTCCGGCCCGACACGACCCCGTCGTCACATCAGTGTGGGCCGTGTGTTCTCCAGGTTCATTGTCGTGCTATTGGTCGCCGTCATCGTCGCAGGAATCGCGGCCTACAACTGGGTCAACAGCAATCTCAGCAAATCCGCATGGCTGAGTGATATGTCCAGTGGACAGGCGACGTCGTGGCTTATTCTCGGCTCCGACGAGCGCGACGGCTCAATCAACGAATCCTCTGGAGATGTCCCCGGAACCCGCACCGATACGATTCTCGTACTGACCAAACCGAAAAGCGGGCCGAGCTCGCTGATCTCCATCCCCCGCGATTCGCTCGTGAAGGTCGATGACAAGTCCATGAAAATCAACGCCGTATACGAGCTATACGGCAAGAAGAATCTGGTTGGCGCAGTCGAAAACATCACCGGACAGAAAATCGACCATGTCGCCATGGTGAAATTCGGTGGCGTGCAGGACGTGGTCAACGCCTTGGGTGGTGTGGAACTGTGCTATGACAGCACAGTCAACGACGCGAATTCCGGGCTCATATGGCAAGCAGGATGCCATGTCGCAGACGGTGGGACCGCGCTGGCGTTCTCACGTATGCGCTACTCCGACCCGCAGGGCGATTTCGGCCGTGCCGCGCGGCAGCGGCAAGTCATCGCCGCGATTATGAAAAAAGCCACATCGCGAAGCACGCTGACCAGTTTCTCGACCACGTCGAAGGTTGCGAAAACAGCCTTGGCCTCGGTAAGCGTGGATGACAAGACGACGCCGACCACTCTGCTGGCCATGGTGATGGCGTTCCGCAGCGCCTCGAGTTCCAAGGGCATATCAGGCAGTGTCTATTGGACCGATCAGGGATATTATGTGGCCGGTGTCGGATCGTGCGTACTGCTTGACGATGACAAGAATCTGCAACTGTTCAGCGAACTGGCGGCTGGCACTCATGCTTCGGGCAGTGTCGGGACGCTTGCCGAGTCCTCCTGACAGGGGTTCGAGCCGCGTATCGTCGGCGTTCTCTGTGAAGCATAAGGCATCACACAGGAACATGTGAAGTCCTCTCCCCTTGCGGGGTCACTCGCGCACTCGGGCACACACGCGATCTCGGGCATTCGGGCAACTCGCGCACCATCGCGCACCATCGTCCAATGGAAGAGCGCAGGTGAACAGCGTTATCGCATTGGCTCGTGCCGTCGTCATCTTTCGTCCACATTTCCCCGGGCGTCTAGACGACACGCCGATTGCACCTTCATACTGTCGATATGACTTTGGGTTCTCGATCATCAACGCATGTTCCGCAGCAATCAGCTCGGCCGCGTCAGCGACACCGACTTGTGCTACGGGGTAATCAGCGACGGCAGACGCACCGTCGTGCATCTGTGCTGCACCATCGCCGGATCCTCATCGCATGCAGCGCCCTGGCGCCGGCCGCCACGCAATGCACGATGGCGATCATCATGGGGCTGGAAGGACGCTGGATGTTCATTCCTATGGCAATCCCGGGGTTGATAGGTTGCCTTGCCTCCGCCATATTGGCGATTGGCGGACGCAATGCGGACGAACACGGCGATATCGACACGCCGGCGCATGCCTCCGACGATGCTTGCGTGACTGCCCGGTCTTCGCTCGAATTCCCGACAGGAAACGGCGCTCCCCCGCCCTCCGAACTCGATACGCCCGAACCGTTGGAAACACTGCTGGGACTCGACCATGACCCGATGTTGTGGCGTACCATCGTGCGCACATGGGCGCAAGGGTTGGATTCATCCAGTCCCGGTTCACGCGGCTGGCAGTCGCATGGCCCGGTCGCCCAAAATCATGCCCGACACAGGCGTGATTCACCGCATCTCGACGTGCCAATCGGCACATGCGGAATGGGGGTATTCACACTGGACATCGCCAGACAGGGTCCGCATGCGCTAGTCGCCGGCACCACCGGTTCCGGAAAATCCGTGGCCTTGCTGGTCTGGTGTCTCGCGCTTGCGACGAGGAATCCACCCAGCCGAGTGAACTTCGTGTTCATGGATTTCAAAGGCGGTGCCACATTCCAAGGGCTTGCCGACCTACCGCATTGTGTGGGCAATGTCTGCGACCTCGATCTGGCCCACGCGGCCAGGGCGTTGCTCGCGTTGGAGCGTGAGCTGCGGCGGCGCGAACAGCTTGTCGCCTCACAGGGTTGTTCCAGCCTCGCCGAGCTTGACGATCCACCACCCGCACTGGTCATTGTCATCGACGAGTTCCACGCGATACGTTCGTTGTTGCCCGATTATCTGGAACGGCTGACCCGTGTGACCTCACTGGGCAGGTCGCTGGGTATGCATCTGATCGCCTGCACGCAAAACCCGCTCGGCCAGGTCAGTGCCGAAATGAAAGCCAATATGCGGCTGCACCTATGTCTGCGCGTCAACGACGCCATGCAATCGCGCGAGCTGCTCGATTCCCCGGTCGCACAGGCCATCAGTCCGTCGTGCCCGGGAGGGGCCTATCTGTACGATGGCGAGGCGTTGCAATCATTGAGATGCACGACCCCTGTAGATTCCCGACGTCTGATTCGTCATATCGCAGCCGCAGGACTGTTCCTGTCGCCGACGTCCACGCCTATGCTGTTCACACCTCCGCTGCCGGAGCACCTTGACCGCATGCCTGACAATCTGGCGGTTGCCGACCATGGCAACGGAAGTATGCGAACCGAGCGCCCCGACCGGGTGATCATCGGTATCAAGGATGACGGGGTCGTCTGGCACCCGGCATCCATTGACGTGTCGTTGGGCAATATCGCGATTATCGGCAGGCCTCGGAGCGGGAAGAGCAGTCTGCTCGATGTGCTGTGCGAGCAGTCGCGGATGATTGGCATCCACGTCACCTGGTGGGCGGTCGGCGCCGACGGTGCGCGGCGCGAACAGCGATTCGCCGCATTGAAGCCGTCTCGGGGGCCGGCACGCGAACTCATCGTTGTCGACGACGCCGACGAACTCGCCGACCCGCTGTCCACCGACCCATATGCCGACCGATTCCGACGGGCGCTGCAATCACCCGATGTCACCGTCGCCTTCGCCGTGGGGTCCCTGCGCCATATCAGGGTCCCGCAGGATGCGCCGACACGCGTGGTCTTCCCTACCGGCGATCGCGTGCATGATCTCGGGCTGGGCATTCCCGCCCCCGTGCTCGCTTGCATGCAGCAGCGTGATTTCACCACCGCCGGTCGCGCGGTGGTACTTGACGGGCCGAGTGCGGGACCTGTACAATGTTTGCGATATCAAGTAAAATGTTTGCGTTATCAATCTCCACACGACGATGACATTTCTCTGGGCCAAACCTCTTGAAAAGTCCTCGATTTCGTGATTATCTGGTAATGGACTTGATTAAGACATGAAGGAAGGCAACAAGCAATGAGCAGTGCTTATGATTGGCGGGCAAAGGCCGCATGCCGCGACAAGGATCCGGAACTGTTCTTCCCCGTCGGCAACACCGGTGCGGCCTATCAGCAGATTGAGGAGGCGAAAGCCGTCTGCCGTACCTGCAAGGTCATCGACGCGTGCCTCAAATGCGCGCTTGACACCAACCAGGATTACGGTGTGTGGGGCGGTTTGAGCGAGGATGAGCGTCGCGCGTTGAAGCGCCGCGCAATGCGCGCACGTCGTTCGCAAAATATGCAGATGCAGATTTGATTGCCGCGGGCAGCCCGTCTTATTCGCAGTGGGGCCGGTCATCGATTCGGATGGCCGGCCCCGCTGCGATTCTGCGGTATGGTATCGGCAAAATCTGCAATATCTGCGGTATCTGTAGTATCTCGTGGAGCCTATCTCACCTATGTGTGTGCGCTGACCCCTGATACACGCAGCAGCATCGTTGATATGCTGCGGATCGTACTTGCGATATCAAGTATCACCGCACACACATAGGGCAGATATGGCCCGCAAGGTACTACAGTCAGGCGGATGCACGATTGTCGGCATCGCGGATCGGCACCTTATCGGTGTCGACGCCTGCATGGGCCACGGGCGGCCAAACGGCCGAGGCCGGATTCGATGTCGCGGCGGTCTCGCACTGGCGCAGTCCCAGAGACGACAGAACCCCACGCCGGCAAATCCCGCACTCCATGGGAGATTACGGCGAAATCGGTCATCCTGAGATAATCTCCCAGGCCAATCCGGGAGTTCTTCAACGTGACGTGTGTTCCGGCATGATCTCCCGAACAGCAATGGCGGAATTCCGCGGTTCTGCGATTCAGCCTCAAACCCCGATCCGGGAGGTTACCGTCCGACAATCCCGGATTCGGCAAACTCCCGGCGAAACCGGCAGCAGATTACACCGAAAGAACCAAGCGCCGAAAGAGCTCCCGTGCCTCCACGGGAATTGCGCCAATCCAGCTGGCTGTGCGGCAACCTCCCGGACTGGGCTTTGCTACCGCAATCCCGGCCTCAGAGCGTCAGAGTGCCAGGCGTCTGAGGCCAAAACACCTGAACGTCAGGTAGCCGAAACACCAACACGGCACAAGACTAATTCTGCTCGGCTTGGGCCGCCCTGAGATTGATGCTCACAATGACCTTGGTGCCACCCTGCTCGCCCGGCTCCCAGTGGACGCTGCCGGCGAAGTCGTTGGTGACAAAGGTATTGATAATCTGCGTGCCGAGCCCGGACCCCGAGGATTTTGCCATCCCGTGTTCCTCCTCGGCTTCAATGCCAGAACCGTCATCTTCAACCGCGATATCAAGATGCGTGCCCGTTCGCTTCGCGCGAATCAGGATATGACCTTGCTGGCGGCCCTCGAACCCGTGCTCCACCGCGTTGGTGACCAGTTCGGTCAGCACCAGGGACAGCGGGGTCGCATCCTGCGCGGGCATAAGCCCGAACGAACCGTCGAAATCGATGTCGATACGTTGGTCGCTCATGGTGGCCAGATCGACGCTCATCTTCAACAGCTTCGAAATCACTTTATCGAAGTCGACCATCTCGTCGGCGGTCTGGCTGAGGCCTTCGTGGACCATGGCGATGGTCTGTACACGGCGTTGCGCCTCCGCAAGCTCCTTCTTGACCTCCTGCGATTGGGTCTTGCGCGCTTGCAACCTGAGCAGCGCGGAGATGGATTGCAGATTGTTCTTCACCCTGTGATGGATTTCGGAGATCGTCGCGTCTTTGGTCTGCAGTTCAACGTCCCGACGGCGCAGCTCGGTGACATCGCGGCACAGCACGATGGCGCCCGTCCGGCCGTTGGCGTCGTACAGCGGCAGCGACCGCATGGACACCGCGGAACGATTGGCTTCAAGCTCGGAATCGACCGCCGCCTTGCCGCTCAAGACCAACGGCAGGCTTTCAGGGAATGTGTCGTTCGTATGCAGCAGCTGTGTACCGACCTCGCTCAGATACTGGCCCTGCATAGTTGTCAGCGAGCCGAGACGGCGGAAGCAGCTCACCGCGTTGGGCGAAGCGTATCGCACGATACCATCGACGGTGAGAATGATGAACCCGTCGGCGACACGGGCGTTGTGCCGCTGGTTCATCACAGGGTCATGATATGGGAACTGCCCGCGCGGAATCATCTCGTACAGCTGTTTGCCGGCGTTGATGCTTTCGGACTCATAACGGCCGTTGGATTCACGCGTCGCCATATTGGTCTCGCGCACAACCAGGCCCAAGGTCTTGCCCTCGTGGCAGACCGGAGCGTACACATTGCACACCGTCGATTTGCCGATGCTGCGCATCACGGTCGAGCGGAAAATCGACGTCGCGCGCATCGCGGCGTCCAGCTCGCCGTGGAGTTCACGGTCGACTTCCTTGCCGACAACATCCTCGCTGCGCAAGGTCATCACCGTGGATGGACGGCACTGGTCGGCGACGACATAGCGGCCGTCCGGCATCGGTAATATCAGCAGCAGGTCGGCGAAACTCAGGTCGGCGATAACCTGCCAATCAGTGACGAGCTGGTGAAGCCATTCGCGATCGGCGTCGGTGAAGTCCGGGCGCATCGCAAGGATCTGCGTGAATACTGCCATGCTCCCATAATACGCACCATGCGCGTCCCGGCGGTGTCAGATTGACAAATACTTCGCTTACGGTAACGTAGGTTACGTTAGCGTAACCGAGGATGTGAGGCAGATGACAACACCAGAGGAAGCCGCCATCGAAACGAATCAGTCGCAGCAGCGCGATGCGGTCGCGCAGGCGAGGCAACGCGAAATACGCGCGAAAGCAAAGGCGATCCGCGTCAAGGCACAGGCGAAGGCGGACCGTATCCGCAGCAAAGCGGACGCAAAGGCCGAACACAAGCTCGCCAAGGCCGAGGCGAAGGCCGCCAAGCTCGAAGGAGTCAGCGTTCCGCAAATCGCGAAGAGGGTGCGCCTGGACGTCCACGGCAGGCCGAAACCGCTGATGCGCGGCTGGCTGCACGCCTTCGCTTCCCCGCTGTCCTTGGCTGCCGGGATCGTCCTGATCTGTCTGGCGCACGGCACCGGCCTGAAATGGGCGTGCGCTGTGTTCATGACCTGTTCACTCGTGCTGTTCACGAATTCGGCGGTCTACCATCTGGGCGATTGGTCTCCCAAAGTGACCAATGTGCTCAGGCGCATCGACCACGTCAATATCTTCCTGCTCATCGCCGGCACCTACACGCCGGTATCCTTCGCATTGCAGCCGCGTATGCGTGACATCATCATCGTAAGCATGTGGGTGTGCACGGCGATTGTCATGATCATCCATGTCATCTGGATTAACGCGCCACGTTGGCTGTATGTGCTCGTATACATCATCTTCGGAGTCTCCGGGGTCGCTTACATGGGCTTGTTCTGGATTTCCCCGGCGGCGGGTCCTGCAGTCGTGGTATTGATTGCCTCCGGCGGGCTGTGCTACATTCTCGGCGCGATTGTGTACGCCCTGCGCAAACCCGACCCGTGGCCGAAAGTGTTCGGATTCCACGAGATCTTCCATCTCGGCACCATCGCCGGGTACGCCTGCCATATGGTGGCAATCTACATGGTGATCTGTAATCTGCGGTGACGCTGCCGGCCGGCGTATTTCACGCCGCTGTGTGAGTCTTCCGACCTATCAGACGCGTGCCTGACATGCGCACGTGGAATCGGACGATGGTCGCATCAACCGCATCAAGAAACGTCAGGATATGGTTGTGGCCCGACACGCGACTCACGTGCCCGGCCACAACCATATTCACTTCGATCCGCATTCAACGCAGCGGAACAAGGGGCGCGACACCTGCCAGGGCGACGCGCCCGAAATCTCAAGCCTTCAGCGGCTCCGCCTTCTTGATCGTCACGGAAATCTGACGGCCCGTCGGCGTCGCGTACGACACCGTGTCACCGGCTTTGGCGCCCATGATCGCGGCACCAATCGGCGATTCCGGGCTGATGACATCGTAATCGGTAGCCACCGCGATATCACGGGAGCCGAGCACATACGTCATTTCCTTGCCTGCGAGCTCGAGCGTCACCACTGAGCCATTGCCGACCGTACCCGCCTTCGGGGCCTGAAGAATCTTCGCATTGCGCAGCTTGACGGTCAGCTCGTTGATGCGGCCCTCGTTCTTGCCCTGCTCCTCGCGAGCAGCCTGGTATCCGCCGTTTTCGGACAAATCGCCTTCCGCGCGCGCCGCGGCGATACGTTCGGTGATTTCGTCACGATACTGGCCCTCGCGGTACTCGAGTTCCTGCTTCATCTTGTCGTATGCTTCCTGCGTGAGCAGGATCGTCTTCTCTTCCTCGGCCATTGTTACCTCCTGACCTTGATGGATCGCGCCGCCCGCGAACACGTGCGAGACGGCCATGTCATGAAAAAGCGCCGGCGACCACCGGCGCCTGAAAAGGATGCGTGTCAGCGCGTCGAGATGATGTCGATGACGAACACGAGGGTGTCCTCTCCCCCGATGCCCGCCTGCGGAACACCCTGCGAGCCATACCCGTAGGACGGCGGAATCGACACCACGAGACGGGAACCGACATTATGGCCGGGAACCGTCATATCCCATCCGCGAATCACCTGGCCGACGCCGATGCCGAAACTCGCCGGCTGATGGCGCTCAAAACTCGAGTCGAACGGGGTGTCCTTGCCCCAGACCACACCGTGATAATTGACCGTCACCGTGTCGCCACGGCGGACCATCGGGCCGTCGCCTTCCACGATTTCGATTGACTTGAGCCCGACCGGCGGTTTATCCGTCGGGAAAGCGATTGCCGGTGTGGCGCCGAACTCAGCGTTGACCTCGGGCATGTTGCTGACCATGCTTGCCTCCTTGATGACGTATCTGTGCATTCCACCGCCCCCGTTTGACACGGGTCGCCGGCGTAATGCCACTGAAACAATTTCACTTAGATTAGCACGCTTCGTGACGCTTCGCAGGGCATGACCGCCGGTACGAGGTTCACTGGTCAGCATTCGACGACATTCACCGCAAGCCCGCCTTTTGCAGTTTCCTTGTATTTTGCCATCATGTCCTCGCCGGTCTGCTTCATCGTGCGGATCGCCTGGTCAAGGGTAACGATATGCGAGCCATTGCCGAGCATGGCGATACGAACCGCATTGATTGCCGTATTCGCTGCCACGGCGTTGCGCTCAATGCAGGGAATCTGTACCAATCCGCGAACCGGGTCGCAGGTCAGGCCGAGATTATGTTCAATGCCGATTTCCGCGGCGTTCTCTACCTGCTGGACGGTCCCGCCGATTACCTCGCATAATCCCGCGGCGGCCATCGAACACGCTGAGCCGACCTCACCTTGGCAGCCGACTTCTGCGCCCGAAATCGACGCGTTGCGTTTGAACAGGTACCCAATCGCCCCTGCAGTGAGCAGGAAGCGGACGACACCGTCCTCGTCGGCGCCATCGACGAAATGCCAGTAATACTCCAGCACCGCGGGGATGATGCCTGCGGACCCGTTGGTCGGTGCGGTGACCACTCTGCCGCCGCCGGCGTTTTCTTCGCTGACAGCGAGCGCGAAGAGGTTCACCCATGCCGCATCCGAGGATTCCAGGACGACATCGATGCGATGGTGGCTGCGCCGCAGCACATCGCCTGTGGACATCAGCAGTCGGTACATGCCGGCTGCGCGACGGGGCACGTCAAGACCGCCGGGCAACACCGGCTCGTCACTGCTGCATCCGGCTTGCACACACTGCCCCATAGCTTCCCAGACCGCGAGCAGCCGGGCGCGCACATCGGCAGCCGGGCGTACGGCGGTTTCGTTCGCCCAGATGATGTCGGAAATCCGTTTATGCTCCCGCTGGCACAAAGTCATCAGCTCAGTGCAGGTGTCGAAATGGTATGGGGCCTTGTCCGGGAATCTGGTGGTCTCTTGTTCATCCGCATCGGCGAATGCCGTGTGTTCAGGCGGACGGTCATGAATACCGATCAGCGTGTCTTCCGGGCTGCCTTGTGCGATGAATCCGCCTCCAATCGAATACCACACCTGTTCGTCCAGCAGATTGCCTTCCCCGTCGAATGCCTGGAATCGCATACCGTTGGGATGCGCGGCGAGACGCTGCCACTTTTCGAAGACGATGTCACTGTCCGGATCGAAAACGATGCGCCTGCCGCCGGGCAGGTCAAGACGCCGACTGCGAGCGCATTCCTCACGGGCTTGGAGCAGATGCGCGGTGTCGACTGTATCGGGCATGCTGCCTTCAAGTCCGGCGATGATTGCGCGGTCAGTTCCGTGGCCGAGGCCGGTCAAGGACAGCGAACCGTACAGGACCGTCCTGACGCGGGCGACCTGGTGCAGGATTCCCGAACCACGCAGCGAACGGGCGAATCGGCATGCGGCCTTCATAGGGCCGACCGTGTGCGATGAGCTTGGGCCCACTCCGATGGAGAACATGTCAAGCACGCTGAACAAGCTGTCACCTCCGAATTCGATATCGCAATACGGGTAGGCATCCGCATCGGCGTCTTTGCACACCACCCGCCGACGGGAGTCCGTCGACGGGCAGGTCGATCCGTCAAGCGGGGTTGCTGGGCGGACTCAACCCGTGTATTCGCTCAATAGAGTAGCGCGGCCATATGTACGACGAAAAACACGCCGAACGCTGCGAACAATATGGTGCAGGCGAACAGGCCCCACACCCAGGTGCGCAATGTGACGAGACGTTCGCCGAAAGCGGATGCGCAGAAGAATGACGCCAGTCCTATGGCGGCGCAATTGAATGCGATGGATCCCAGCTGCGCCCCCGCCAACGCGGCATGGCCGAGCGGAACGATAATCGAGTTCAGTACGGCGGCGAACACGAAATACCCCCACACGCCGAACAACACGAGGCCGAAGAGGGCGGCAATCACCGGACGCCACGCCTGCGGCGCTTTCTTCGAGACTTTGCTTGCCGCCCACAACGCCGCGAATCCGACCGTATAGGCGAACACGACCGACAGCAGCCCGGCGATCGCGGACCATGGTACGAGCGCCAACGAATGGTAGGACATGCCGGTATACAGCGGCGCACAGAGTATCTCTCCCAGGCACAGCGCCAGCGCTACGATGACCGCCTGGGCGAAGATGAGCGGGACTCGACGGTTGCCGTCGCGGGTTGGAGTGTTCGTCTGCTTGACCATGATGTTCCTTTGCATGTATCTGTTCTGAGCGGGTGGCATGGTTTGATGTTGCTTGGTCTCGCTCTGTGGTGATTGATTGTTCTCGACTGTGCTTGACTTGTCTTGACTGCTGCTGGACTGTTGCCGACTGCTGATGTTGCGGCAGTTTCAGCTCCTCGAGCGCGCCCGTCCTCCTCCGACTCCCCTGCCTGGTCGGGCGGCGTTCCATGTTTCGACGGTCTGACGCTTCCAGCCTTGTGTTCTGCCGATTGTGGCATCAGGCTCCGGCAGACGATATGCACTCGCTGCCGCCGTGCTGATACCGAGCAGCTGCGCCACTTCAGTAACGGACAGATATCGCTCAGTCATATTCGCTCCTCTGTGCGACTACCGTGTCGTACAAGACGCCGGTAGCCGTGCTGAAATTGCCTTATGAACGGTAATCTACCATCGCATGCGACCCTGCAGTCGCACACCGGCCGGATATCTCGTGATTGAAGCCGCAGGCCGGGCATATCTGCCTGTCATGTAACCGTATGATGGCACAACGCCGTTATTGCTACGTCATGTCGCGTGGCTTCATCGAGCAGCATGTCAATGTAAGAAAGCCAGGAAACGCACGGAACCCGCCGTTGCCGACGGGTTCCGTTGGTCTGTGCCCCCTGCGGGACTCGAACCCGCAAGCCAATGGCGATGGATTTTAAGTCCACTGCGTCTACCAATTCCGCCAAGGGGGCAACTGTTCCATGCTAGCATGCAGGCGGACCGGGCGCGGCTGAGACACGCGTTTCGCGTCTTGCCACGCCACGCATCGGCGACGGTGGCACGCCGTTCAGTGCGAGGCGAGCAGACGGCGGCCGTAATCGAGCACGATGCCGTCGAGCAGCCCGTGTTCGCTCGCAACAAACGAATCGATGGCCTTGTCGTGGTCCTCCAGCGCCGCCTGCGAGACACGGGCGAGCACCCGGCTCCACACCAGCGCGCCGCCGCCGACAACATCGATTCTGCCCGGGTGAATGGTCTTGTACGCCCGGCGCTCCTCGCGCGTCATCCGCAGGAACCGGTCATCGACCGCATACGCGTCCTCGAGCGAAAGCCGTCTGCCGTCAACCGCGGAATGGTCGTACTCCTTCAGCCCGATGGCGAGTGCGGTCATCGTGGTCACAGTGCCCGACACGCCGATGATGGTGCGGGTCTTGCCTGCCGGGACCGTGCGGAAGGCCTCATCGATATGCTCGTCGATATCGGCGACGGCCTCGTCGATTTCCTGCTGGGTCGGCGGGTCGGTGTGCAAGTGACGCTCGGTCATACGCACCGAGCCGATATTCATCGAGAATGCAGCCTGGACATCGGTTTCACTCTGTTCGTCTCCTCCGCCGAGAACCAGCTCGGTGGATCCGCCACCCAAATCGACCACCAGATACGGGGGCTCGAGCTCACCACGCGGGACAACGCTCGTCGCTCCGAGGAAGCTCAACGCCGCCTCTTCGGTGCCGGGGATGACTTCCGGCCGCACGCCGAAAATGCGCTGGATCTCGTCTTCGAATTCCGCACGATTCTCAGCGTCACGGGTCGCGGACGTGGCAACGAAGCGAAGCCCGTCGACCGGATGCTCGGCCAGGATCTGCGCGAACTCGCGCGCCGCCGCGTACACGCGTTCAAGCGCTTCATCGGCGAAACGATGGGTTTTGTCCACGTCCTGCCCGAGCCGGACGACCCGCAGGACGCGCGGGACGATATCCTCATACCCGTTGGCGTCCACACGTGAGATTTTCAGCCGGATGGAATTGGTGCCGCAATCGATGCCGGCAACCGTCACCGACTTGCCCGTGCCGCCCTGCAGTTGCGATGCAAGCTGTGTCATACTGTTTCCTTTCCCTGTGCGCCGACGTATCGATGTCGGCGGATGCGATTTCGGCGCGTTCCCGCGCGTACGAGACTACCGTTCCTGCGACAATCGCTCGATCTGCTCGTCGTCGACGACCGTGGTGCAGCGGCAAACCGTGGGGCTGAACTCGTCGCGGATCCGTTCAAGGGTCATATCGCCGATCGGGTTGGCGCCATGGCCCATGACCAGTGTCTGGGCGAGCAGCGCATGGAGGCATTTGACGCGCGTGGGCATGCCGCCGGCGCTGATGCCCGCGATATGCTCCTCGCTGTCGCCGAGCCGTTCGGCGAGCTCGTGCCGAAAGACAAGATATCGTTGGTGCGCGAGGGCATAGGCTTGGGCCAGCTCGGCGTCTTCACCCAACCGCTCGTTGAGTTGTTTCATGACGCCTGTGGCTTCGACATGGGACACCGCCTTGACTGCTTCAGGGCTCGTCAGGTAGCAGGTCGTGGGGAACGGGATGCCGCCAGGCAGCAACGGCCGGGTCAGCACCGCCAGCGGACGGCCGCACACGCAACGAGCGCCGACCGCGACCATGCCGCGCGGAAATCGGCCAAGCTGCACGTTAACCGTCGCGATGTCCTTGGCTGTCGGCGGCTGCGCCATGAGGCGGTCAAGCAGCACGCGAGCCTCCTGCTCAAGCTGCTCTCGCTCAAGCTGTTGCGTTGGGGTTGCACTCGCCGGTGTCATCGGATGATGTTCCTCCTGTGGTGTGTGTTGCGGTTGTGATGTGGTTTCGTGATGTCCGATGCGTTCATGGTGTGTGGTCATAAGCTCGCGGCGTGCAAGTCCGGGCATCGGCGGGATTGGACCCCACTTCCGGTCTGCCGCCTGCCGGCCGCCCCTTTTACTGGGATGCCGACGGCGAAGACGAATCGGATGCGCTCGCCGAAGGCGAAGGGCTGGCGTTTGAACCCGAGCTTGCCATCGAACCCGATCCGTTGTCAGAAGAGCCACTCCCGCTCGACGATGACGACGAGGACGATGACGAGGATCTCGACGGGGTGTCCGCCTGCTGGAACGCGTAAGCAAGTTCCTTGTACCACGGCAGCGTCGTCTGCTCATCCTGCGCGCTTGAGGTGCCGCTGCTCTTCGAAGTAGTCGAACCGGTGACCGCCTCGGGATGCTCGACCCTGACCGAAACCTCCCCCGGGAACACGAATCCGAGACGTTCGCGCGCCTGAGCGGTGACATACGCCTTGTCGTCCCAACGAGCGATATCGTTCTCCAAATCCTGCTTCTGCGCTTCAAGCGTAGCTTCCTGCTTTTTCAAACCATTGAGTTCGGAGAGGTTCAACGCGTAATCATGAAAAGTTGACACCAGCTGCATCAGGCCGATGATCACGATAATCACCGCGATGAAGAACGAGACCGGTCCGCTGTTCCTGCGTGTCTTGGCGGTCTGCTGGGTGCGCTGACGCGCCGGTTTTCGCGAACTGGTTGTCATACTGACGAAAATACCCGCCGCATTCGACTTGCGAACACGACGGGTATTGCGTAATGCGCGGCACATCTAGGGACATGCCGTCAGCACACTGCCGGTGAGACTAGGCTCACTTGGCGATGTACTTCTTGCAGGCCTTGAAGGCGCTGTAGCCGGCGTACAGGGCTTCGGAACCGAGCTCGTCCTCGATCTCCAGCAGGCGATTGTACTTGGCGATACGCTCGCCACGGGCCGGGGCACCGGTCTTGATCTGGCGGGTGTTCTTGGCGACCGCGAGATCGGCGATGGTGGTGTCGGAGGTCTCACCGGAGCGGTGGGACACCATGGAGGTGTAGCCGTTCGCGGTGGCGAGCTCGATGGCGTCGAGGGTCTCGGTGACGGAGCCGATCTGGTTGAGCTTGACGAGCAGGGAGTTCGCCGCACCCATGTCGATGGCCTTCTGCAGACGAGCCGGGTTGGTCACGAGCAGGTCGTCGCCGACGAACTGCAGGCGATCGCCCAGGCGCTTGGTGATGGCCGCCCAGTCGTCCCAGCCCTCTTCCTGGAACGGATCCTCGATGGAGACGATCGGGTAATCGTTGATCAGCTGCTCGTAGAAGTCGAGCATGTACTCAGCGTCACGCTCGCCGCCTTCGAAGTGATACTTGCCTTCCTCGCCCTTGCCGTAGAACTCGGAGGAAGCCACGTCGAGGCAGATGCCGATCTGCTTGCCAGGCTCATAGCCGGCGTCCTGGATGGCCTTCATGATGTAGTCGAGCGAATCGCGGTTCGACTTCATCTTCGGAGCGAAGCCGCCCTCGTCGCCGAGACCAGTGGACAAGCCGTCCTTCTTCAGCTCGTTCTTCAGGGTGTGGTACACCTCGACGCCGGCGCGCAGGGCCTCATGGTAGGTGTCGAAGCCGTACGGGGAGATCATGTACTCCTGGATGTCGGTGGCGAAGTCTGCGTGAGCGCCGCCGTTCATGATGTTCATATTCGGAACCGGCAGGATGTGGCCGTTGGTGCCGCCGATGTAGCGGTACAGCGGCATGTCCGCGGACTCGGCGGAGGCATACAACGCGGCGAGGGACACGCCGAGGATGGCGTTGGCGCCGAGCTTGCCCTTGTTCGGTGTGCCGTCGAGCTCGATCATCGTGTCGTCAAGAGCACGCTGATCGGCGGCATCCATGCCGATGACCTTCGGAGCGATGACTTCGTTCACGGCCTTGACGGCGTTGAGCACGCCCTTGCCCTGGTAACGGGACTTGTCGCCATCGCGACGCTCCCAAGCCTCTGCGGCACCGGTGGAGGCGCCGGACGGAACCAGGCCGCGGCCCTGTGCGCCGTCTTCGGTCTCGAGATAGACCTCGACGGTCGGGTTGCCACGGGAATCAAGGATTTCGCGCGCGTATACGCTTTCAATTGCTGCCACAACTACTCCTTTTGCTCAGGTTGTGATGACACTGTCAAGGATAGTGGAATTGTTGGACGATATCGCCGATTTCACTCACTGTTTCCTGTGAGCGTTCACAGCCACGCGCGAGATAGCCAGCAAGTATGTCGAAGCGCAATCCTGTGACGCTGATATGTGAAACGAAACCATAGGCACTGCGCGAACTTCATTACGCCAGTATGCGTCCGTGATGCGTTGTGGACCAATGTGTCGTTCACACATCCTGTCTGTTTCGTATGACATGACAAACCCTCATGACAGTACATCATCAGCAACATATATGTCGGGAAAACAGACAAGTTGTATATGGGATGGCATACGCAACCAGACGCATCGCCGCATTGAACAGAGACATCACATGCCGTTCAGCGAATTCTGCATGTTCTGACATACGAGACGACATGCATCGCCGCGCAGAAACACGAAATATCGCCTATCTGGTAAGCGGTGTATGTCACATCATGCACGATTCGAATTTCATGCCTCATACAGTTACGGGGTACACAAGTAAGATGTACGTTTTATCATGAGTCACATCACCCATCGCACCAACAACAAGCGCCATCTTCGTGAATACGCTTCACGGAGATGGCGCTTCAATCTAGATAACGACACAGGAATGACGACATCCTTGCGTACGAGAGGTCATGAATTGATTCTGATATAGAGCGAGCCAGGTTGCCATTCCCAGGTATTCTGATTGGAACTTACCCAATCAACATAGTTCTTGGAATGTTGCGCAACCTGATAGTCTCTGTAATTTCCACGGTCACTTCCTGTCGCAACCACAAATCCGATATGGTCACAACTCCCGTCGATGCCGTGGTCAAGACCTATGAAATATCCTGGAGCCAACCACGTGCTGAATTTCCGGTGGTCAGAGGTCCAAGATTTCCAACCGAAAAACTTGGAAAACGCATTGGCATTGACCCATGCGGTTGTTCCTCCCCCTGACGCATATCCCCATGCCGGAAGATGGAACGGCTCTCCGCCGGCACGCCGGATCTGTGACGCGAAATTCGTGCAATCGTTATCCTTATATATAGTATCGGTAGCTCGAATTCGGTTGCACGGCATAACGAAATGCATACTGATATTCGTTCTGTCGATTCAGCTGACGAAGGGGTGATGCTTGCTGTTGCAAGTAGTCACCTTGGACGGAATCAGACACGGCATCGCCTTGAGAAGGGCTAAGTTCTGTTTCAACTTCACTGATTGTGCCCAGTTGCAACTTCGCTCGCTTTCCGTCAAGAACCTGCGCAGCCTGAGCGATCACCATATTCTCACTGGAGTTCTCGAAAATATCGAAAAACGTCAGGAACAATGCCTCAGTATGCGGATTCAACGCTCCTGCAGAACCAGCATCATGCGTATTGTCATACGCGTTGAACGCCTCGCGATATTCAACCCAGTTCGCCGTACTTAGCGGTTCCACACGCTCTTGCGACTCAATGCGTTTCATCGCCTCCGGTATTTTCCCGCGAAGAGCATCAATCGCCTGCTGGGGATCGTGGAATACGCAAAGTTTCGGATAAGTCGCAGATCCCACCGATTCTGCTTGAGGGTAATCAATGCTACCCAGCTCAGCGATGATGGGTGTGCGGCATAATTGCACCCCTCGGTATTCAACAGGCGATAACGTCTGAATCCAACTTTGCGCTTTTGCACGCTCTTGAGGCGCAGTAACTTCTTGTGCAGTGGCTGGCGCCGCCACCATAGTAGCGGCACATAGTGCGGCAAGCATTCCAAACGTACGCTTGATGCGATTTCGTGCGCTTGGTACGTGATTATCCTGTTTCATTGTTTCTCCTTTATTGGTTATTTCTTCTTGATATCGAAGCGCTGATACCTACGCACCACCGCTCACATCCCGATCTGCGGCGATCCACATGGTTGTGACCCATTGCGGGATGAGGCCGCTTGACTGCGCATCAGGTCCGCAGCGTCCGAGCGAACGATCCGAGGCTGCGTCATCGTGGCGCAGCGGGCGGATCGACCCATCATCCTGCCGGACCAGTGTGACGCGCTCGGCGGCACAACTATCCAGATGCAGCGCCTTCGGATTATCGGCGTCCTGCTCCACCGCGACCACATAGGCGACCGCACGGCGGTCATCACCTTCACAGCCCATGACACGCACGCCGACGAACCCGTCATCCAAACCGATTGACGCGGCCGTATGGTAGTCGGCCAGCGAACGGTGCACCGCGGACGTGACCTTCCCAGGATCGGTCATGCACATGCTGTTGTGCCGGGTCAACGGGGTCATCGCCCGATAGGCGTCCACACCATTGGTGTATGAGGTGATGAGATATCCCAGCCCCTGCCAGCGTTGCACGTTCGCGGCGACGCCCGTATCCGCGCCGCTAGCATGGGCCGCCTGGGCTGTCTGGACAGGACGCGCGAAACGCGGTTGCTTCCAGTTGAGGTATTGGCTGACGTCGACAGCGATCACGGCGAGTACCAAGGCGAGGGCCGTAATCAGGCACGCGATGAAGCGAAGAATCCGCATCGGCAACCCGGAATGTTCCGGTATTGCCGTCCGCTGTGGGGAACTCGTGTGTTGTGCCTGCCGCATCGATGGTGTCGAGACTGTGGAATGGTTCATGTCTTGTCCCCCCGCCTTTCCAACGAGATCACGTAGAGCCTCAGGACCACACGGCAGGAGGGGGCGTTCCAGCTTTCCGGCTGCCGGATCATGTTCGGATAGTGTTATCGTCGCAGAAGCCCGCCAACAGTGCAACGACGCTGAAGATTTCTTTAGATTCGGCTTGAAACAGCCGGTATCGCATACACTGAAACCATGACGAACACAGATAATGCCCCCATGCCGCCCCGGCACCATAGCGATGTTTCGGCCCGCCGAGCCATGCCCCAAGGACATATCACCATTGGACTGGTCGAAAACGACCCGTATGCGTTTGCGCTGCTCCGGCCGCAGATCGAACGGCTGGACCCGCGATTCAGCATCCTGTGGGCGGTTTCGACTGGCGCGAAGGCAATCCACCATTGCCTGTTCACCTCCCCACGCCCCCAAGTGCTCGTCATCGATATGGGATTATCCGACATGCCCGGCACACGAGTATGTGAGATACTGCGGCAACACGGATGCACGGCCGGCGTGGTCGGCATCACCGCGCTAACAACCGCGGATTGGGCGACACGGCTCGCAGCATGTGGAGGGCAGGCGCTCATCGCGAAAGACCGGATTCCCGACAACCTGCGACCCGCAATCATCGACGCCGCGGCAGGACAGGCATATCAAAGCGAGGGCAACGGCACAAGCGGCCCGGAACATGCCGGCAACGCGGAGGAATATGCCTTCGACCGGCTTGTCACAAGAGCCACTGCAATCTATCCCAGCGTGCAAGCGGCCATCAACCGTCTCGCCAACACCGGGCAGGGTGAGGTCGGATCGGCGGCGGCGACAGCTACAGCTACGGCGTCAGCTCAGCCGCCGGCCAACCCATTGAGTCCCCGACAGCAACAGGTACTCGCCGCCTACGCCGCCGGCGAGACAACCGGCCGTATCGCCAAAACCCTGCACACCAGCAACGCCACCGTGTACGTGCATCTCCACGACGCACTCGCGCGGCTGGACGCCACCAGCAAAATCGAAGCCATTGACATCGCCAGAAAGAACGGGTGGATCCATATTGAGCAATACCAGCAATAACGGCAATAACACAGACGACAACGCCCGAGATGCCAAACCCGAAGCAAGCCTCCACGACACGCCAGCCCGCATTCGGCGGGACAACGGCATTCACCTGGCCATCGGGCGTCCGAACATGCCACTGCTCATCGCGACCATCGCCATCATCGCGATAACGGGCATTGAAACCGCGATATTGTGCGGAAAATGCGACCTGATGTCAGCCATCATGGTCATCGCAGCAACCGCCATCATCAGCGTCGCACTACTGTCCATCGCATGGTGGCCAGTCCAAGGCGCGTTCCTCACCATGGTCGTATGGATCGTCTGCTCACTGGTGCCACCGAGCACGCAGCTCCTGCCCCAGTCACTCTGGCTCGGTGTGCTGCTCGCCGTCATCGTGCTGGCACGCGTCAACGCATTCCTCGCCTTGGGCATGCTCGACTGCACCGTGCTGATTTCACTGTCCGCGGCGGCGCTAATCTGGCAAATCCGCATCGATTCGATGACATGGGGCGTCGCCATACTCATACTCGGCGTGGCGACACTGGCACTCGCGGGCATCGGCCTCGCACAATATCTCGAGAGGCAACGCAGGCGGCAGGAGCAGGACGAACGGGTGCACAGCCAGGAACAAGTCATGCTGCGTTTGCACGACGATGTCGCCAATCGGTTGAGTCTCGCCTCAATACGGGCGCATGACCTCGCGGGAAGCTCGTCGGACCAGCAATCCCGCGCGCTCGCCAAGGACATCGACGATGCGCTCGCCGGAACGCGCGATATCGTGCGAATGCTTGATACACAGGGCGAGGCCGGCAACGCGGATGATGAGGGATTCGAAGCCTGTGGCAAGACAGCGTCGATGGACGCATTCCAGCTCGTGAACAAGCATCTGCATGCTGGACACACGCTGCTCACCGAGCATGGGGGGGAAGGAGTCATTACCAACTCGATTACTGCCGGGACAACGGTTGACAAGGCACGAGCCGAGCTCATCGGCGACCTGCTCGACGAACTCGTCGTCAACATCCTGCGGTACGGCGACCGTGATGGCGGGTACGTGCTCAGTGTCGGATGCCGAGGCGACGATATGACCATCGCCTTGTGCGATACGGTAGCATCCGTGGCCGGTGCTCCGAAGGAATCAGAAGACCGGAAATCAGGGGTGGACGAGGTTCGGACGGTACCGGGCGTGACTACGGGCCGCTCTTCGAACGGCTCTTCGCGGGCTGCCATGGAAGGTTCCGCGGATGGTTCAACGAATGGCTCCGTTGATGGTCCCGCGGATGGCACGGCCGCATCGGGGACACGGCTGGGATTGAGCGGACACGCCCGGCTGATCGAGCATCATGGCGGGTCGATGACCTGGAATCAGGCCGACGGAAGCTTCAGCCTTGAAGCGGTGATTCCGTTGCACGATGATGCCCGGTGATGCCAGTGAAGCCGTTCACAGCGACCGTCACTGACAACCGGTTGCACTCGGGCGTGTGCCGGCAGTCACTGGGTTCGGGCACCGGCACAGGCATGGTTGCCATCATCAAATCGTGCGCGAATACTCGACAATCCGTCCGGTGACGTCTTTGAGATAGTCGATTGAACGCGTCCAATCGCCGGGAACCTCGATGGAATGGTTGGCGTTCGGGTACGTGCACACCCGTTCGGTGAGCAGATGCGCCTTGGGCTCATCGAAATACGGATCCGCGGTTCCCCCGCAAATCAGCGGTTTCGGCGCGTGCTCCGCACCCGGCAGTGGCGCGGGGATCACCGACTTGTGCACGTCGAAGGGCGGCGGGTTGAGCACCGGGGTCAGCAGCGCGACATGCAGGCCTTCCCTCGCCGCATGCGGGAAGGACAACGTGGACAAGGATTTCGTGACCACCAGCAGCTTCGGAGCGGAGTCCGGGGTGAGGGAGGAAACGCTGGAATCGGCGGAAGCGTTGGAATCGGCGTCAACAGCGGAATCCTGTGCATCGTCTGTGTCGCGATTGTCTGACGCATGTTGCGCGGCGATGGTCGCCCGAGCGACGGATTTCGCCTTCCACACGTCGATGACGCGTTCCATGCAGGCGATCATTTCGGGGAATTCGACGTCTTCGGTCAGAGTGAGCGCGAGACGGTCAACGTACCAGCCCTCGGCGGCGAGCGCCTGCGACGCCCAGTACAGCAACGGGCGATCGACGGTATAACCGATGCCCGGCATGATCAGCGCATGCTTGACGGTTTCCTCTGGTTTGACGCGGTCCTTGCCCCACGGAGTGAGCGCGGGGATGACGTTGCACCATTCGTTCATGGATGGCGTGGTGCTCTTCGTGTTGTGTTTCATGGCGCTTCCAGCTTCGCGCGACGCTTCGACAGCGGCGGTGTTCTGTGACGGCCGGCTCCTATGACCATCCGCTATCCGCGGCGTGATGCGACCGGCTAATAACACAACAGGCCGGTACCACACGCTCAGGGGCATCTTCCCCTGCTATCACGTCATCACGCAACCGCCCAGTCACACCACAGGCTCAACCAATCGCACCGGGCTCGCCCGGTCAATCACTTGCCGGCCGCCCAGGGCTTCCATTGCAGGTCGTCGAGCAGCTGGTTGGTCCAGGCAATCACTTGGTCGCCGGGCATGGGCCCCGAGCCAAGCGAGCCGGCGAACGGCGCCGGAATCGTCAGCGTGCGCGTGAGTGGCCGGTACTGGGCTCCCGTGTAGATGCGCTGCAATCGCATCATCAGGGATTCCGCCGGCTCAATCCCACGAATACGCACGTTCCGCCCCTGGGCGATGATTTCAGTGATACCAAGATCTCGCGCTTTGTTCCGCAGCCGGGCCACGGCGAACAGCGAATCCAGCTCTGCCGGAGGCTTGCCGTAGCGGTCGGTCAGCTCGTCGCGCACATCGTCGAGATCCTGTTCGCTCCTCGCCGAGGCAAGTTTGCGATACGCCTCAAGCCGCAGCTTGTCGGAATCGATGTAATCCACCGGAATCGACGCTTCGATCGGCAAATCGATACTGACGGCTACCGATTCCTTGCGCTCAGGCTCCTTGTACTCCTCGACCGCCTGCGAAACCATGCGCACGTACAGGTCGAAACCGACGCCCTCGATATGCCCGCTCTGCTCGTCGCCCAGCAAATTGCCGGTGCCGCGCAGCTCGAGATCCTTCATCGCCACATCGAAGCCCGACCCAAGCGACGTGTTCTGCGCGATGGTCGCGAGACGGTCGTGCGACTGCTGGGTCATCGGCTTGGACGGGTCGTACAGGAAGTACGCGTACGCGCGTTCCCGTCCTCGGCCGACACGACCACGCAGCTGATGCAGCTGGCTTAATCCGAAACGGTCGGTATGGTCGACGATTAGCGTGTTCGCGTTTGATATATCCAGCCCGGTCTCGACGATTGTCGTGCATACGAGCACGTCGATATCGCGATGCCAGAAATCGCGGATGATTGCGTCGAGTTGCTTCTCTCCCATCTTGCCGTGCGCGACGCCGATTTTCGCCTCGGGCACCAGTTGGTGGATCTTGTCTGCCGTGGCACTGATGGAGTCAACGCGGTTGTGCACGTAGAACACCTGGCCGCCGCGCAACAGCTCGCGCCTGATGGCCGCCGTGACCTGTGCGTCCTCGTATGCGCCGACATACGTGAGCACGGGCAGACGGTCCTCGGGCGGGGTGGCGAGCGTGGACATCTCGCGGATGCCGGTCACCGCCATTTCCAGGGTGCGTGGAATCGGCGTCGCCGACAGGGACAGGACGTCGACGTTCGTGCGCAGCGCTTTGAGCGTTTCCTTATGCTCGACGCCGAACCGCTGCTCCTCGTCGATGATCAGCAGCCCGAGATCCTTGAACTTGATTTTCGGGTTGAGCAGCTTGTGCGTGCCGATGACGACATCGACCGACCCGTCTTCCAGACCTTTGATGGTCTGCTTGATTTCCTTGGGGCTTTGGAAGCGGCTCATCGCGGCGACATCCACCGGGAAGCCCGAGTAACGTTCCGTGAACGTCTCGTAATGCTGTTGCACGAGCAGCGTGGTCGGTACGAGGACCGCCACCTGCTTGCCGTCTTGTATGGCTTTGAAGGCGGCTCGCACCGCAATCTCAGTCTTACCGAAGCCGACATCGCCACAGATCAGGCGGTCCATCGGCACCGGTTTCTCCATATCGGCCTTGACCTCGTCGATGGTGGTCAGCTGGTCGGGAGTCTCCTGATACGGGAAGGCGTCCTCGAGTTCCTTCTGCCACGGGGTGTCCGGGCTGAACGCGAAGCCTTTGGTGCGTTGGCGGGCCGAATACAGGCGTACGAGGTCCTGGGCGATCTCGTGCACATGCTTGCGGGCTTTCGCCTTGGTCTGCGCCCAGTCGGAGCCGCCGAGTTTGTTGAGTTTGGGGGCGTCCGAGCCGATGTATTTGCTGACCTGGTCGAGCTGGTCGGTGGGAATGTACAGCTTGTCGGCGGGCGCATTGCGTTTACTGGGCGCGTATTCGACGACCAGGTATTCCCTCGTCGTTTTCGCGCCGGCAGGGCCGATTTGGCGCTGCTGCATACCGGTGTACCGGCCGATGCCATGCTGCTCATGAACCACGTAATCGCCGGGTTTGAGCTCCATCAGGTCGATGGCCTTGCGCCGGCGCTTCGGTGTCTTGGTTTGCCCGACGGCGCTGGAACGGCCGGTCAGGTCGCGTTCGGTGAGCAGGGCGATTCGCGCGTCCCGGTCCACGAACCCGTCGACGGCTCGCGAACGTAATACGTCAAAGCGCGTGATGCCGGTCTCGTTGACGGCTCGTTTGAGTCTGGCGAGCGTTCCTTGGGCTCCGGCGGTGATGGTCACGACGAATCCGGCGTCAATCAGCCCTTCAATACCGGTGGCGGCTTTCGACTCGTCGCCACGGTATTCTTGCGGGGAGCTTGCGCCGATGCGCACATTGCCCGGCAGGCCTGGGTCCACGCCGAAATCAGCGAGTTTCCACACCTCATCGCGCGAATAGGCGAGCGAGCTGACGGTCTCCTCGTAGTCGAGGAAACTCGCCTGGTCGAAGCTGATCGGCGCGCCTGCCCCATGGCCGCTGGCGGCGACATGCCAGCTGGCGGCGAGGAATTCGTTGGCTGTTTTCGTCAGGTCGTCCGCTGCCCGGCGCAACCGTTCCGGGTCGGAGAGCATGATGACCGCACCTTGGGGCAGCATGCGCTGCACCGGCTCCATGTTGTCGATCAGCGCAGGCATCAGGGATTCCATGCCTTCCACGGGGATGCCGTCCGCGATGGAGGCGAGCATGTCCTCGGCGTTGGGAATCTGCCCGATGAGTGATTTCGCGCGGTCACGCACCGCTTGCGTCAGTTGCAGTTCACGGCATGGCGTCGCCCAGACGGCGTGCAGGCCATCGCCGTAAGTGCGCTGGTCGGAGGCATGGAATTCCTTGATGGTGTCGATTTCATCGCCGAAGAATTCGATGCGGACCGGATGAGCGATGGTCGGCGGGAACACGTCGAGGATACCGCCGCGCACCGCGAACTGTCCGCGGTCCATGACCAGATCGACGCGGGTGTAGGCGTTCTCGACAAGACGGGCCGCGGCCTGGTCGAGCGGAAGCTCCTCCCCCGCCGTAAAAACCAGCGGTTCGACATCGCCCAACCCGGCGACGACCGGCTGGATGAGCGAACGCACCGGCATGACCAGAATCTTGATCGGTCCAAACAGGGCGTTCCCGGGTTCCGGATGTGTCAAACGGCGGAATACCGCCATACGGGACGCGACCGTGTCTGCACGCGGGGAGAGCCGTTCATGCGGCAGCGTCTCCCAGGCCTCAAGTTCCGCGATATCCTGCGGATCGCCGTCATACCAGCTGCGAATCGCCTCAACTGTCTCCTGCGATTCCCGTCCCGAAGGCACGATGACAACGACTGGGACTCGCTGTGCGGTCGCCGCTGCGAGAGCCGGACGAATGCCGGGCACGGCTTCCACATTGAGCATCGGCTCGCTGCCCTCATTCGCAGGCACGTCGACCAGTCCGTGCGACAAATCATGGAAGGACCGGTCGTGATCGAGCTGGTCGAGCAGTCCGGAAAGTGCTCCGGCGGTCGGCACAACAGGCGGAACCGCGGGCGCGGCGGGAGCAGCGGCGGAAGCGGACGGTGTCGCAGGCGTATGTTGCTCATCGGCCATTGAACTGCTCCTGCGCGCGGCTCAGACCAGAGAAGATAATGGTTTCAGCGGCATCGGCACCATCGGCGAGGAATTCAGGCAGCTGCTTGCGCTGGTCCGGGCCGAATCCGCCCAACACCCAGTTGACGGTGTTGTCATGCGCATTCGGGCCGCGACGAGCATGCCCCACTCCAAGCCGCACACGCGCGTACGCATTGGTACCGAGCGAACGGTCGATGGACTTGATACCGTTGTGTCCGCCGGCGGAACCACCTGCCTTGACTTTGATACGACCAAATTCAAGATCCATATCGTCGTGGATGACCACGACATGCTCAGGCGGGATCTGATAGTAGGAGCTGATGGATGCCACCGCAGTACCCGATTCGTTCATGTATGTGAGTGGTTTGGCGAGGAAGAACTTGATCGACTTGCCTTGCAGGTTCATTACGCCCTTGCCGAGCATCGCGATGCCCTTATGGTCACTGAAGTTCACCGACCAGCGTTCGGCCAGGACATCCGCCGCCATGAATCCCATATTGTGCCGGGTGCCCTCGTATTGCTTGCCCGGGTTGCCCAAACCTACCACCAGCCAGAAATCAGAGACCATGCCGTTCCTCTCCCTCATCGCCGCCGCCCGCCGCATACCGGGCGCGGCTCATCATGCAATCATTCGCTACCAGAATGGCCAATCCTAACCGCCACGGCTGACTCGCCTGCGCGGCACCAGCCTGCGATCCGCGACGGCCGAACATTCATGATGCCTGGTATTTCAGTCGTTGTCCAGCGGCAACCACCAGTAGGACATATCAAGATACCGCGTGCCGTCGAAACATGCACGGGGCAGAAAACCGTACCGTTCGAACCCGAAATGGTTCATCAGCGCGACTGAGCCCGCGTTCGACGCGAAAATCAGGGCGGTCGCGATGCGGTAACCGCGCGTACGCGCCGCGTCGAGCAGCCATGCGACCACAGCCGTCCCGTACCCACGGTGGCGGGCCCGCTCATCGACGTAATAGCTGAGTTCCACCACGCCGTCGTACGCTTCGCGCGGATGGAATTTCGACAGCGACCCGAAGGCCACGACACGCTCGGATGCATCTTCAAGCACGACCACCGGGTAGCGGTCACGCGGCTGGTGCGAATCCACCCACTGCCTGCGCTGCTCGAGGGTGCGTGGCACCAGATCAGCGGTCGAACCGCCGGCGACCACCGCTTGATTGTATATATCGGTAATCGCCTGAAGGTCGCTCTCCCGCGCGTCGCGGATGGTGACCGGTTGATGCTCAGCGGACCGTTCGCCGTTCACATTGCCTCCCTGATGCCCGTATGCCGTCGTATCCGACGCCGGATTCGGTTCGACGATATTCCATCATGACGGCATGACCGCCGAGACGCAGGGCCGCCGACAACACACCGCTACGCGACCCGCAACCCGCACGACATGCGACTTGCAATTCGCGACTGAGCGCCGTTACTTTGCCAAACGCTGGGACAACGCGGAAATGCCGTCGGTGAACATGTTGAGGAACCTCATGGAATCCACGGCGATCGCCACATGCGTGCACGACGCCGTCGGATCGTTGAGACGCGTCATATCGCCGATGGTACGGCCGCGCACACCCTGGCGGTCACCGGTCGCCAAATCGACCCGCAGCGCGATATCGAAAGTCTGTACAAGCGTCGGATCAAGCGCGGCCGCCACAGCGAGTGGGTCATGTACAGGCGCGCCGACGGAGAATGCTGGGTCGGCTTCCTTGTTCGCTTTGATCATGAAGGAGGCGAGATCGGCGAAGAACCCGCCGACACCGCCATCGATCTGAGACCACGGCTCAGTCAGCTCCGACGACAGCAGGCACCGATGGGTGACATCCAGGCCGATCATCGTCACATCCGCCTGGGAGCGCAATACCAGATTGGCAGACTCGGGGTCCTGCATGATGTTGGTTTCGCTGACCATATCGAAGCAATTGCCCTGCTGGGTCAGGGCCCCGCCCATCATCACGAGCCGCAATTGGGGCGCGATATCAGGGGCGAGAGTGATGGCGGCGGCGATGTCGGTCAGTGGGCCGGTCGAAATCACGGTCAGGTTCTTGCCCCACTGACGGACACCGTCGATAATCGCTTTGACACCCGCAGTGTCGCCCGGCATAACCCCCATCTCGACCTTGCCATATTCGTCGGCAAGTGCGCCAAGCATGTTCCGTCCACGCTGCGGCCCCGAGGTGTCGACGGGTTGCTTGGGCAGATATCCGCCAATCGAAATAATCGGGGATGACAGTTTCGCCCGCACGTCAGGCTGGGCGGATTGCACCGACAGCGCCTCGTCCTGCCATGATGCCTGCCGCTGCTTCTTCTTCGCTTCCTTCTGATTGTCGCCGAATATACCGGCGGAGACGGTCCCGGCGGCGGTGAAATCGATGTTGTTCGAGGAGAAGTCGTAGACCGCGCCGTTGTACAGCACGGACGCGGTGCCGCCTGCCGTGGTCTCCATGCGCGCGTAATCGTCGATATTCAAGTCGGCGATGCCGTTGTCTCCATGGAAATGGGCGCAGGCCTTGTCCGCGGCGAATCCTTCCGCCCATGAAGGGCAACGGCACCCGTCCAGCACCGGAATCTTCGAACCGCCAAGGAGGTTGAGCACGTCACGCGCGTTCTGCTGCGCCACCGACTGGATGACATTGCCATACGTGGCGACGACCGATACCAGCCGCTCAGGCGCATACGCCATCAGCAGGCCGATGGCGAGCGCGTCATCGGTGCCGGTGTCAGCGTCCAAGATGATGGGTGCGGTGATGTCCTGCGAATCGCCGGCAGCCCCTGCCTCAGCGGTGTCACCAGTGTCACCCGTCTGGTTCTGCGGATCCATGATCTTTTCTCCCTCGACTGTTCGGCGGGCATCCTACCCGCACGAATCACATGGCGTCAATCCCCATGATATCGCGCGCTGGACAAATTCCAACCGATGGACAGGACAATCCGGCCAACACGCGCCGTCAGGGGCGTGATTATTGCGCGAGGAAACGGTCGGTGACGAGATTCTTGGCCTTCGGAGCAGTGCGTACCACCTTGCCGGAGGCGTCCGTGTAGGCGCCGGCGTTCGCAAGGAAGTCGAAATACTGCTGCGTGGAGACGGTGTCGTTGGTGCCGAAGACGAGTTTGTCTGAGGCGATGTCCTTCGGGTTGCCCCAATACTGGCCGTCTACGATGACATGCATACTGCGTTTGACAAAGGCGAGTTTGAGATTGGCTTCCGGGGCTTCGTCCACGAGGATCTGCGCCGCCTTGTCGGGATGCGCGTACGCGTATTCGTACCCTTGCTGTGCGGCCTGGGTGAAGGCTTTGACCAGTTTCGGATTGTTCTTGATGGTCTTGCTATTGGTGATGATGCCGATGGAGTCCGCATTGCCGGGCACCCCGTAGTCAGGCTCGGTGAAGCAGTTGAGCTTCGGGCCGTACATATCGGCCTGAACGCCTTCCCAAGTCGCGTAGAACCCGCCGAAATCCGCTTTGCCGCTGGACAGGGTCTGGAATGTGGACGTGCCGACCGTCACCTTGTCGAATTGCCCTTTGCCGCCATCGGTTTTAATCATCTGCTTGATGACCGCGTCGGATTCGTTCGAGCCGAAGGTGGCGAAGGTTTTCCCGTCGAAATCCCGCGGGCGGGTGATGGACGTGTTCGAAGCCAGAGAACACCAGATGGCGCTCGGCTTGCGCTGCACTTGCAGCACCTGCTTGAGCGTGGCGCCTTTGAGGCTGTAGGTGGAGACATTGGTGAGATTGGACAGGGCGAAATCCGCGACACCGTTGTTGACCGACTGTTCGGCGCCTGCCTGGGCGACGGCGACGATATCGACGGCTAGACCGGCTCGTTTGAAATACCCGTTGTGTTTGGCCACATACACGCCGATATGGTTGGTGTCGGGCGCCCACGAGAGCATGAAGGTGGTTTTGGTCAGTCCGTTCGCGGATGTTCCGGCGGTGCCACACGCGCCGAGGGACGCGATTACGGCGATGGCAAGCGTGGCGGCGAATCCTGCACGAATGCGGCTGATGATGGATGTTGTGGTGCGCTGCCGTGCACGGGCAGCCTGTGGCAGATGGCTCATATGATGTCCTGGATCATGACATGTTCCGTTCTCTGGATTCGGGCGGATTCGGCAGAGAACGAACGTGAGGGCCGGCCCCGCCTGCCCCATGTCCCCGCCCGGCCGTCATGATGTCATGCGCGTTGACCACGGCCGGATGGTTTGCCACACATGGGCACGCAAGCGATGTCAAGGATATCTTCAGCCGTGGTCATCCTTGTGAGCGGGCGATTGCCTGTTGCGGACCGGACGCGGCAGACGGCGGTGGTAGGTGTGTTGGCTCCGCTTGCTACGCAATCATCATTCTCGGCAATATTCCGGTCGCTTTCTTCCAGCCATCGCCGTCAGGAACGGTTCACCGCGGCAACGGCCCGGACCAGGTTTTGATCACCGATTGTGGGACGCGCGAGGCATCGAACCGGTAATGCCCAGTGACCTCCATATGCGTGCGGAACGCGAGATAATCGTTCTCCCGCTGTTTCTGTCCCATGTTGTGAATGATCAGCGGCATACCTTGCTTGTCGCGCCGGTCAGAGACGATGCCGATGTGCCGGGTATGTTCGAAGACGACGATGTCACCTTGTTCCCAGTCATTGCCGTGAATATCCGTGCCGAGCGTCACGCCGTAGGTGCTGAAAAAGACGTCAAGCACGCCGGTACGACGGAAATCGATATTCGGGTCGGGCTTGGAAATCACACGCGGGTAAGCCTGCGGTCGGGCAGCGATGTCGGCGTCGACCATGGCTTTGAGGTCGTACCCGGCGTTGGCGAACGCCCGCCAGACGACATCGGTACAGGCGCCACGGTCGGACGGCGGATACCCGCCCTGATAGTAGCCCGTATCGTAGGTCGGCATCGCCTCAGCGTCTTTGCGGGCACCGTGGACGATATCCGTGTAATCGTCCACGCCATTGCCGTTTGCGTCCACGCTGCTGGTGAATGTCGGCGAGGAAGAAGGCAGGTTCACGGCTGGGGTGGCGCCGATGTCGCCGGCTTGCCCCCTGCGCGCGCATCTCACCCACAGACACGCCCCTGCGACCAATGCCACGACGACGAGCATCACAATGACGGACACGACAATCCGTCTGCCTCGCTGGGGACTACCGGCCCGCGTGTATGTGCTGCCATCTGCCCTGATATCCGCCCTATGCTGCGGCATTCTGCTCTCCCATCCCGCCAAGATACGTTCCATTGTGCCACTCCTCGGGCCGCAACGGCGACAAACCCGGCGAATTCGTCTGCGGTCTGCGGGTTCGTGATAATGGAATTAGCAACGATTCTTCCGGCCGTCCGGCACGCGGGCTCCTCACCTTACTGCGTTCCCCGGCGGCGTGTGCGTCCCTGGCGCGGAAAGCAAGGTGATTATGGCTCGTCAATCACGTCAATCCCATCCCTCCCGCCGATACCTGCGATGGCTGCCCACGTTCGCGGCGGTGCTGGCAATTCTCGTGATATGGCAGGTATGGGTCGAGGCCGCGCATGTACCGCAGACCGTCATGCCCTCCCCCACGCAAATCGTGGATGCGACGGTGGAAACATGGCCGACCTTGTGGCCGGCAACCTTGACGACCCTTGAGGAGGGCGCGATCGGTTTCCTGTTCGCCGTGGCGGCGGGCATTATGGTGGGGGTCGGCTGTTACGCTTCGAAAACCTTGGATGCTGCGCTGTTTCCGCTGCTGTACGCCGCACAGACCATGCCGCTGATTTCCATCGCCCCGCTGTTCCTGATTTGGTTCGGCTTCGAAACGAGCGGGAAAATCGTAATCGTCGCCGTATTCGGGTTGTTCCCCATCGCCGTGCAGACCATCCGCGGGCTCAGGGACGTGCCGCGCTACTACGTCGATGTCGCGCTGACCTGCGGGGCCACCCCGGTGTGGACGCTGTGGCATGTGAAGCTGCGCGTCGCGGCACGGCAGATTTTCGGCGGCATCCGCATCAGTGCCGCCTACACATTCGCAACCGCCGCCACGGCGGAATACCTGGGGGCGCGACGAGGGCTCGGCATCTGGCTGCAGGCGGCGTACAACTCCTTCCGCATGCCGCTCATTTTCTCGGCTACATTCATGATCATCGTGCTGACCTGCGTGTTGCTCATCGCGGTGTCCTTGACGGAGCGAGTGCTGCTCGGCCCCGCGGACGAGGATGAGGACCCGGACGCCGACCAGCTGTGACCGCGCCGGGTATCGCTGCGACATCGGCGAATGCACCCACTGCCGAACCCGAACCACACAAGCTTCTGCCGACGCTGAGACCGCCGTCAGGGTTGGTAGAAGCTTGTGTAGACGCTGACAACGGACACCTCGTGCCGTTTGCCGACGCTGACGGTTCATTTGCGTCGCAAAAGACTCTCTCATCGCTAAACACGCGATCGGGGCAGACTGCCCAACCGGTCGTTGTGTGAGCCAATCCTCACACAATGACGGGCGGAATGCATCGGCCCCGCCGCACTGATGCGTACGGCGGGGCCGAGACGGCCGTCACAGCTTGCGACGACTACTTGCTGGCCGAGGTCTTATTCTCCTCCTCGATGGCCTTGTTGATGGCGTCCTCCAACTGCTGCTGTGCCTTACCGTACGCAGCCCAGTCGCCGGATTTCATCGCGGCGTCAGAATCCTTCATCGCCTGCGCGGCATCGGCAAGCGCAGACTTCAGTGCCTCGCTCTGTGAACCACTCGATGAGGACTGGCCTGTCGTTCCTGACGTACCGCTGGATTCCCCGCTGTCTGCTCCGGAGGAACCAGACGATTCCGACGACCCTGCCGAGCCGGCTGCCCTGCCGTCCGACGCCGCGCGATTGTCGACATCGCCCGCATCCGCGCCTGAATTGCCTCCGAACACTTGGTCGAGCGCCTGATCGAGTGTGTCGGCGAATCCGACCTGGTCGCCGAACGCGACGAGCACCTTCTTGAGCAACGGGAACTGCGTCGAACCGCTCGACTGCACGTACACGGGTTCGACGTACACGAGTCCGCCACCGAGCGGCAAGGTGAGCAGGTTGCCGCGTTTGACGGTGGTAGAGCCGGATTCAAGCAGGTTGAGTTCCTTGGATACATCGGCATCCGCGTTGAAGTTGTTCTGCGCCTGGCCGGGCCCGGGGACGTTCGAATCCTTGGGCAGTTCCTGCAATCTGATGGTGCCGTAGTTCGCCCCGATCTTGCCGGCGGTAGTGCCTGCATCGGAGTCCACGGAGAGGAAACCGGTGAGGATCTCACGTGTGGAGGTCGAGGAGCCCGCCGGGATGAACGAAGATGTCAATGAGAACACCGGCGCTTTGGACCCTCCGGTCTGCAAAGTCAGATAGTAGGGCGGCTGGAGCACGTCCTCCTTCTGAGCCTGCTGTGATTCGGTCGGGTCGACCGGCGACTGCCAGAAATCCTCACCGGAGAAGAACTGGCTCGCGCTGTCCACATGGTATTTGGTCAGCAATTGGCGCTGGACCTTGAACAGGCTTTCCGGATAGCGCAAATGGCTCATCAAATCGCCGGAGATCTCGGAGATTTGATGGTAGTTGCCTGGGAAGATCTGTTGCCAGGCCTTGAGCACCGGGTCGTTCGGATTCCACGCGTACAGAGTGACCGAGCCGTCGTAAGCGTCAACAGTGGCCTTCACAGAATTCCTGATGTAATTGGCGTTCTGCGACCCCAGCCCCTGCACGGTCTGCGAAGTGCGGGTTGTCGAATCCTGGGTCGCCGCGCCCAGATCGGTCATCTGCGAATACGGGTAGGCATCGGATGTGGTGTACCCGTCCACAATCCATTTGACACGCCCGTCGACGACTGCCGGGTAGACGCGCCCGTCCAACGTCAGGTACGGCGCCACCGCGGCCACACGCTCCTTGGGGCTGCGGTTGTACAGGATCTGCGACTGGGAGTTGACACGGTCGGAGAACAGAATCTGGTCGGAACCGAAACGAATCGCATACAGCACGCGCATGAAGATGTTGCCGACACGCGGACCGCCATTGCCGTCGAAGGTGTTGGTCGCGCCCTTCGAACCGGTCGGATAGTCGAACTCCCACGATGTGGTGCCTTCGGGCGCGCCGACAATCGAGTATTCGGGCGCGTTCGGCGAGAAGTAGATGCGCGGCTCGTAATGCTCCGACTCGGTGAGCTTGCCCTGGGTGGGGATGCCGGATTCGAAGAATTTCGGCTGGCCGTCCGCCGTGACCTTGTTGCCGTAGGCCGCGACCACACCGTAACCATGCGTGTACACCGTATGGTCGTTGACCCAGTTGCGGTTGTCGTTGCCGTCAAGATTGAGCTCGCGGGCGGCGATCACCGTGTCCTGGCTGGTGCCGTCAATGGTGTATTTGTCCACTGCCAGTGTGTCGGCGAAGGTGTAATACTGCTTGGACTGTTGCAGCTGCTTGAAGGTCGGCGAGACGATTTGAGGGTCCAGCAGACGGATCTGCGCGGTGCTTTCCGCGTCGGAGCTCAGTGCGCCGGATTTGCCTTCCGTGGTCGCCGCATACTGTTCGACCTTGATACCGTCAAGCCCGTACGCCTGCTTGGTGGCGTTGATGTTGCGCTGGATGTACGAGGATTCCGCCTCCTGCGCGTTCGGGTTGACGCGGAAGCGCTGCATCACCGCCGGCCAGACACCGGTCAGCACAAGCGAGATGACCAAAGTCGAAGCGACTGCAATCACCGGGACACGCCATGCCTTGAGCGCCGCCCGAGCACGTACACCGACCGGTGCAGGCCCCTCGAGCTGGTGCGAACGCATAAGCCAGATGCCCAGCACTACGCCGAGTATGGCCGTTAACGCCGCCATGATGAAGGTGACGGGAATCGTGGCATGGACGGTGGTGTACGTAGCGCCGGTGATCCGGTCACCTTGTGCGGTGAGGCTGGAGAACACGCCAAACACCTGATTCACGGCCCACACGAGCATGTTGAGCATGAGCCACACACTGATCTGCCGGCGCGCATGCTTGGTGATGGCGAACAGGCCGTGGCCTTTGACCGGCATGGTCAGTCTGATGCCGCCGACCAGCGCGTGCGTGACCACGGAAAAGATGATTCCCACGAGCAGCAGCATCGCGACGGCGGACATCACAAGTCTCAAGCCTGGGAGCACGAAGACGTAGAAACCGTTGTCGATGCCGAATTGCGGGTCTTTGGTGCCGAAGCGCTGCGCGTTGAACATGAGCAGAATCTGCGACCAGTTCGAGTTGAACTGCGAGCCGAACGTGATGCCCACAATCAGGGAGACCACGACTGCGACACGCGTTGCGGTACAGGTACTCACCCCTTTGCCGATTTCGATGACACCGCCGTTGATTCGTACCGTGGAGCCGTCAGCACCGCTAGGACGCGTGCGGATGGCGAGCACTGCGGCAATGAAGCTGACCAATGCCATGAGCAGCGCATAGGCGGCCCACAAGCCCACTTTCACACCGAGCTGCGTCCAGATCACACGTTGGAAGCCGAGTTGGTCGAACCACATGACATCCGTGATGAACCGGGCCAAACCGAAGAACAATCCGACGATCACGACGATGACAGCGATGATGCCAAGGGCGATTGTCGAACCGTTGTGCCTGCGCACTTTCGGCCGTTTCGCCGCGCGGCGGCCAAGCCGGGGCACCGACGTATTCCCATGCGGCGCCTGGGCGTTCCCACCGCCCTGCGCATCCCCGTCGACCTGAACGTCAACGACCTCGGGGTCGTCGTCCTTACGTCCGGAATCGCCGGGGAAGCCGAACATCATGCCGAAATCATCAAACAAAGCCATATTCCCAGCCTACCGACCGGCAAGGAACAGCGAAACGCCCAGCTGAAACGAAGGACGATATGGTATAAGGCTGACCATCGATACGGCGATATCTACGGCAACCGTGTCTCTCGGCCGCATCGACGACCTCGACAATGTCGGCAAGCGGCGAAACACCGTCCGATTGCCCAACACTGCACTTGCAGACGCGATAGCCTGTAACCATGAGTACGCATCTGTTCAGCGCACGCGACATGACGTGCACCGTCCCCTCGCAGGACGGCGAGAAAACCATTTTCAAAGGGCTGTCCTTCGACATCGACGCCGGCGAGATCGTCGACCTGGTCGGCCCGTCAGGCACAGGGAAAAGCAGCCTGCTCACCGCATTCGCACGGCTCAATCCCCATGCCAGCGGCACCATGTTCCTCGATGGCCGTCCATCGACGGAATTCACACCGCAGCAGTGGCGGTGTAGCGTCGCCTATCTGCCGCAGAAGCCGGTGCTGATCGGAGACAACGTGGCCGAGGTCATTCGTTTGCCGTGGACCCTGGCGATCCGCAACGAGCAGGATGACAGCTCGTCTGACACGAATCACCCTGCTGACCCCCAAGCCCACGCCCGTACCCGCGGCAAACGGCATCGCAGCGGCATCTGGGGCGCGGTGCACAACGGCGTCGATATGCTGCCAGATGACAAAATTCGCGCCACCCTCGACGCCATCGGCTGCGAAGATATCAATCTTGGCAGGGCGCCGCACGACCTGTCAGGAGGGCAGGCGGCACGCGTGAGTCTCGCGCGCACGCTGCTGACAGATCCGAAACTGCTGCTCGCCGACGAGGTCGATGCCGGGCTCGACGATGACAACGCGGCAAAAGTCGCCGCCATCCTCAGCGACGCCGCACAACGCGGCATGGCGGTAATCCGCATCCGGCACCGCCCGCCGGACGGGGTCGCCACCCGAACCGTCACCCTCGACGAAGGAGGACTGCGATGAACACGATCAATCTGGCTTCGGCATGGGCAACTCTCCCGGGGAACACACCCCACGTCACTCAAACCGTGGCACAAACAGCCACGCAGACGACATCGGGCACCTCCTACCCCATCGACATCTGGGGCCTGCTCATCGCACTCGCGATGGTGATGGTCGCCTCCGGGCTGTCATGGCTCATGCATCTGGGCATCGGCAAAACGCTTCTGTGGTCCGCATGCCGCGCGCTCATCCAACTGTGCGCGATGGGCCTCATCATGGGCTATGTCATCAAATCCGGCAACCCGTGGCTGGTACTCGCCTTGGTCGCCGTCATGCTAGTGGCGGCCGTGCAAATCACCCTGTCACGCGCCAAAGGCGTGCCGAAGGGGCTTGCGGGCCCGGTGCTGCTGACCTTGGTCATCACCATGCTGCTCATGATTTCGATGGTCACGGAACTGGTCGTACGCCCCCACCCGTGGTATGCGCCACAGCTGGTAGTGCCACTGACCGGCATGCTGTTGGGCAATACGGTTTCCGCGCTGGCCGTAGGGCTGAGCCGCTTTTATGAAAGCATGAAGGAACGGCGGGACGAGGTCGACACGCTGCTGGCGTTAGGCGCGACACGCTGGGAGGCCGCACGGCCATCGGTGATTTCCTCGATCCGCCTCGGCTTGCTGCCGACCACGGCGTCGCTCGCCTCAAGCGGCATCGTGACCATCCCGGGCATGATGGCCGGCCAGGTCATCGCGGGCGGTGACCCGCTCAACGCGGCGAAATACCAGTTCGTGATTCTCGCCTCCATCGCCGCGCTCACTTTGCTTGCTGACACCCTGATCATGGTGATGGTGTATCGCACCTGTTTCACGGCCGATGACCAGTATCGCGACAAGCCCGTGGTCGAGCGTGGGAAGAAGCGGTGACGATTTGCTTGCCGAGTGAATGTCAACAGTCAGGTAAGTCGGCAGGCAGGAACCGCATCAACTCGAGTACCGGGCAAACCGGGCGATACAACGTTTTGGGCCGCACCCCGGAATACGGGATGCGGCCCAAAACAGTAGGGATGCCATCCGGCGAATTCATGTACCCGCCGAGCAGCGTCATGGTCATTCAATCACAGCACATCCGGATCGTCCTTGGCGATTGTGCCGGTCGCCTTGCCGATGGCCTTGAGGCCGTGGTACATGACGAGCACGACGATCGTGCCGATGGCGATGCCGTTGAACTGCACGCCGCTGACCGCGAAGGTGAAGTCGGTGATACCGATAATCATCGTGACGGCCGCGGTCATCACGTTGACCGGCTTGTCGAAGTTGACATGGTTGTCCACCCAGATGCGCACGCCGATCATGCCGATCATGCCATACAGCAAGGTGGTCACGCCGCCGAGCACGCCGGCGGGAATGGTGTTGATCACGGCACCGAACTTCGGGCACAGGCTCAAAATCAAGGCGAACGCCGCCGCACACCAGTAGGCGGCCGTCGAATACACCTTCGTGGAAGCCATGACGCCGATGTTCTCGCCGTACGTAGTCGTGCCGGAGCCGCCGCCGAAGCCGGCAATCGCGGTGCCGATACCGTCGGCCATGAGCGCGGTGCCAATCTGGTTGTCATAATCGCGGCCGGTCATCTGTGCCACGGACTTGACGTGGCCCACGTTCTCGGCGACCAGCACGAGCACGACCGGAATGAACATCGCGAGAATCGAGAAATCGACCTGCGGCAGATGGAACTGCGGCAAACCGACCCAGGCAGCGCTTTCCACTGCCTTGAAATCGACCTGGCCGCGGGCGCACGCGTACGCATAGCCGACCAGTACGCCCAGCAGGATGTTCAGACGCCCGATCAAGCCGCGGAACAACACGCCGATCAGCAGGACGGCAACCAGCGTCACCACAGCCGTGTCCGGGGCCTTCTTGAAGTTCGTCCACACCGACGGGGCGAGGTTGAAGCCGATGATCGCCACAATCGCGCCGTTGACCACCGGAGGCATGATCTTGTCAATCCACTTGGCGCCGGCGAAATGGACAAGCACGCCCACCAAGGCGAGCAGCAGACCGGTGACCATGATGCCGAAGCTTGCGACCGCGATGCCCTTGTGGGCCGAGGCGACCGCCGCAATCGGGGCGATGAAGCCGAAGGAGCTACCGAGGTAGCTTGGCAGCTTGTTCTTGTTGATGAGCAGGAACAGTGCCGTCGACATGGCGGTGAAGAACAGGGTCGTCGACGGGTCGAAGCCGGTGAGAATCGGAACCAGGAAGGTCGCGCCGAACATCGCGATGACATGCTGGGCGCCGATACCTGCGGTGCGCGGCCAAGACAGGCGCTCGTCGGGTTCGACCACCTCCCCGGGTTTCAAGGTCTTGCCGTCACCATGCAGTTTCCATGTGAACAAGCCGCTACTCATCTACTGCTCCTTTGTCTTCTTGGAATTCGCCGGACGCACATGGCGCGCCGACGCCTTGCACAATGGTAGCGGTGTCGATGTCACGAGAGACGACAAGACCTCAAAACCCGCGGATTTTCAGGCGTGTCGCACTCTCGTCGTCTGGGTGCCGGCAGTCGGGACGCATCGGGCGGCAATACGGGTGTCACTTGGTGTATTGCGTCAGATGCGGGTCAACCGAATGCACGACATCAACCAGATCGCCATTCGACAGCAGCGGGCGCTGGAACTCGCGCCACGGTTCCACTTCAACCTCCCAACGGCCGGTCTGCTCGTCGAGCACCGGGCGGGCGGTCTGTTCCCAGCGCAGCCGTTCGGTCGTGCGGCCGGTGTGCGGGTCGCGGCGGGAATAATGCAGGCACGTGCAGTTTGTGATCTTCCAATCGTCGCTGTCCGCGCGGTGCATGAACTCCTCGTCGGAGAGGTCCTCGAGGGTGAGCATCATCGCCAGCATGAAATCGCCATGCGTGACCACGACCACCGATTCCGACTCGGACCGGCGGTCGAGCGAGGTGAGCAGGTTGTGCACACGGTCTTCGGCGACATCGGCAATCGATTCGCCTGCCGGCGGACGCCAATACAGCGGGTCGGTGCGTTTGAACAACCAGTTGCGCTCGTAATTGGTTTTGAATTCATCTTGCGTGATGGTGTTGATTTCACCCCACGACCGCTCACGCAGCACCCGGGTCTCCTCCCATTTCGCCTTGGGCAAGGCCATGGTGGCGGCCGTTTCGCGGGCGCGGACGTACGGCGAGACCAGATAGCGGTCGAATAGCTGCTGCTGGGAGACAAGCCAGCGGCCGATGCAATCAGCCTGGCGACGGCCGGTCGCCGTCAAACGCCACGAACGATCCGGCACCGTCACGTTATCCTGCGTGTACAGGGAGGTATCGCCCTGCTCGCCGGCCTTGATGATGACATTCGCCTCGGATTCTCCGTGCCGGATCACATACAAATCAAGCGGCATCCCCATAGGCGCTCCTTTCCGAACAATGCGTCCAGACCGCGACCACGCGGCCAATTCCTGATACTACGCTATCGCAACATCCCGGGACCATGCCGACGAATCCGCGGGGCGAGAACAAATGACACCGACAATTCACCGCGCGTCGATCAGACGGTGTTTATCGGGGGTGTTATCAGACGGTGTTTATCGTCCATGTGGCGGCACCGTCAGATAGTGTTCCGCAGACTGCAGCGTCCGGCAGACGGTGTCCATCTGACAGCATCACCGGACAGCGTCACCAGACGGTGCCCGTCGCCCATCAGACACGTCAGCTGATATGCACGGGCGTGCCGTCAGGAACCTGATCGTAGAACCACTTCGCGTCAGACAAGGTCAGACGCACGCAACCGTGCGATGCCGGATGCCCGAGTTTCACCGCCTCGCTGACCACATACGTCCCCGCATCCTGCTTGGTGGGCACGGTGTGGAACAGGAAGACGTTGTTGCGGAAGGACACCCAATAGTCCGCGCCCCAGCCATCGGAGGGGTTGTAGAAATGGTCGCCCCGGCCGTTGATGGTGAAATCCCCGTGTGGAGTGCTGTCGTTGAGCCCCGTGCTGGCAATCATCGTGTAAATAGTCTTGCCGTTGGAGCACACGTACACCCGTTGGGCGGACAAATCGACCGTGATGCTCAGGTTCTTGTATTCGGACAGTTTCGGCTGCGCCCCGCCAGATGCGGCACGCCAATCGACGGTCGTGCCCTTGTTCTGGGCGTTGGTATGTGTGCCAGGGGATGCGTTAATCGCCGGTACTGCTGATCTGTTCAGTGTATGAGTACCGTCGGGGGCGGGAACTTTGCGGTGTACGACAGTAGTGGATGACCCGGATACAGCTCGGGTTGTCGCTCGCATATCCGCACGATGCTGCTGGATGGAGAAGAACCCGAAAATCAGCGCGATACATGCCAACGCCGCGAGAAGAACCCTGGCATTGCGGCGGAGCGGATGATCGCTCTGCCCGCTTCGATGCGGGAAAACCGCCATAGTCGCCTCCGTTCGTCTGCAGTACGCACGCTGAATTATGTCCCCGTGGTTGGTGTCGCCACGGGGGATTCATTCATGCCTTTCTACAATAACGGTATCCGCACCGATGACGCGCGGGTGGAGCCGTTTTCGTCGCTACAAGCCAAAGTTGACAAGGCGGATGGGAGATTGTTGCCGCGCGCGGGAGACTGGCAGGAATCGGTGCGAGATAGTCTACGCTCTCTCCCCGCCACCGCCCGGTAACCGCCTGCCGTGCAACACGACAGTCGCACCACGGCGGAGTTGAGCGCTTGCCGGCCAACTATGAATAGCGGAATCGTTGCTGCGAGAACACCAAAACAAGAATGACACCCGTCCTCCTCCGCCCTGCTCCCCACCAAAAAGGAAAGGAAACCACGGCGAGTTCTAGTGAACGTAGCAACTGTGCGGCGGCATGAACCCAGATTTCGCAGCAGGTCATGCACGAACCGCGCGTTGTGCCTCGAAATGAGGAGCGCAACGATTTGTTTACAGGCAGCGAATCGATTGCAACCGTCATCATGGAAATCACAGGTGTGGTATGGCTGTAGCAAAGCCTCAGTATGTTGGCGCAGCCGAGGGTCCGCCGGTCTCGGAGACCAGCTGCGATGACAATCGACGATTGCGTCAGCCGATCTTTCTGCAGCGCAGTAATGAGCTGGGTCGCACTGGCCACCGTCATGCCCTGCGGCCCGCGCGCAGAACATGCTTGTCCACTAATCGAGAAGGTCATCATGGCTAACGGACGTCATCGTCAACGAACGTCATCGTTAACGAACGTCATCATCAACGGACGTCATCGCCCAGCGTTGGACTTCTCTCGTTATATGCAGTTTGACGCGTAAACTCCCAGGGGTCTGATTTCGAGCATGTTGGTATTTCAACGTTTTCATTGTCGCATCAGCGCGAAACCCCGTCTTCGTCCATAAATTCCCGGGAGATTACCGCCATTGGCGCCATTCCCGCCAAAAGTCCCGGGAGTTTGCCGCCATTGTGACGTTTCCGTCAGAAGTTCCACGTACCGGACCTGTCGCGCCCGACTGCGCCGGCGAGCGCCCTCGAAAGTGCACTCTAAACGCACTCATTCGATGGCGACAACCGCCTGGAACGTGTCAGGAACGGCCTGTTCCGGTGCATTCAAAAACGGCGCGATTGCAACGTTTCGCAGGGTGGAATCGTTGGAATCGCGCCGTTTTGGCGGGGTGTGGGCGGTTACTTGGACACGTTGAACTTGAATTCGACGCGCCTTTTCAAAACCCAGTGTTCGCAACGGTTCCGGCGCTGTATGCTCGGCAAGGGCACACATCGGGCACTCTTTTTGTTTTGTTGCATAGATGATACAACACATGTCACGGATGTGGCGGCTTGCGTTTTGCAAGAGCACTCGCACCGCCGTAGGCCACGCAAGACCACGTAACAACGCGAAAACGCCCCGCACTCCTCAATCATGAGGGTGCGGGGCGTTTCGTTAGGCGAATGTGTCGTGAAAACAGTGGTTTGCGTCAATTTCTTGCAGATTCGCTGTTTTCTCGTGACGTTCGGCTCATGAATTCATGCGGATGGGGTTGTAGGCGACACCGAAGCCGCTGGCGAGGAAGCCGGCCGCGGTCGAGATGAAGCCGCCGACCTGCGCGTCGCCGAACATCATGAACGCGAGGCCGACCACCGACGCGACCAAGCCGGCCACGTAGATGATCGTGCGGACCGTGTCATTGAACACCGGGCGGTACCCGGTTGACTCGTCTTCCATGCTTGCTCCTTAGCTCTTAGAATCTGCCGTTGTTGAGGGTGTTTTGCAATGCGCGCGCCGTGGCGGGGCCGAACCAGCAGTCGGGGGTGACGCCCAGTCGGATCTGTGTACGGCGGATCGAGTCCGGCCCGTACAGGCCGTCCGGGTTCGCGCCGACCGCGCGCTGGACCGCGCGGATCAGCGCACTGCCTTGGCCGCCGTAGGTCACGCTGAGGAGGTTGGGGCGGCCGTAGGTGCGGCCGTCGGGGATGACCTGCCCGCTGACCACACCGTCGACCGGCGTGCCCATGATCTCCTGCCAGCGGCTGATGGTCGCACGGCCCGCGAGACCGTCCGCGGCCAGCTTGCCGGACGGTGCCGGCGCGGAAGTCGATGTATAGCGGAGGTAGCAGTTCCAAGGGTACGAATAATACGGCGAGATGTTGGTTTCGTGGCCGGTCTGGTCGCCCGGACGGCCGCCGGACGCGCGGCCACGCTCGTCAATCGACGCTTGGGCGAGACGGCCACCGCCCACGTAGACGGCCACGTGATGCACGTCGTTGAGGAGGATGTCCCCGACCTGCGGATGCCCGTCTGCGGGCAGGCGCCTCCAGCCGCGCGCCGTCAGATTCGCGGACAGGTTGCCCGTGTAGGTGGCGGTGCCGGTGTCGAATCCGGCCTCCCTGAGCGCGTGGATCACGAGACTGGAGCAGTCGCATGATCCGCCAGAACGGATATCCCACCGCCGCGACTGGTCGTAACCGAGGTATGCGACCGCGCACCAGTAGGTCATGCGATTCACCAAAGTCTGCACGCTTCCCGTCATGTTCATCGCCTCCCTTCGATGTCTTCGACGCTTTGTTCGAGCGTGACCGGCTTGATATCGTCTGGCGGCAGGCTGTCGCCCTGCGCCGGTTCCGTGGTTGTGTCTGTCATTGGTTCTCCTTTGGTTGGCGTGTGTAATCCCAGTCGCCGGTCTTCAACCGGCGCGAATAGGCGGCCTCCCTTTCCACTGGTTATGGAAAAGGCCACAGCCGGATGCCGTGGCCAAATCTGATACGCGTCCCAGTCAGCGTGGTCTGATGGGAGCGTGCTGGATGTCGTCGTTGATCGCGGTGCCGTGCCCGTTGCCGTCAAGACCGTGGTAGGCGTCGTAGATACGCTGGCTGCGCGACTTGAGATCCTCGTCCGCGACACCGTCAGCGGCGACCATCTGCGCGCGCAATTGTTCCAGCATGCACAACAAGAGCTCACGCACTCCCGCTTCAAGCGCCCTGTCATGGCGGCGGCTACCGCGCCACCACGAGACCGCCGCACCCACGGCGGCCCCCAAGAGCCCGGTGATGATCCAGATGATGACCGACTGTACGATCGGGGTCATACGATGGCCTTTCCACTGGAAAAACCCACACGATGGAGCGTCCGAACAAAGCCGCGCTGGCGTGTGGGTTTTATGAATCGAAACGAGGTAAAAATGCTGCTTTCCGAGTTCCACGACGATCACTGGCTGCCAGGCATCGAATGTCTGCGCGAATGCACCAGAATCGGCTATGAATCCGCATGGCGACGGCACATCATGCCCGCGCTCGGCCACACCGACATGGAAGACATCGACGTGGAGACCGTCGAATCATGGCTCGCCCGTATCCCATCGCGCGGAGCCGCACGTAAGGCATGGAGCGTGCTGCGCGCCATGCTGCGCAAGGCCATCAAGTGGGGACTGCTCGACACGGATATCACACGCCGGGTCACGCCGCCCAGATGCGGAGACTACCAGCCACCGACCCTCGACACCGGGCAACTGCGCACCCTGCTGCGCGGATTCTGGGGCCACGAATTGGAGGCGTGGCTGATCTGCGGAGCATGCCTAGGGCTGAGGACCGAGGAGGCGCTCGGCCTGGAATGGGATGACATCGACCTCAGGAGCGGGCACGTGCGCATCCGGCGCGGTGTCCAATGGGTCAACGGGCACGAGTTGGTGGTCGAACCGAAGACCGAGCTGAGCCGACGCACGGTCGTGCTCCCCCGGTTCGCCATCCTGCGATTGCGCCAAATCAAAGGCAAAGGACGTCTGACCGGCGGACTCAATCCCGGGCAGGTCGACCGGCGCTACCGCGCCTGGTGCCGACGGCATGGACTGCCGTGCGTGCCGCGGCGTAACCTGCGCCACAGCTGGGCCACCACCGCACTGGCGGCGGGCGTCGATGTCGCCGTGGTCAGTCGAGCGCTCGGCCACAGCTCGATCGAGACCACCGCACGCTACTATCTGCGTCCCGACCTCAACGTGCTCAAGGAGGCACAACGAGCATGGGAACACAGCATCATGGCGTAGCATTCCGTAACCCAGATGCCCATAGTGAGGTTTGGTAGTACTCATAATTCCACCAATGATGACGGCGTGATTCATATTCAGATCGATAATCCGACGGGCCGACGCCCGGACGCCGCCTTCGTGGACCTCACGCCGTCCATCGATGATTTCCCAGGACGCATCTACGACCTCATCGTGTTCCAATGGGATGTCGCATACATCAACGTCCGGGTGCGACGCACGGACACCAACGCGTGGGCCGGACGCGGACAGGGACTCAACGTCTCCTGGATGTGCTTGTGGAGCCGGTAGCTTTCCGTAACCCAGATGATGGAGTGCGGGACGTACATCGGCAAACTCAACGATCTCGGCATCCTTGCCTGCTATTTCGGGCAGGATCACGGCCGTGCTCCGGATTCAGTGATCGTGTCACGGTTTGTCGATGACGCGGCCACGGCGGCTGACCAATTAATGAGGTGGCAGCCTCTGGTATGGAGCAAAACCGAGAAGGCCATACAGATTCGCTTTTTCGCAACAAGCACAGGCGTTTGGCTTGGTTCGTCCCAAACCATCGCTTGCTGCTGGGCGGCGTTTTGGCGGTAGCGTTTCATACTGCTGCGCCCGGTCCCTGATGACGTTCAAGTGACCGTGTCCGCCGGCTAGGATGCGATGAAGTGGATGGTGCCGGTGAAGCGATCGGGGTTCTGCGCGCCGCCCACGTTGGTGTAATACATCGCACCGAAGGGCTCCACGACGATTCGCCTCTGAGAGGATCCGTCTCGTCCGTGCCACGGGCACACGGCCTGCATGAGTGGCCTCCAGCCTTCGGGCAGCGTGCCGAAGTAGCCGGTTGCCCATGAGTCGGTGGACGCCGATTTCCAGTCGAAGTAGAGCTCGATCATACGTCCGGCCCTGACGCCTGTTACCGTCCCGTATGTTGACGTGATGACTGTGATCGGCCCCGTAAGGGTTACGGAAAGCTACCGGCTCCACAAGCACATCCAGGAGACGTTGAGTCCCTGTCCGCGTCCGGCCCACGCGTTGGTGTCCGTGCGTCGCACCCGGACGTTGATGTATGCGACATCCCATTGGAACACGATGAGGTCGTAGATGCGTCCTGGGAAATCATCGATGGACGGCGTGAGGTCCACGAAGGCGGCGTCCGGGCGTCGGCCCGTCGGATTATCGATCTGAATATGAATCACGCCGTCATCATTGGTGGAATTATGAGTACTACCAAACCTCACTATGGGCATCTGGGTTACGGAATCCCCAACGGTCTTCAATGGTGTCAGGATGTCGAAGAGTTTGACTGGCGTGCCGACGGACAGGTTGGTGATGGGGATGCGGTAGAGGGGCATGTCGCTGGTGGTGGCGCCGTCCAGGATGCTGGTTTTGTTGTAGGACGGGTCCGCCGGGGTGCCGGTTGTTGCGGTGCCATTGACGACGACCAGGGTCGCGGTCTCCTTGCCGTCCGACGCCTTCTGGTATCGGCAGACGATCAGGTCGTTGCGATTCTGTCCCTGCGTGCCGTTCTGGATGGTCAGGTCGGTGGAGGAGGCCATGCGCACGTGTCTCCCATTCATGACCAGGTCGCCGGTGCCGATCGTGACCTTGTTCGCCGACGCGACCGTGGCCTTCAGTTGCTCGCCGGTCTGCAGCACGTAGCTTCCGACTCCGAGGATGCCCGACTGGAACGCTCCCATGTCGTCGCTGCCGACGTGGGGTGCCCCGGCAAATCCGGTGATGAGTTCGCTTGCCATGACGATGTTTCCTTTCACTTTGCTTCGTTCGCTATGCGGTGCGCAGCCAACGGTAGGCGCTGTCTATGCCGCGGCCCGCCTCCTGCCACGTACCCCCGTACGTGGTGCCGGGATTGCTGTTTTTGTTCCATTCGAAGATCGAGCCGACCGGATGCGCTGCAAGGAAGATCTGCGACGCGCTCACCGAGCCGGCGGGGCCCTGCGGCCCGGTGTCTCCCTTATCGCCTTTGAGCGTGGCGAGAATAGCGCCGACATCATACGTGCCGCCGCCGTTCACCGACGCGTTCACCGACGCGCTCGTAATCGGCATGAGATTACCCGCGACCGTCAACACGAAATCACCCACAACAGGCGGGTCAGCCGTACTCGGGGCGGGCTTCAAATCGCTCCACCAACAACTAGTACTGTTCGCTGGCGCATTATACGTAGACGCGTAAATACGGGTGCCGCGCGCCCCGGCCGGGCCGATCGGACCTTTCTGCCCTGCCGGTCCGGTCGGCCCTTGGGAGCCAGCCGGACCCTGCGGACCGGTGGCCCCGGTATCGCCCTTCGGGCCCTTGATGTTGCCTATGAGTATCCTCGACATTCCGTCTCCTTAGCTTTCCGGTACGTCGTAGTAAAGATTCCCGGTCGAGGAGTCGTACGAGAACGGTGGCGGCGAACCGCCGTCCGCGTAATACGCCCACAGGTCGCCGGATGAATCGACCGACATGGTGAAGAAGCCCGATACCGGAGTGGTCACGCCGCTATCGCCTGGATCACCCTTATCGCCCTTCGGGCCTTGGACGCCCTGCGGGCCGCGAGCGCCCTGTACGCCGTCGGCGCCTGCGGGTCCGGTTTCGCCTCTATCGCCTTTCTCTCCTTTCGGGCCTTGCGGGCCTTGGGGTCCGGTGTCGCCTTTCGGGCCTTGGGATCCGGTCTCGCCGCGCAGTCCCTCGGGGCCGGTCGGTCCCTGCGGTCCTTGGGGGCCGGTCGGGCCGGTGTCGCCCTTGTCGCCCTGGGGTCCTTGCTCGCCCTGCGCGCCTTGTGGGGTGGTCAGGTTCAGCGTATGTTGCAGTCCGCTGCCCGATAGGCTGGCGGACGCTTGCGAGCCCGGCCGGCCGGTCGATACGGTGCCGATGGTCAGGCTCGCCGCGTTGATGTCGGCGCGCACGTTTTGCGCGGTTTGCATGGCGTTGCTGGCTGTCGTGTTCGTCTCCGCGGTCAGCTCGCTTAGATTATCGATGTCCTTCCGGGTCACGTCCGAGCTGAACGTCCAGTCGGTCAATCGTAGGCCTTCGCCGGCGTAGTAGGGGTGGCCTCCGGCCATGCTCTCCGCTGTCCCGGTCAACGAGGTCTTGGAAGCGCCGGCGGTGCCGCATTCGTAGGACACCGTGAGCACGCCGCGCGCGAGCTTGACGATCTTCTTGGTGACCTTGGCGGTCACGTCGATGCCGGACAGACGGTCATGGCTGGCGACGACATCGCCGATGTCGAGGTCGAGACCGTCATGGATCCGCACGTCCACGCCGCCATGCGCCTGCAGGGCATCAAGCTTCTCCCTGCCTTTCTCCAATAGTTCGGCTCGGTCGGCGTTCGAATAATCGAAGACGGCCTGCACCTCGTCCAAGCCGGTGATTGATTGTGTTTCGGACACCGCGCCCTCCGTGTCGGCGTACAGGTGGACGACGGTTCTATCCTTTCCTTCGCCGGTGCCGAGGCAGATCAGGTGGTTGACGGGATGCCAGTCACGGTCGTACGAGTAGTCGATCAGGTCGCTGTCCACGCCCCCATAGGTGGAGACGGGCAGTGCGGACAGGCGGAGCATGCCGGAATCGTAAGCCATGCACAGCTTGCCGCCGCACGATTCGAGCATCTTCAGGATTCCGGTGTATGCGTCGGTATATCGGTCGAACCGGAAGGAGGATACGGTGAGCCCGCTCGCCTGCGCCGGGCTCGTGGTCATCACCTCACCCAGTCCGATATGGTCGATGACATGCTGGATGCAGTCGGTCGCGTCCCCGCTCACCGTCCAGTGATCCTGCCCGGAGTCGGGTTGGATGATACGACTGGCGAGCAGCCCGTGCCACGTGCGCCCCTCCCAGGTGATCGTGTGGACGCTGTCATCGAGACTGCCGCCGGTCGAGTCGATGACGCCTCCGTACTCGGTGCCATCCACGTATACGAACGCACCCGCCTCCAAACTGACGTCCGGTTCGTGCACGGTCAGCTGGAAGTCGTTCTCATCCGAACCGAACGCGAGGTCGAGGGTGCAGTCGCGGATGGCGCGCAGGTCCCGATGGTTGGCGTCGGTGGCTATCAGGTCGACCATGGCGGCTCACCCCTCTCCTCGATCACGGTCAGGTCGAACCCGAACCCGCCGACCCACGAAACATCGGACTTGCCAGCCGGCAAAGGCTGGAAGCAGTACTCGCCGCCGCCCAGCCCGCTTCCGCGGCGCCCGTCCGGGAAATGGTCGACCAGGTCGCCGTTGTTCACGGTCAGGCGGATGGTGCGGTTCAATCCGTCGATGACGAGATACGCGCCGGATGGCACCTCGCAGTCCACCGCGTACACGTTGTCGCCAATCGTGATCTCAGGGGCCGTGGCCGGACCGTAGACGGTGAGCCGGCACGGCATCGGCGAGAGCGCCGGGTTCGAAGCGGTGTCGGCGAGCAGGCTCGGTGACCAGTCGTGCCCGTAATCGTACGGGTAATCGAGGTCCGTGTAGGATGCGAGCGTCGACGGATTGTACTGCGTGGTCGATTCGCGCCGCCACACGCCATCCAACAGGACGACAGTCAGTGTGGTCGAAACGTACAGGGGCGTGATGGTCTGCGGCTCGCTCTTCGTCACGTACGCCGACGCCTGCCATTCATCGTCCGCGACCAGCGTGCCGGGAGTTCCGTTGGCCATGTCCGCGTCCATGAGCAGGCGCATCCGGTCGAGTTCCGCCAGATCCGTGACCTTGACGGTTACCGTGAGCTCGCGCGTTCCGCGTGTCACCCCGGTCAGATTCAGAAGGCCGGTCGTGTACGACCATGCGCGCCCACGCAGTGCCGGCATGGTCTCCCCGTACACGGGACCCTCGAACCCGATGGATTCGCCGTTAGTGCCGCACACGTAGCTCAGAGTCCTCATGCCACGCTCCTTACGAGTCTCGCGAAGTCACGTTGGGTGAACGGTCGATCATCGGACAATGCTTCTTCGACGGTTCCGATCAATGCATCCATCCTGCCGACGATGTTTTCCAAGAGCCTGTCGGAATCCGATGACGTGTCCGTGGTGACGTTCAGCCTGCCGGTCTTCGGCCAGTCCGTGTTGTCGAGGTTCATCGTGGAGACGAGCGAATCCATGGAACGGCTGACCACATGCGCGGAATCGTCGATGCCCAATGCCATGCCACGTCCGACCATCACGCCGACCTCGTCGCGGAACACACGCGACGGGGAATGGATGCCGAGCATGCCCTTGACCGCGTCGAGCGCGTCCTTGGCGGCGTTCTTCGCGGCGTCTCCGATATTCTTCGCGAATTTCACGATGCCGTCCTTGATGCCGTTGATGATGTTCTTCCCGACGGATATCCAGTCGGTCTTCGTGAACGCGCTCTTGATGGAGTTGACGATCTGCGGGATGCTCGCGATAATCTGTGGGAGTGCTCTCAGGAACCCGAGCGGCAGCGCAGCCATAAGCATGAGTCCGGCCGTGATGATCTGCGGCAAGTTGGATACCAGCCCGTTGACCAGCGAGACGATAATCTGCGGCAAAGCGGCGATAAGCCGCGGGATTGCGGCAATCAGCCCTTGGGCCAGTCCGGTAATCAGCTGTGCGGCCGTCGTCAACATCTGCGGCAATGCGGCGATAAGACCAAGCACGAGGCTCGTAATGATCTGTGGTAGCGCGGCGACAATCACGGGGATTGCCTGAATCAACCCCTGACCCAGAGCCGTAATCAGCTGTAGTCCAGCACTAATCAGCTGCGGCAGATTGTCAACGATGCCTTGCACCAAGTCCAAGATCAGTGTGGTCGCGCCGAGCATGAGCTGTGGGGCGTTCGCCGCCAGTCCGGACACGAGCGTCGTGATCGCCATTTGGCCGAGACCGAGCAGCATCGGCAGATTCGCGTCGATACCGTTCAGCAAAGCCATGATCATCTGCGTGCCGGCGGCCAACCATACCGGGACTTGCGTCTGGACGATTTGCATCAATCCGGCGAGCTTCGTGGGCAGGCCAGCCAGGAACGTGGTGATCATGACCGAAACCTGCCCGTCCATGCTCGCGTTGACCGCTCCGAGCGCCGCGATCAGCCCGGCGGCAATCCCGCCGATACCGAGAACGGCTATGAAACGGCCGGGCGCGAACATCGTCCGGAAGATTCCAATGGACTTGTCCGCTATCGGTCCGAATACCGCCGACACTGTGTCGCCGATTCCACTGACCGCAGCGGAAACACCTGTCGCGACACCCGGAGCCGCCTGCGCAAGCATGCCTCCGATGCCATTGAATTTCGCAAGGATTTTCGAACCGAATCCGCCGACAGCGGCAATGACAGGATTGGACTGGAACGTGGTAGCGACCTGACCGAGCACGCCGGCTGCACGCTCTTTCATCGAAGCGCCGAAAACGGCGACGTCCACGGCGACGCCGAACAACCCATCGGACACTTTTGAGGCCATGCTCTTGACGCCAGACGTGATCGACGTGTTCAAACCAGCGATTTTCTGCCCGATGCCTGTTTGCGTGAACTCGTCGCCGATCTGCTTGAGCACGCCGCCTATCGACTCACCGGCCTTGGACAGTCCGGACGCTGTCAGCTGGGCGTCGAACGTGATTCGCTCCGGGTCGAACATGCCGGAGAGCATGGTCTTCACGGTCCCGGCCTTGGACGCGATCCCATCGAATGAGATGCCGTCGATGATGGAGCTGATACTGCCGATTCCGCTTAACGCCGCCGGCACGGCCTTGCCTGACACTGCCAGCGCGGCGAACGCGCCGGTCAGCGTGGCCGCCTGTGTGGCGAGGTCGGCAATGCTGATTTTCCCGGCTTCCAGATTCTTGTCGAACGTGGCGAGCATATCGGTCACGGTCTTGGTTGCTGGGGTGAGGCGGGCGGTGAACGCGTCGACAGCCGGTGTCAATGCTTTGCTGACATCATCGATGACCGGGGTGAGCGCGGTGAAAACGCTTTTCAGGCTTTGCAGGGCCGGCGTCGCGGCAGCAGCGCCAAGACGCGAGAGGGCGGCCTTGCAGTTAGCCATCGCCCCCTGGAACGTGCTGCCCGATGCGAGCGCCGCGCCGCCAAGATAATTGTTCATGGCGGCGCTGAACGTTGCGAAATCAATCTTGCCTTTGCTGACCATGTCGGACACGTCTGCCGTGCTGACGTGGAGCTGGTCAGACAGGGCTTGCAGGACCGGGACACCACGCGACGTGAGCTGTAGCATGTCGTCGCCCTGGAGTTTGCCGCGGGCGGCGACCGAGCCGAAGATCGCGCCCGCGTCGGTCATCGACATGCCGGCGATGGTGGCCGTGTCGGCCACGGTCTTCAACGTGTTGGTCATGTCCTGCCCGGACTTGATGCCTGACGCGCTGAGTGAAGCGGCGATGGTCGCGGCCTCGTCCAGTCCGAACGCCGTGCCCTTGACCGACGCCATCGCGTCGTTCATCAGTTCGGTGATGTCCTCGGTCGAATGTCCGAGTCCTTTGAGCTTGGTCTGCGCGTTCTCGATGTTCAATGCGCGGCTGATGCCGCCCTTGGCGGCGAGCCCGGCGACCGCGGTGCCGATGCCGGTGATGACGCCGAGCCCGGCCTTGCCGACCTTGGCCAATCCTGATGCGGCGTTTTTGAGGAATCCCGTGCCGAATCCCTTGCCGGCCTTCTCGCCCTGCGTCGTGCCGACCTGTGCGGAACCGTCTGAGATCTGGCTGTTGAGTTTCTGGTTCCAGTCCTTCGCCGACGGTTCCACGCGGTAGTAGACGACGCCGACTGATTGTGCTCCGGCCATAGACTACATCTCTTTTCGGTTATTCGAAGTGGAACAGTTCCCTGACTTTCGCGCGGTTTTCCGCACGTTCGCGGTCAATCCGGACGGCGTCCACGGGTGGTGCGAACGGGTCTCCCGTCGAGTCGAGCCATGGGCGCCAATTGCGGCTGTGTCCGGTTATCCGTTCATCTGCTGCGGCCTGCATCCACATGGTCTCTTCGGAGCCTGATGGCGCGTACCATGCTCCGGACAGGGCGAGCCAACAGTCCGAATCCTTGTGCCGCAATATGACGCGCGTCATGCGCCATGCGGCGCCGACACCGAAGTTTCCGCGCTGCCCGGCAAGCATGACTGGCAGCGTGGTGGGGCGCCACGTGACGCCCCAGACGCGCAGCCAGTCAGCTGTGAGCTCCTCGCGGTGCCCTGCCCATAGGCCGATCAGGACACTGATTTTGGGTCGATGCCTGACTGCTCCGCCCACGCCTTGACCGTCGCGTTGATCCACGCGATAGGCCGGTCGGTCGTTTTGAGTTTTGCCCAGAAGTTCGGGCGTTCATGCTCGAAATATGCGAGGAACACGGATGTTGCTTGGAACGCGGTCGTGTCATCAAGCACGGTCTTGCTCTTGATGAGCAAAACCGCCTGCACGACCTCGAGCGGCAGTTCGGCGCTGTTCAGGTTCGGCAGGTCGAGCTTCATGCCGAGCACGTCGAGATGCACGTCGGGCAGGTCGGGTGTGTCGTCAAGCTGGATCTCTACCGGCTTGTAATCAGGTTCCGCCATTTCACGCCTCCACTGTCAGGCCGTAGGCGTCGAACTGCTTGCCGTCGGACGCGGTGTGGGCGGTGAACGTCATCGTCATGGTCATGCTGCTGCCGGCGCTGATCGTGATGCTGTCGCGGTCGGTGATGGTCGCGTCGCGGAGCACGATGATGACCGGGCGATCGGCTTGGTCGATACCGGCGAGCACGACCTGGTATTTGCCGGTCGGGTTCCCGGCAGAATGGATCGCGCCGTCCGCCCCGACGGTCACGCCGAAATAGGCTTGCGCGACCGTCTTGGTCATTTCCAAAGCCGGGATCTTCAGCGTGTAGTTGCCCGGTGCGCCGACCGACAGGACGACGGAACCGGTATGCCCTTTAATGTCGGTATTGTCTCCAGCGCTGAACGCGAGTTCCGCGCCGTCGTCGGTGTTCCAGCCGACCGGTTTCACCCCGCTCGGCGGGGTCCACGCCGTGGACGTCGGCAGGCCTGTCGCGTCAGGCAGCAGCCAGACTGCATAATCCTTGATAAGACGGACGTTCGCCGAATTATGCGATGCCGCGATCGTGTCCTGCAATGTGGTGGTTCCGGATGTTCCGGTGTCAGCCATGGTAATCTCCTAATCTTCTTGTCAGATGTATGTGCTTGCCGTTGTCGGGACGGTCAGCAGAAGCGTCATGTACGCGTATACGCGGCCGCCGTCGAACTGGATACTCGCCCCGGTGTCCACGCCGGCGGTGACCACGTCACCGTGCGAAGCCGGATACCGGCTGATGCTCTCCGCGACGCTCGCGGCGAGCTCCTGCAATTCGTCGAAACTGTGCGATCCGTCGGGGTGTTCGACATAGCAGCGGACCATGAGCCGCGCGTACAGTGAAACCGGGGTGGCCGGCTGCTGGTAGTCGACGCTCATGGCCACGGCGCGGAGCGTCGTGTTCGGTTCCGCGATGGGCGGGTCATGCCCGTCGACCGCGACCAGCAGGCTCCCGGTGATCGTCGTTGACTCTTTTGATTCGAGCCACGTTTTCAGGTTTGCGAGCAAACCGTGCGGCGTCTGGCATGCAATGAGCGATGGCATAGGTTACCTCAGTCTTCCGGCGGAGCGGGTCAGCAGCCCGTCCCGCGTCTCGTTCACGCTGCTGGTGACGAACGTCGCGCCACGCCTTCGTCCCTTCGTGTTCTTGTACACGTGGACGTGCGGGAGCGCAGCCGTCTTCGCCTTGCCTGTGATCGTGTCGGCGAGCGCGTCTGATCGCATGACTTGTTCGCCGAATGGCCCGTAGAATGTTTTCACTGTCACGGTGTTGCTCATGGTGTCTCCAGGGTGATGACGGTGCCTTTCGGCGTGCTGTTGGCGTCGACCCATTGGACCGGTTCGCGCCGGAGACGGTACCGGTGCCCGCGCACGCCGAGCGTGTCACCCGCGTGGATGTCCGGCCAGTTCCCGTTCCACCGGATGTAGAGCGTGCATCCGGTGGATTGTCCCTCACTGGTCGCACCAGGCTGTGATGTCGGTGTCGTCGGAGCGATGAGCGCGTTGACGGCGCCGACGCGTGTGAGACCATGATCCGGTGTGCCGTCCGGCCTGTAGACGATGACCTGTTCCATCATGATGCGCCTGCCATGTCGAACTGGGCGACGCGTTGCACGCCGCCCAGCGTCTTCTTCTCGGCTCGGGTCAGATAGAGGTCTCCGCCGGGATTCGCGTAGGTGACCTGTTCGCTGAACGGGCCCGTGGTTTGGCTGGTCTGGCTGACGCCCATCATGTCGCCGGATTGGAGTGCGCGGATCACCGCGGCGCATGTGACCCGTCGCAGTGACGTCTCGCTGGCTGTCCGCCAGTTGGGGCAGGACGTGCGGATCAGGTCGCTCGCGTCCGCGAGCAGCGCCGTACAGCGTGTGGTTTCGGATTCCGATAGTGTCCGCCACCGTGTGGCCACGTCATCCACGGTGGCGAACACGGTGGTGTCGCCCGTCATCGTCCGCCTGTCACTTGCCGGTGGAGTCCGTGCCTGCCGCGGCCTTGACGAGCGCGAAACGCTTCGGGTCCACGTACCATGCGTACAGCATCTCCAGCCGGTAGGCGACCTGGTTGTGACGCTTCAGATCACCGAGCCCGTCGGGGTCGCCGTAGGAGATGAGTTCGAGCGGCAGGTTCTTCTGGATGCCCCAGTAGATGCCGCCGGTGAAGTCGCCGACGATGGCCTCCACGCCGGTCGCGGTCGCCGCTTCGGGCGCGTTCACGGTCGTGGTGACGCTCGCCTTCGTGCCCTTGAACGCTTTGATCGCGGTACCGTATCCGAGCTCCGGATACAGGGGGTGGCCCTGCTTGTCGCGCGTGGTCGCGAGCTTGAACGCTTCCGGCTTGCTCAACGCGATGCCGGTCACGTCGTATCCTTCGCCGTCGTTGAGGACGAGGCCGATGGCCTTCTCGATGTCCGCGTCCGCGTCACCCGTGTCGGTCACGTTCTTCGTCGTGGAGGCCAGGTAGTTCGTCCAGCCGGTCATGACCGCGCCGGTCGCGGGGTTGATGCGGTGGAACACGCCGAGGTCGAGGGCGCGGCTCAACGCGGTCGCGCCCGCGTCGGCGATCGCCTGGTAGACGCCGAGCTTGCGGTCCTCGTCGGCCCAGAGCACCTCCTCGTCGAAACGGACGGTGACCTGCGCCTTGTGCGGGACGGCGGTCACGGTGCCGAACTCCACGTCGGCCGGCGCCTTGGCTGCGCCTTCCTCGACGAATTCGGCGCGCGGATGCTTCGTGAACGTCACGACCTGCGTCTCGCCGAACATGAGCGGCTTGCTGGCGGACAGGGCGGCGACGGCGGAACCCGTCTCGACCTTGTCGATCAGACCCTGCGCGAGGTTCTTCGGCAGGGACAATGCTCCGGTGGCTACGGTTGTTGCCATGATATTGACTCCTTATCAGGATTGGTGTGGTTTTAGTAGCCTGCGCGTTTGTTGACGCTGGCGAGGAAGGCGGCAGCATCAGACTGCCTGCGTGGTTCCGGCGACCGCGACTGGTCGCCCATACCGGCACGCTTGCCATCGGCCTGCGCGTATGCCTGGAGTGTTTTCGCGGCCTCCGTGAGCTTGTCCTCACTGTCCGCATCGACCAGGTCGAGCACGTCAACGGGGATGCCGGTGTCCTTGCTGACCTTGGATAGTGTCTGCTCCCACTGCTTGGCGGCGGTCAGCTTGTCCAGTTGGGCTTGCAATTGGTCGGCTTTCTCCGCTTTCTCACGCAGCCGGTCGGCCTGTTCGGCTTTCTCATGGTTGGCTTTGGCGAGTTTCTCCCACTTGCGGGCCTGCGCCTTCCAGTCGGTCGCATCCTGTGCCGGGTCGCCGTGCGGCTCCCCTGCACCATCAGGCGTCAACGTCTGCTGCTGCGTCGCGTCCTGCGCCTGTGTGGCCTCCTGTTGCGCGTTGTCGGTGTTGTCGGTGTTGTCAGGCATTCATGCCCCTTCCTTTTGTTTTGCCGCCCGTGCGGGCGCCCATCCGGCAGCCGTGCGGCACCGGGTTTCGTGGCCGGTCATGGGATCGCACCATGACACGCGGTGGAGGTGAGTGGCGGGTTGAGAAGAGCAACCGCGTGTAGAGCACTGGCTCCGGCCAAAATACGAAACCCCGCAGAACCTGCGGGGTTGGTAAAAGAAAAGCCGCCAGAAGGCGGCCAATCGTGGTGGCTGCTGGATTCGGACCAGCGCGGCATCATGCACCCGGTTTACAGCCGGGCCCCTTCGACCACTCAGGCAAACCACCAAACGTGATATACTGGTAGAACAAGGTTCGAGGTCCTCTGTGGTATTGAAATAAAATACGGAAAACGGAGGGGTGCTTCGGACCTTGTTCATTTGAGTCCTATCTCATGCAGCCCGTCAGCGTCCATGACGAATAGACGCCGGATTCTCGTCTTCTGGTCAGGATGCCGCACGTTGTAGGCCACCAACTGGCTGGCCAGCTTGTCGGACATGCGCGCATGACCGATGTCGATCACGTAGCAGTCTTTCACTACGCCGTGGTTGTCCATCGCGCTGGCGGCGGATTCGCTGATTCGCTTCGCAATATGCTGGTATTTCGTGCTCGTCATGGACTTGAGTTCGCACAGTTCACCAGCCTCCAGCCATTCGAAGTCGTTCGTCGCGGTCTGGTTCTCCGTGTCGCGCGGTATCCACCGGACGTGATTGCCCAACGCCTCGAACCGTTCGAGGAACACGGTCTCGTGCGGGTACAGCACCTCGAGCGACGGGTCGACACCGGCGGCTTTCTGCCGTTCCAGCCACTCCCCGTCAGACACGCCCGACACACCACGCATCGACAGTATCCGCGACTCGCCCGGCGAATGCGGGACCTTCGGCTTCCCCGGCTCCGAAGAAGCGGCGGCCGCCGATGCCTTGGGCGGCTTGTGGGGCTTCCCGCCGCCACCCGAGCCCGCCTGCGCGGCCGTGGAGTCCGCGACATCGCCGTTCGCGCGCATACGCGCGAGAATCTCCCTGTACGACGCGCCGGCAGGAAGACCCCGCACCGCCTCCTTGTACAGGGCGTCCAGTTTCTCTGGATCATACCCGCTGAGTTTGGCTTCGCCCCATGACGGGACCGGCTCGCAGTCGCAATGATTGTGGTACCGATTGCCGAGCCCGCCGCCGGCCGCCTCCTCGCTCATGTACACGAATCCACGGCCTGCGAGCATCGTGCAGAATGCGCACGTCACACTGCCGCGCGGGACACGCGCCCACCGCGGGCGGGTCGGATCATTGGCAATATTCGCCATCTGCCGGCGTTGCGCCGCATGTATGGCCATGCTGCGAAAGAAATCCGCGTAAGCCTGCTGCATGTCGTCAACACTCATGCCGGCGGTTTTCGGCAGCAAGTCCATGATCGAGACGCCGCTGCGTGCCTTCCCGGCCATGACCTGACGGTAGGTCAACCCGTTGTAATCGGTGTTCGAGAAGCCTTTCTGCACGTCCCACATGACGCGCGTCCAATCCTCACGGTCAGGGAGCGCATACTCCGGGAATTCCTTGCCGGCGGCCTGCTGCCATGCCTGGCGTTGCACGCCGTACCGGGTGTCAGCCGCCTCCTGTGCGACCTCGACAAGGTTGTGTGCCGCGTCGATGATGGAATCCTGGTCGGTCAACGCGATGGACTTGTCTGGGTGGTCGAAGTCGAACAGTTCGCCGGCGAGCGTGTCCGCATACTCGTCGAGGCCTTGCATGGTCTTCTGGTAGTCGCCGCGCGCGGCGTCAAGCTCGGTTTCGAGGGTCTTGCGTGACTTGGCGGTCAGGCTCAGATTCGACCAGTCAGTCATCGCACACCCCTCTCGTCACTACTGCTGTTGTTGCGTCCCGCTAACGTCAGAGTCCACTGTTGATGGCGTTGTCTGGCTGGTTTCCGGCTGGTTGATTGACTGGCGGATCGCATCATAGTTCGCCTGGGCGCGCTGCTTGGATTCCCAAGCCTTCACGCTCTTGATCTCAGCCTCGCTCAACCCGAGGTGACGACGGCCGACATCGCTCTTCGCTACCGCCTCGTCCACGCTGCCGACCTTCGTCAGCCAGTCCGCCTTCGCCGCATCCGAGCTCACGTTCACCGGCTCCCAAACCGGCGTGATCCCGGACAGATCCACATCAGACAGTCGGGAGTATCCGCCCTGCATGTAGACGCCGATGCGCATCAGCTGCATCAGTTGGCCGGTGAATTCGCGGTTCTGACGTTCCGCGATGCGACTCAACCGTTGTTCCGCCGCGTTGATCGCTTCGACGCTCGTCGGGTTCGACAGGCGGATGCCCAACGCTTCGGCCGGGATGTCGGTCGCACTTGACACCATCATCGCGATCGTCTCAAGCATCGACGAATACGGTGCCATGCTCGCCTGCTGGAGCTGCTGGATCTGCGGGACAAGCCCGTCCTCGTCACGGCTTACCGCGTTCAGACTCGTCATCAGCCGGCTCCACTTGCTGCCCTGGAACGCTTCCGGGTCGAGACCAAGGAACCAGACGCGCGGCGCCGCATAGAACGCCGCCGCCGTATCCATTTCGGTCATCGTGCGGAACCCCATGTCGGTCAATGCCATGAGTGTGCGGCTGATCCGCGAACGACCGAACGGCCGGTCCAACTGCCGGTCGTAGGCTATCGGCACGACCGGCACGACCGGGCATTCCTGGTCACGCCACGTGCACACGGCACTCCAGCCGGTGCCGTCCGACGTGAGTTCCCACGCGCGTCCAGGAAGCCAGAGGGTCATCGCCGTCGCACAGCCGAGACGATTGTTCTCGGTCACGGTCAACGCGCACCGGATGCGGTTGCGGCGCCGGTCCCACACGGCGGCACTCCAGTCCGCGGCACGCGCGACGATCTGCACGTCGCCGGTCTCCGCATCCGGATACACCGTCAAAAAGCTGCATGAATGCTTGTACGCGCTGGTGATTGCCTGCCCCATCATCGGAATCAGGCCGACGCGGTCGGCAAGGTCGGCGACACCGGGGTCGTCGATGTTCGGGTCGACGTTGAATCCTGCGAGCACGCTCTTGTCTGCGAGGCTGCTGACGGCCTTGCGTGGCCAGTCCACCGGGCATTCTGCCTGTTTGCTCATGGATTCGGGGATGGACCCGGAGATGTTGCGCAGGACTTCCTTGCCGTCGTAGTACGTGCCGCGCAGGATGTTGCGCGCGTAATGCTCATGCCAGACGCGGGCGAGGACCTGCAGCCAGTACAGTTCCTCGTCGCCGAACACGTCCGTGCTGTCGGCGGCCTGGACGTTACCGACGGCCAGCGGCGCGGCAAGCCAGTCCTTTCCCTCGTCCGTTTTCCATTCAAGCTGGTAAACCATAGATTCTCCAAAAAGGTCGAACCGCCGTCGATGAAACATCGCCGGTTGGTAATACTGGTCAGCCGACGGTCTGTCGGCGTCCCGGATGCCGTTTCGACGTGAACGCGCCATGCAAGGCGAGCGTCACCGCCACCAGCGGGCTGATGTCCACATCACTGCCGGCACGCTGCCACGCGGTCATCCCGCCGCTCCCGATACCACGCAACGTCACCGACAGCGCCGCGTCTGCGAGCGCCGGCTGCGCGGTATCTGGCAGGTGGGTGATGGTGTGGGCGGTGAGCATGTCGAGCATGCGGCCGGTGGCTTGTCCGAGTTCGCGTGTGCCGGTGACGGTGACTTTCATGTGTCGGGCGCGCAGGTCGGGCAGGAGGCTGAGTGCGGGGCTTTGTGAGTCGATGACGATTGCGGCGGTGTGTGGCCAGCGTTCGGCCAGCCAGTCCACGGCCCACATGGTGCCGTGTTCGTGGGTGGACCGGCATTCGGCGAGTTCCACGTGCGCGGTGCCGTCCGGGTAGCGTGCGCATGCGCCGATGCTGATTTCGCTGCGGTCGGGCGGCATGTCCACGCCGAAACTCGTCGTCCCGCCGTCAGGCCGCTCGAGGATTGTTGTCGCGTCCCATGTGTCGCGGCTGATGACGCCGGCTGAACCGGTTTCGTCCCAGATGCCGAGGGCTTCGCGTCGGAAGCTGTCTTCCTGGAGGAGTTGGCGCATGCGCAGGATCGCCTGCTCTTTGGTGCGGAGCGGGTATGACGGGTTGGCTTGCATCCACGCCTCATGGTCGTCGCTGTCCGCGTTGTGGTCGGCGGCGAGTTCGATGTAGGCGCCTCCGGTCAGGTGATGGTCGAGTGCGAGGCGACGTTTCCCGGTGAATACGTCGCATGGGTCGCCGGGTTTCGGTGGGTTGCCGAGGAACACGACCAGCGGGTCCGGTGACGTGTTCATCGCGGGGATCATGTTCGCGGTCGCGTTCTCGCTCAGGATCTGCGCCTCGTCGAACACTTCGACGTCAGCGCCGTGCAGGCCGCGCCCGAAGCCTTTCTCGCGCGCGCCGAACATGATGACCGAGCCGTTGGCGAACACGATTTCCTGCTGCCCGTTGGCCTTGCGCACATGGTCGATATGGCGTGCGACCGACGGGGAGTTGGCCAACGCCTGCATGTCGTCGAACGTCTCGTTGGTCGTGCGCGTGTGATGCGCCGTCCAGATGACCTTCAGGCCGGGGTGGAGCATACAGCGCACGAACATCGCGGTGCCGATCGTGTAGGTCTTGCCGATCTGGCGTGGCGAACTGACCGTCAATCCGCCGTCGCCGCACGCATACCGGCCGTCTTCGCCACGGCTGAACAGGATCCACAGGAGACCACGCTGCCACGGGTCCCAGTGGATGTCCATACGGTTGGCGACCAGTTCGATGCGGTGGAAGTCGCTGGACATCATGCCGTCAGGCTTCTCGAGAACGCGGGCGACCTCAGATAATCTCCGCCCCTGTTCCTGCGGCATCCATCTCCTCGCTTTCATCGGTGTCCGTTGTCAGGTCGAGCAGCGGGTCGCCGCCTTCCAGCTGGTCGAGCCGCTCGGTCACGGCGATGAGCTGCCGGCTGATCGCTGCCAAAGCGTTCGCCGGGGTGCCCGGGTCGGTCAACGCGTGGGCGAGCACGTCACGGTTCGTGCGGAGCACGTCCTCCAGGCTGTCGTCCATCATGCGTTTGAATTCGACGCTGGTGAGTTCCTTCGGCGCTTCAGTCTTATCGTGTTCCGGCTTCGGACTGTCCGGCTTGGCACTGGCGCCCTTGCGCGCCATGACTTTCGCCTTGTTGCGGCATTTCGCGGAACAGTACTTCTGCGGCCTGCCGCCGCCCTGCGTCGGGCGGAATTCGGAACCGCAGATTCTGCACTTCATCACGCCTCCGTTCCGGTTCCATTCACTGGCAGGTTCCATTCAACGCCCGCGGGGAGGTGTCGGCCCTTTGACCGGGGGGGCCACGGCTGGCGGACTGGGGGTGACCCGCCCACCCCACGGCAGCGGCACGGTGTCGTGAGCCGCATGGTTTCGCGACGTCGATGGTCTTGCCGGTGCCGCTTGCGTGGTTTACCATTCGCTGCTTTTGTTGGTCTTGCTGCTGGCCTGCTGTGTCGTGTCCTGTCTTGTCCCGCTTGGCTTGTGCAGGTTGGCGCGCGCCCATTGGATGGTGTGGTTGCCGCGACGCTGGTTGCATATCCTGTGTGCGAGCCGCAGGTTGTCCCATTCGAGTGGGCTGCCGCCGCGGCTGACCGGTATCGCCTCGTCGACTTCGCCGCTTAACGGGTGGCCAGATGGGAGTGTCTTGTCTACCGTGCGCCCGCAGATCCAGCAGATGTCGTATGCGGCGAGCACCCTCTTGCGGAGCTTGGTGCGCCGGGAGCCGTTGCGTCTTCGTGGATTGGGGTGGGATGCCATCATATTCCCCCGGTGACGCAGAACCCCGGGGAGGATTATCGCCGCCTCCGGGGTTCTTACAATGATGCTGCTACGTAGTATACCACATAGCGGTGGCAACCTACTGCCGCTTGGATTCCGCGTGTCGCGAAACCCGGCGGGCGATGGACGCGACCGGGATGCGCCAGTACCCGTCGCCCAACGGCGCGGCTCCGGTGAGCTGTCCTCGCTTGAGCCATGTCGAGACCGTGTTGCGCGGGACGGTCTCGCCGAGGTTGTCGCGGATCCACCTGCTCGCGTCGGCCGGGGTGAGCGTCACGTGCAGGCGACGCCATGCCGCGGCGAGCGTCTCCCGTGCCGGACGCGGGTCTGGTGACACCCATCCGCATGGGCAGATGACCCCGCCCCCCAGCTGTTGGACCGGAGCATGGCATTGCGGGCACAGGCCGATCAGCGGGCGGCTGTCCTGGCTTGGCGCGCCGAGCCATGCCGTCAGCCGACGCGACTCGCCTTGCAGGTCGGCGAGCCGCCTGTCAGCGTCGTGCCGCGCGCACAGGTCGGTCATGCGGTTGGCCATGCGCGGCAGGAGCGTGCGCCATCCGCCCCACAGGCCGATGCCTGCGGCCACGTCTTGGATCGTCTCCTGCACGCTGTCCTCGAGGTCGAGCGCGGGCAGGTCGACCAGTGCAGGGGCGAACGCCGGTCTCGGCCGGCGGCCTTCGGCACGGCCACGCCTGATGATCCGGAACGCGACCAGGTCGACGCGGTGGAGCTGCCGGTCGAGGTCGTGGAGCACGGCCGCGTACTCGCGGCGCAGGTCGCTCACCGTGCCCTCCCGTCCATGCAGGCCGGGCACTGCCACATGCCGTCGGCGCAGGTCCAGCCGATCAGCCCGCACTGATCCGCCAGGTCGTCAGGGCTGTGGGTGACGATGATGCCGCCGATGTCGGCAGCCTTGCGCCCGCACCATGCGCACCGGGCGGTGAGCCAATCGGCCTTCCCGTCGGCGAGCGCATGTGTCGTGGTCTTGGCCGTGGCCGTGGTCTTCGTTGTGGTCTTGGTCGTTGTTGCCCGTGCGCCGTCATCGGTGTTGGCTGGGTGTTGGTTGCGGAGCCGGTCGATGGTCTTGGCGAGGCCGAGACCGGTGATGTCGGCGTAGGTGACGGCGTGCATGGTGGGCATGGTCGGGTTCCATCTCATCGTCCGAGCCTCCTGAGTCTGTCGGCGAGCGCTTTGTTCGCTTGTTTGTTGTTCGGACAATCGAGCTTGGGGTTGATGGCGTGCGGGCATCGGTTGGCGCCGATGTTGAGCCGTCCGCAATACTCGCATGTCCTTGGGTTGGTGATGCGTGGGATGTCGTCGAGCATTGTCAGGCTCCTGTCCTCGCGTCTTCGCTTTGATTCTGGACTTCGAGCGGCATCGATGTGCCGGTGTAGCCGAGCATGCTTTCACACTGCTGTTCCACCCGTCGTACCGCCGTCACCGCGCCCTTCAACACCGCAACGCCGACGACGACATCATGATCATGCAACGTAGGGTCGGACTTGGCGAGCGCCGATCCCAGGTTGCGCTCGCAATTCTTCCGAAACCCTTCGAGCCAATCCATCAGTTCGCGCAACGTCGCGTCTTTCTGCGTGATATTCGTTGCCATCATGCTTCCTTCCCTTGCGTGCGGTTCACTCGCCATCGTCCAGTCCGATGTCGCGGATGAACCTGGCGTGGACGACGGCCTGCGTGCGTTCCCGCTCGTCCGCCTGGGCGAGGTCCCTGCCGGCATCAGCCATGTCATGCGCGCGCATCGCGATCTTGCGCAGACTGGACAGGGCGACCATCGCGGCCACGCTCACCTCATGGTCGTCCGTGTCCAGCAGTGCCGCGTACTGGGCGATCAGATTCCCGGCGAGCGCGGTGATGTGTTTGGCGTCTTGTTGGAGGTTTTCCGAGGTGATGAGCCGGTCGGTGCTTTTGTCGATGTCCTGCGTCATTTCGATTCCTTCGTTCTTGCGTTGTTGTGTTGGTCGACCATGTCACGGAGTTGGATGCTGGTCGCTTTGAGTGTCTGGGCGAGGATCCTGATGGTGGTTTCGCACTGGTCGAGGAGCCGGTCCACCTGGTCGCAGTCGTAGCCGGTGCGGAAGCGCGTCGTGTCGAGCGTGGCGGTGTGCACGTCGTGCGGTGTGAGCAGTCGCATGCTCACCGTCCCAGCCATGCGATCGTGATGGCGAGCGCCATGAGGATCAGGACGATCAGTGTCTGTATCACTTGGTCGCCCTTCGTGCGCGCCGGTCGGCTGCTTCGTCCAACGCGTCGTCCAGCATGCCGGCGAGCGCTTCGGCGGTGTCGATGGTCAGCCGGTAGCGGGTGATGTCGAGGGCGTGTGGGCCGGTCGCGTTGGATTCCCGGATTTCGAGGAGGATGCAGTTGCCGTGGTCGCTGGACTTGGGTTCGAGGGTGAGTTTGTGCTGGTATCCCATGGTTATTCCTTCGTGTGTCTGAGGATGCTGATGGTCTGCTGGTATTCGTGGATGTCCCGGTCGAGGCAGTCGTCCACGCGGTGTGTGGTGTGCTCGTGCTTGTGGGGGCCGAGTGTGGCGAGCGCGAGACGGAGGGCGGTCATGTCCATGCGGTGGTAGTCCGTGAGAGTCCTGAGCCCATCCGTGAGTACCGGGAGTTTGTGGCTGATCCAGTCGAGGTCGAACTGTGGGTTGGTTCCTGCGATGATCAGCCGGTCGGGGTCGAGCGGGTAGTTCGCGTCCACGAGCCATTGGCATGCATCTTCGGCGGTCTCGTCGGGCCCGGTGCCTGACAGGAGTGATTCGCGGATCAGCCCGTTGTCGCGGTGCATGCCGAGGATCGTGTCCATCGTCCCGCAGTTCAAACGGATCCCGTCCGTCGGGTGGATGACCCGGCTGTACCGGCCTTTCGCGCCGAGCAGCGGGTTTCCCGCCATGTCCGTGACCCGCATGCCGATTTCCAGCAGGTCGCCCTCCACTGGCATGATGCCCGTGGTCTCGGTATCGATCCACAGGAGCACGTCCCTGTCAGTCGTCATCATCGTCTCCTTCGTTTGTTTCGTTGGTGTTCTCGCTGATCAGCCGCCTGGCCTCGTCCCGGCTGATGGTCCGGTAGTCGCCGTCATCGCCCAGGAGCACCCACTGCTCGCGCCAGTCCTTGACCGGCACATGCCGCGGGTCGGCCCACATGCTGACGATCCAGCCGAGCCGCCGGGCCAGCGCGGGGTGCGCGTGCACCCACCCGTGGCAGCCGGTCGTCCCCGAACCGCACAGGCGGACCAGGTTCGCCGGGCTGTCCCGCACATCAGGGCTCGCACTGCGGCGCAACTGCCGGTGATGCGTGGACACGCCCGGCCATGAGCCGCCGCGCGTGTTCCTGCCGCACCGCATGCAATGCCAGTCCTGCCGTTGGGCGACCACCTTCGCCGACCGTTCAAACGAATGTTTCATCACGCCTCCAGCACCTGCACGTCGCTCCACCGCCAGTCCACGTCCCAGCCGACCGACGAATCCGTGTGCGGCCAGCCGATCGTCAACCCGGTGCCCCGTTCCACGAGACGCCAGCCGACCTCGGCCGGGTCCATGAGCCGGCCGTCCACGACCGTGCCCGACACCGTGCGGGCGATCACACGCCTGCCCGCCAGCCTTTCGCCCGGCAGGTCACGCCAGGGCAGGCTCCGTTCCACCGTCCCGTTCACGCGACCGCCTCCAATCGGGCCAACGCGTCACCAAGCTCACGTGACGTGACCCGGCCAAGCGACTTCAACGCCTTGTCGGGCGGCGTGCCGTCGTTGAGCAGGTCCGCCAGACGGCAGGCGACACCGTCCGGTTCCGGGGCGTCCCGGTCCAGCAGGGCCAGCACATGGTCGCAGCCATACGAATGCCGGTGATGCGAGACGGCGGCTGAAGCGGAAGGCTTCGACGTGATGCCCAGTTCGGCGCCATGGCGCAGCCAGTTGCGGAACGCGGCCTGCCAGTCACGGCTCACCCGGCCAGACGACGCGGCCGCATCCCGGAACTTCACCAGCTCCGAAGCGAGGTCGAGACCCAGCTCGACGGCGAGCGCCTGGGCGTCGTGGTCGGGTGTCCATCCGGCGGGGAGTGGTTGTGGGTCTGGTTGGGTTTTCGTTTTTTGCGCGCGCGTACTCTCTCTTGGATGTTCTAATGATGGTTCTTTAAGTGTTTGGGTGACATGGGTGTCACCCCGTGGCGACATGGGTGTCACCCCGTCGGTGACATGGGTGTCACCCCGTGGCGTCATGGATGTCACCCCGTCGGGTTGCGGGGTGACATGGGTGTCACCCCGTTCGGTGGTGTCACGGGGTGACATGCGTGTCACCCCGCGCTTGTACTGGTAGTCCACCTTCTCGGCGGTGTCGATGGTCACCTCGTACACGTAAGGGCTCCTGTCAGCGCTGTAGCGTGTCCCGTATTCCGCGTCGCGGGCGATGAGCCCCTTGCTCTCGAGCAGTCTGAGCGCACGCTGCACGGTCCGCTCGTTGCATTCGAGCTCAGCCGCGAGCAGTCCCACGCTCGGCCATGCGCGGTCATCCTCGTTCGCGTAATCCGAGAGGATGATCAGCAGCATCTTCGCGCGGGCGTCACCGACCTTGATGCGCTTGGCCTTGCCGACCAGATACGAACTCATGATGGTCTCCTAGAATTCCGGTTCCGTGCTGTCCACGCCCCAAGGGTCCTGGACGGTGTCCGATGCGGGTTCCACCGTCGACGACGATGGAGCAGACTGCTGTGACTGTGGTTGCTGCGGTTGGGGCGTGCCGTAGGTCGCGCGGAAGCCCGACGACATGGACGTCCTCGCCACCTGCGCGGTCGCATACCTCAGGCTCGGGCCGATCTCATCGACCTGCACTTCCACGATCGTGCGGTTCGACCCGTCCTGCGCCTGATAGGAACGCTGCTGGAGCCTGCCCTGCACGATCACCCGCATGCCCTTGGACAGGGACTGCGCGACATGCTGCGCGAGGTCACGCCAGGCGGAACACCGCAGGAACAACGCCTGCCCGTCCACCCACTGGCCACTGTTGCGGTCATACGAGCGCGGGGTGGAAGCGACCGTGAAATTCACGACCGTCGCCCCACCGCCCGTGGTGCGCAGCTCCGGGTCGCCGGTCAGGTTCCCGATGACGGTGACCGTCGTCTCCCCGCTCACCTGTCATCACCCCGATACGACACCCACGTCTCATGACGGTCGGCACGGTCGATGGCCTTGGCCACGAACCCGGCCCACGCCTTGCCCCTGCGGATCGAGGCCGCACGGGTCTGCGCACGCTTACGCGACCCGAACACGCCGATACGACGCCACTTGTCCGGGTGGCGACGGCACTCGGCGATCATGTCCATCACCCCGGCGTTCGGTCCGCGATACTCGTCAACCGGCAGCTCATCCAGCCACACGTCATCCGCATTGGCATCCGAACCAGCGTCCGCCGACGAGTTCGCGGCTTCCGCGTCCTTGCCGTAGATCACCGGGGCCGGGGCGCGCTTCTCCGCCTCCTGCAGGCCACCCGCCTTGTTCCACGCCTCCAACGCGGACAATCCCGGATCAGCGTTCAACAGGTCCTCCGCGAAGATCCGCACATCCTGATCCTTCACGCGACGGCCCATCTCACGCTTCGCGTTCACCTTCTCCGACTGGGTCAGGTCACGCCACGAGGCGTGCACCAGCTCATCAAGCCGCTTATACGACAACCTACCCATCTCAGAATCCTTTCGTTTGCTGTTTGATGTCGCCCTTGATGCCCGCATACTTCCTGAGGAAGTACGTCTGGCCCCGACCGGTGACCTTCGTCGTGCGGTTGATGGTCACATGTCCATCCGCATGGGTCACCGCCGTCTCCTTGATCCGGAACAGCCCCTGCTCCACCCAACGCTGCAAGGGCACGTTCCGGTTCTGCCCCGTCTTGCCCAGGTACCCGTCCTCACGCAGACGGACGAACAGGCGGTTCTGCCCGATCACATACCCGGCCTGCGTGAGCATCTTCGCCAGCTCGCCGATCAGGCACGTGCCATCCGACGCACTGACCGCGTCAGCGAACAGGACCTTCGGCCGCTGCTCCTCCAACTGGCCGGCCTGCCGGCTGATGGTCTCCTCCTGCTCGCGGATCCTGCTCTGCAGCCAGCGCATCGACGCGGCCAGCATCTGCTCCGGAGTCATCTGCTCCTGCCCGGCCATGTACCCGCCATGCTTGCGGATCGACGGGAGCACCTCGTGAGTGACCCAACGCTGGAACTCCTTCGCCTCCGGTTTGCGACTGCGCATGACGAGTTTGTACAAGCCTGGTTCACTTACAATCGTCTTGTTCGGGTTGCCTGGAATACCGTCGGAAATAGCGACGGTATTCTTCTCGTCGTCATCGAGAGCCGCAATCGCGTCACGATTGTTGCCGATGCCGAGGATGTCGCACACGTCCTTGGCAACGAACCAAGGCTCGCCGTCCTCGCCGGTGACAACCCTCACGGGGTCGCTCCCGTGGAACCTGTATGTCTCGATCTGCTTGCTCATCACTCGTCCTTCCCGTCGGTCGTACTGTTGACCGCGATGTCGATGAGGGTGATGCCGAACAGCCAGCAAGGCAGCATGAGCAGCCCCTCAACAGTGCCGACCACATGCAACGTGACGACACCCCAGACGAACCACACGCAAGCCCAGGCGCCCACCAGCATGAGCACCACGCCAACCACGAAACAGGACACGTCCCGCGCGGCCAACTGCGCATCCGTCAAATCCTTCGTTTCCTTCATCTCACTCCTCCATCTGCCTGATCCACCGGTCCATCGCCTCACGGCTCACCCGACGCTTGCCGGGCTTGCCGAACCGATTCGGTGGCCGGAACGTCTCCACATCGCCCTGCTCGATCGCGACCCGCAAGCCACGCACGTCCAGCGAATAGACCTGCGCGGCCTGCTCAGGCGACCAAGCCAGCCGCTCCCCCAACGGGACACGACTCGCATCCTTCTCCACGACACTCATCGCACGCCCCCAGTGAAGTGAAAATGCCGGGCGGCGTTAGGAGAACCGCCCGACCCCCTCCTAGAATCGTTCTCACCCCGCATGTCAGGAATGCGGGAACGATAGTTAGGAGAAGAGCTGATGAACGCAAACCCGTGGGCATGGACACTGCCGACGACACTGGTGGTCATCGGATGGGTCGTGTCACTGTTGATCGCCGCCGCCGGATGGTGGCAGGCATCGAAGAAGGACAAAGCCAACGCCGCAGCGGCACGGGAAAAGGCGGAGGCCGACGCGCGGCAGGCAGACAGGATGAATGCCATACTGAGATCGCGACTCGAAGCGGCGCAGGAATCCGTCAAGGCATTGGAAGCGCAAGTCACGCAATTGCAGGAAGCCAACCGGATAGCCGCGGAAGCCAACCCGTTCAGCGTTATTCCCTGGAGTGACGCCGAATCGGTCGGGCACGGTGAGTTCGCGGTGCGGAACAAAAGCGCGCGCGATGTAATCGTCACCAGCGTCACAGCGACGGACGAGCGACTCTCCACCCTGCTGTACTTTGATGGGGACACTCCATTCGTCTGCAAACCGAACGACCTGCTCGTATACGTCGCAATCGGTACATTCCAGACCGGAACACCGGATGTATCCATCGGGTGGCGGTGGGACGGGTCCGACGAAGAGCATGTCACCGTTCGCAAGAACATCAAATAGCCACGCATGTCATTCACCACCCAACATCGTCAGGAATTCGTGCAGGTTCACTTCCGCGATGGCCGGGAACACGACCGTCGCATGACCGTCAATTGGCGTGGCTGCGATTTTCAGCGGGTATTCCTCGAGATCGGCGACCAGCCCGCCGGAATGGGCGAAGAGATACGAGGCGATACGCTCAGACTTCTTCCTGTCCGCTATCAAGGCATCGATACGTATATATGCCATGTCATGCCTCCTCCTTGTCTTGTTTGAGCGCCCTGCTGATTTCGCGGCGCATGCCGAGCAGGTCGGTCTTGCTGACCGTCTCGGCCAGCTCGTCCTTGCCCGCGGTCTCCGAACCATGGAAGGTCACGCGGAACCGGTAGGTGCCGTCGGCGGCACCGGCCTTGACGGTGAACCCGCCGGATTCGAACCACCCCATCACTTGCCAACCCTTCCCGCTGCGACAGCCTCGAAATTCGCGTCGAGGATGGACTCGGTCAGGAAGTCCAGACGCTCCCTGAGCTTGAGGAGCTCCGAAAGGCTGAGGGTGATGTCACGCTTGCCGAGCCCCTCGCCGATGGTCAGCGTCCCCGCGACCGGCTCCCAGTGGGTGTGGTCGAAGACCGGTTTGAGGGTGATGGGCATCTCGCCCCGGTCGATGACCTCCCCGCCCAGCGGGCTGACGTCGAGCAGACGGCCCATCGCGGTCGGCGTCTCGACCGGCGCCTCGGCCGGCGCTTCGGACTCGGTGGTATTATGGTTTTCGAGAATCATTGTCAATACACCTTTCTGGTTCTCATCGCCCGCAGTTGCCGCTGCGGGCATTTTCTTTGTCGGCGAGCGCCGACTCGTTGATTGCCGCTGACAGCACCTCGATTGGATCGGCGCCGACGGCGTTGGACATGTCGAGGAAGACGCTGAGGTCTGGGTCTTTGGTGTTGAGCCACCGTGCGATGGTTGCGCGGTTGACCCCGAGCTCCGCGGCGATTTTGGTCTTGCGGCACTCGGCCAGAAGGAATCGCCGCTTGATGTCCGCCGCCGCCCTCTCCGCTATATCACGTGCTATCTTTGTCATGGCTCTAACTATATCACGTGCTATAGCACGTGCAACACGGCGTGTCGCATGTGCTATATTGTGGACATGGATAAAATCAAGCGCACCGCATGGGATCTTGCGGCAGCCGAATTCTTCGACTCGGCCATCGAATCGAAGGGATTGACCAATAAAGCAATCGAGCGCATGTCCGATGGGCGTATGGGCTACAACCGCGTCAGAGACATCCGCATGGGCTTGCGCGGTCCGATGCGTCTGTCAGAGCTCATCACGCTATGCACGATTCTTCAGATTTCACCGACTGAGACATTGAAGAAGATCATCGCCCGTGCAACGGATGAGATCGAGGCGGCCGAGTCCGTCTCCCCAGCCGGCGAGCGCCTGCCTGTCCCGCCCGTGTCCCCCGCCCCTTCCGGTACGCCCGCTGATGATGCGCCCGATGATGATGCGCCCCTATCCGCCCAAGAGATCATGACCATGGCGGCAAACACTGACCCCAACAGGGATGCGGAAGCCGAAACCCCAAGAGACTGAAGGAGGGTTGGACAATGTCGAGAAGGAAGAACAGGAAACCGAGGTTCACGCTCTCCCAGGGAGAAGCCGACCGTCTCATCGCACAGGTCAAGCACGCCGTGGACGATTTCTACCGCATGCCCGCCGAAGGGGAGAAGAACGCCGAATTCCACGTCCGCTCGGACACCGACGACGAGGACTTCACCATCGCCATGTACTGCGGGAGCATCAACCAGCATCGGCACACGATGTCGGCCCGCATCACCAAGCTCGGCGTCCCGTTGCTCAGGCTGTGTGTGAACGGCCAGCCGCACAGGAACCCGGACGGTCGGCGAGTCGGCCGCACGCACTGGCATGTGTACACGGAAGGTCTTGACGATTTGGTGGCTTTCCCGGCCGATTTAGGGTCGGACGGGTTCATTGACGATACCATTGAACTATTGGACAGGTTCCATGTGATACGCAAACCAAGTTTCCAAGGGAGCATGCTATGAGCACGACATATGCCGGCCGCCCCGGCTCGGGCGCGTCCGCCGTCGATGATCTGGTCGGCGAATACTCCGAGTGGCTCAGACGCGAATCGTCCGTGAGGTCGTTCGGCGAGTGGCGTGAAATCACCCTGCCGTTCGTGGACGATTCGAACGACGACCTGTGCTTCTACGCGAAGGACTCCGGCGGCTCCATCATGTTCACCGACGACGGTTTCACCCTCGAATCGTTCAGGATGGGCGGAGTAACCATCACCCCGGCAAGACGCGAGAGGATGGAACGCATCGCCAGACGGTTCGGCGCGAGCATCGTCAACGGCGACATCACCATGGAATCAGACAGGAACCACGCCGACGCCATGAACCGGTACGTCCAGACACTCACCCACATCGGCGGGATGATGGAGTCGGCGCAACGCCGGGTCTCGGAGTATTTCGCCGACGACGTCGCCGCGACGCTCGACAAGTGCGACGTGTTCTACACGCAGAGCGTGGGCGTCAGGGGCGTGTCGAACTACGAGCACAGCTTCGACTTCCTGTTCCAGCGGAGCGCGAACCACCCGACACGCTTCTGCCAGGCGCCGAACAACTTCGACAAGGACGCCGTCAAAACCATCATGTGGGACTGGGAGGACACGCGCAAGGCACCCGAACGCAGGGACTCCAAGCTCATCGTCATCGGCGACGACCGCGAAGGCCCGCTGCAATCCACGGCGTTCGACGCGTTCACGAACTGCGGCGTCACCGTGATCCCCTACTCGCAGCTCCCCGCGCGTGCACCGCAGGAACTGGCCGCCTGACCGCGCGCACGATTGTTTGCAGACAGAAGAAGGACATGCTAGCATGACCACTGACAGTGCCGCGCACGCGAGCGCCCCAGACGCAGCGAACCGGGCGCGGCCGTACAGCATCCCCCTAAGCCTCCTGACAATGCTCACACCTGGGGGATCATTCATATCCGGGCAGATGGCGAGCGCATGAGCGGGACACTGGTGCCGAATCGGCTGCATGCTGTTCCGCGCGTGCATGGTGTCGTGGAGCGTTTCACGGCCGGTGTGGGGCACTGTCCGGCATCATTGTCTGATGGTGTCCCGCTTACCCTGCCGGCGCTTGAGGACGAGGCCGCGTGCCTGGGCGTGCGCGTCACATGGCAGGAGCTGCCCGCCGGGTATTGCGGGGTGTACGACTGGACGCGCTGCAGGATCGTCCTGCACGACGGGCTCACGCCAGTACAAGCCCGCTGCACCCTGTGCCACGAGCTCGAGCACGTGCGGCACTTTGACCGCGTGTGCGGCGGCAAGGGCGAGGCGAGGGCGCGCAGACGCACCGCCCTGCGACTGGTCAGCCCGGTCGCCTACGCGGCCGCCGAACAGGTCTACGAGGGGAATACATGGCTCATGGCCGTGGAATTGGGGGTGACCGCGCAGGTCATCGACGACTACCGGAAGCTGCTGTACGATTCCGACGTGTGCGTGCAATAGTTTATACGCCTTTATACGTGCTTATAGAGCCTTATACCCGTTCGGATTCCTTATAAAAAAGACCCCGGCCACCCGCATACCGCGAGCGCCGGGGTTCTATCTCTAGAAGAGAGGGCCTGTTACGACATAGGGAAAACCCGGTTCACAAGTCGCTCTTGCGGATCGTGGCAGTGAGATATTTGATTCAGATGAAACTTCGTCAGCCTATGACGGGCGTCGGGACCGGCTTGGGCACGCAGAACCGGAAGTCGACGGCATGATCCTCGTCACCGTCCAGCGAAACATGCCAAGCGTAGTCTCCTGGCGGCAATGGCATGCCGTTGCCGAAATCGACCACGTTGATGCTCATTGCACCGATGTGTTTCGTCTGCTCAAGCCCAACAGTGCCTGGGTTAGCAGCTATCGTGAGTATCGCAGCATATCTAACGGCTTGCGGCGGCTGTCCGGGGAGATTGAAAAGATCACCGCTCTCGCCCCTCAGGGAAATCTCCAGCGACGTTTCCGCCGGACATGCCTCTGCAGGTACGTGAATCTGGGTAACGAGCGAGAACCTAGCAGTAAGTCCTGTGGGCGTGATGGGGAGTATGTTCCCGCCGATTCCCAGAATGTTCGCCTTCGCTCCGGAGGAATCCAAGGCCGCGTAGTCGGCCAGCATGACGTCGATGGTCGCAGATTCTGATATGGCACTCATGTCACGCCACCTGCAGTCTGCGGGTACGGTCGATGCTGATAATGGATTCCGTCTCTCCGGTGCGGGCCAATTCAATGCGGGACGTCCCCTGATCGGGAATTTGCAGGAACATGACGTTACTCGGCATCAGTCTCGCCCCGTTCTCCATGCGCTCGTCCACGATATTGGGCCTATTGCCATCGAAGTAGAAGGGGATGTCCTCGAGGGCAAGCTTCCTCGTGTCGTCGAATGTGTCCCCGACGGCGGAGAACCCCGGCATGTCCGGGGAGTCGGCCCACCATGCGCCCTTGTCACGGTGGTATACGATCTTCACTGATTTCACTTGTGCGCTCATTTGAGTATCTCCCGAATCTCGTCCTCCGACAGTCCGACGTCCTTAGCGAGGATTTTCCTCACCAATCCCGGCGGAACCGTCTGCCCGTCATGGAAGGCGAACGTTAAATCGGGCCTGCCGTTCGCCTTGAGCCTCCTGTGCGATCCGACGCGTCTGTCCTCTATGTATCCGAGGTGCGCGAGGATGCGCAGCAAGTCGGAGGACCTCATCGATGGATAGTTCACTCCCATGCGACGTTATCCTCCCTTGCCGAGGCCATATGGCAATATGTTTTCCATCTTGAATATAGCCCGATGCACCGTCTGCAGTCAACACGTCCGTGCCGCCAAATCGTCATGAACCGCCAAACACGTGTAAGAAACGGCCAAGAAAAACACGACCGCTAATCCTAATCCACGACCTCGGCTTCCACAATTTCGTTGCCACCTAGGTCGGGTATGGCGGCGGCCATGAGCTGGCCGAGCGAGGCGGCGTCGCGGTGCGTGTAGCGCATGGTCATCTGCATGCTGGTGTGGCCCATGACGGCTATGCGCGCGTCGTCCGGCATGTTCGCCCGTGCGGCCATCGTGGCCATCCAGTGCCTGGCCGAGTGGATCTTGACCTGCGGGAGTCCGGCTGCCTTCAGCGCCTTGCACCATTGGTATCGCTCAGTGCTGGAGCAGACGGGGTTGCCACGGGCGGATGTGAACACAAGCTCCCGGCTCCCGATGCCGTTGTCTCTAATCCGCTTCCACAAGCGTTCCCATAGGCTGCCGCTGACCGGAACGAATCGTTCGGCGGCAGGCGTCTTCGGGGTGGTGAGCCACAGCGTGCCGCTGAGGTGGGTCGCTTCCAGCCAATTGGGGATCTCGACCTCGCCCGGCCTTCCGTAGCGTTGGATCTGCTGGCGCACGTGGATGCCCGGCTGCCCGTCGCGCAGCTCCAGCTCGAACGGCATGATCGCGTACCGTTCACCCTCCCTCATACCGGTCTCGAACGCAACCTCGAACAGGAGCGCCCACATCTCGAGGTCCTCCTCCGCGGGACGCGCTCCGCGTCTGGCCAACGGCATGGAGGATGCGGCCTCGATCATGCGCCTGGGCTGTTCCGGGCCGAGCACGTCCACCACGCGCCGCTCCACCCTCGGCGGCTTGACCCTCCGGCACGGGTCGACGGGGATAAGTTCCTCAAGCTCCGCCTGGTCGAGCACCATCTTGAGGCTGACGAAATGGTCCTTGAGCGTGCTGGGCGCGAGCCGCTCCCCCAGGACGCGCATGCACCGGCGGATGTGCTCCGGCGTGAGGTCCTTGAGACGGACGTGCCCGATGACCTCGTTGCACGCCTTGAGCCGTCCTTCGCGGGTGCGGTATGTTGTCGGCTTGACCCGTGTCCGGTAGTCGGCGAGCCAGCGTTCCGTGTAGTCGGCGAGCTCCGGTGACTTGCCTCCGGGAAGCAGTCCGGTGCGTTCGAGTTCGGCGAGTTTCGCGTTGAACCGTGCGCGCGCATCCGCCTTGGTGCGGCCTTTGGCACCGACGGTCCTCCGCCTGCCCGTGGCGGGGTCACGCCCCAGGTCCTTGCGGTAATGCCAGACGCCGTTCGCGTCCTTGAACACGCTTCCGGATCCCTGTGTACGTCGCTTTGCCATGTCTGCTCCCTCCGGTGTTTTGGGAGCGCCCGAGCATGCCGGCGAGCGCCCTCGAAAGGGTACTCTAAAGGCACTCTATCGATGGCGACAACCGCCCGGAACGTGGCGGGAACGGCCTGTTCCGGTGCATTCAAAAACGGCGCGATTGCAACGTTCCGTGGGTTGGAATCGCTGGAATCGCGCCGTTTTGGCGGAGTATGTGGGACTACTTGGACACGTTGAACTTGAATTCGACGATGTCGCCGTCCTGCATCACGTAGTCACGTCCTTCAAGGCGGAGCTTGCCTTCCTCCTTGATGGTGTTCATCGAGCCGTTGGCTGCGACGAAGTCATCGTAGGAGACGATTTCGGCCTTGATGAAGCCACGCTCAAAATCGGTATGGATCACACCTGCCGCCTGCGGGGCGGTCCAGCCCTTGTGGATCTGCCAGGCACGCACTTCCTTCTCGCCTGCGGTCAGGAAGGTCTGCAACCCGAGGATGTCGAATCCGATACGGGCAAGCTGGTCGAGCCCGGATTCCTTCAATCCGGCATCCTCGAGCATTTCACGCGCATCCGCCTCGTCAAGCTCGGTCAGATCAGCTTCGAACTGGGCGTTGAGGAAAATCGCCTTCGCAGGGGCCACCAAATCGGTGAGCTTCTTGCGCAGCTGCTCATTGGACAGTTCGGCGTCGTCAACATTGAACACGTAGATGAACGGCTTGGCGGTCAGCAGGTGCAGGTCGTAGATGTCGTCCTTGTTGATCTTGCCTGCCTGGGCCGCGTGGTCGATGGTCTCGCCCGCCTCGAGGATCTTCTTCGCCTCGTTGACTGCGTTCACGTATTCAGGCGTGACCTTCTTGCCGCGCAGTTCCTTCTCGAGCTTCGGCAGCGCGTTTTCGATGGTCTGCAAATCGGCGAGGATGAGCTCGGTGTTGATTGTGTCGATGTCGTCGGCGGGATCGACCTTGCCGTTGACGTGCACGATGTCATCGTCCTCGAAGGCGCGCACGACCTCGCAGATCGCGTCGGCTTCACGGATGTTCGCGAGGAACTTGTTGCCCAGGCCCTCGCCCTCGGACGCACCCTTGACGATGCCGGCGATATCGACGAAGGTGACGGTCGCGGGCACGATCTTCTCGGTGTGGACGAGCTTGGCGAGCACCGGGAGGCGCTTGTCCGGCAGGGGCACGATGCCGGTGTTCGGCTCGATGGTGGCGAACGGATAGTTCTCCGCAAGCACGTTGTTGCGGGTCAGGGCGTTGAACATGGTGGACTTGCCGACGTTCGGCAGGCCGACGATTCCGATAGTTAAAGACATGCCTCCAGTCTAGGGCGGCGACCGACAATCCGCGCTGGCTGTCATGCACCACTGCGAGGAACTCGACATCCCATCGCATGCCATCACCCGCCGGCCCATCGTGCCTTCGTGCGCCCAAACCGCGCGAAATCATACCGTCAGGTCATCATCTTCCGCGTCCGAACGAACGTCCGCGATTCTCATGCCATATAATTTCTTCTGTGACATGCATGAGACGTCACACGCAAAGAGAGGAGACAATCATGGGATTCCTTCAACCAGACGAGCCTACCCGTCGCCCCGACGCAGGCACGGTTACCAATCAGCAATATCAGGAGTATCCAACAGCTGTCCAGCAGCAGGATCCTTCCCTATCTTCATCCAGTTCCCAATTAGGGGGGGGGGACGAAATTGATTCGTCGCCAGAACCATCGGAAACAACATGGTCTTCGTTTGCTACGGGGGGACAAAATTGATTCGTCGCCAGAACCATCGGAAACAACACGGTCTTCGTTTGCTACGGGGGGACAAAATTGATTCGTCGCCAGAACCATCACATGATGCCCCGGTCAACGAAAGCATAGTCGATTCGATAAAGCATTCACCAAAGATTCTCATCGCCACCTATGTTCTTCTCATCGTCGGAATCATCGGCTGGATCACGCCGATGAAACCACTGGGCGGCTCCTGTGCCTTGATAGGCATCATCGTCGGAATCGTCAGCCTCATCAAGAACCGGAACGAGGCATCCTTCAAGCGCAATTCCATTATCAGCATCATCCTATGCATTGTCGCGCTATTCGGATGTGTGCTGACCTCGCCATCGTCCTCAAGCGAACCCTCGGCCACATCATCGCAAACCTCGCAATCCTCATCCGTCAGCCCAAGCGCCTCGACACCGGCCGCTTCGTCGGCCGAGGCATCATCGTCTTCGCCCACACCGGACCCTGAACTCCTGCAAGCGCAGCAGTCCCTCCAGGCAAAAATCACCGAGGCCGGCAATCTCCTGTCATCATCAGAGAACCAGGTCGCCGATGACTCGACAAGGACAGCTCTCACCCAGGCGATTGACAATGCGAACGCCGTGTCATCCACTGACCCCGCTGACTATGCGGCGGCTGAGCAATCGCTCCAATCCGCGATGGACGCAGTCCAATCCAGCGAAGCGCAGAAACAAGCCGCTGATGCTGCCGCGCAGCAGGCTGCGCAAGAACAGGCACAGCGGCAAGCCGCGCAAGAGCAAGCACAGCGGCAAGCCGCGCAGGAACAGGCACAGCACAACGCAGCTCGCGACACGCAAACCACTACAACCAACACGGGGAAAACCGTGAAGCGCGGACAATTCTGCAGCAAATCGCGAATCGGAGAAACCGCCGCTGCATCCAACGGTGGTATCGCCACATGCACTTCGGAAGGCCCCCGGGCCCGCTGGAAGTGAACGCGTTCCCATGCCCCGTCGCCCACATCGAATGGTTTCATGCTGACTTGGCCGACACCATGCCAGCATGAAACCGACTGTGCGCCACCGAGCGTCGACCGATGACCACCACCCAGCGAGATACCCGCATGGGCAGGACCCGCCCATCCCCAACGGTCCTATCGGCAATCTGGCGGCGGGATCCGTCATGCGCGATAATAATGCACACGTGGAACGTAACCACGAAAACGAGTGGACTCAGAGAGGAGTTCTTATAGGATACGCATTGGTGACCGGAGCGACGAGCGGAATAGGTAGGGAATTCGCTTCGATTCTGGCGCAACATGGCAAGGATGTGATTGTGGTTGCCCGCAGGGAGAACGCACTGAAGGCTCTGGCGGCGCAGTTGCATGAGCAGCATGGGGTGCACGCCGTCGCAGTGGCGATTGACCTGACGGAGGAGGATTCCGCCGACGAGCTGTTTTCACTGACGCAGGATGCCGGTTACTTCGTCGATACGCTTGTCAACAACGCAGGATTCGGGGATCTGACGGGTTTCCTTGACTCAAACTGGCATCGCAGCCGCGACCTCATGGAGCTCAACATGATCACGCTCACCCACCTGACGTACTTGTATGGCCGCGAGATGAGGAAGCATCACTTCGGGCGCATCCTCAACGTCGCATCCGTTGCGGCAGCGTTCGCCGGGCCCAACATGGCGCTGTATTACGCGTCGAAGGCTTTCGTGCTGAGCTTCACCGAAGCCGTGGCAGAGGAAGTGCGCGGCACGGGCCTGAGCGTGACAGCCCTGTGCCCCGGTCCGACCGGCACGTCATTCGGCGTGAACGCACGCATGGAGGGACGCAATTTCCTCACGATGGTCGAGCCCATGAGCCCCAAGGCCGTGGTGCAACGCGGATACCGTGCGATGATGACTGGCCGCACCGCCGTCTACGTGGGGCCGGTGACCAAGGTGGGCTTCTTCGCGGCACGCATCCTGCCCCGCCGTGTGACGCGCGCCATCTGCAAGTGGGCGAACGGCACGCCCGGCAGGCCGGCGTTCTGACGCTGGCAGGAACGCGCTGGCGTGCGGCGCCACATTATTGCAAGGCACCACACGCCAGCACAGTCGCTGAATGCCGCTCAGTCGCCCATGACGGCATCGACGGCACTCATCACATCCCCGCGGAAGCCTCGCAGTTCAAGCGCTTCCACGCCGCGGATCGTGGCGCCGCCAGGAGAGCACACGGCGTCCTTCATCGCAGCCGGAATCTTCCCTGTCTCAACCTGCAAGGCGCCCGTGCCCTCCACCATCGCCGACACCAAGCGGTCTGCGGCGGCGCGAGGAATGCCATGCTTGACTGCGGCATCGGAGAGCGCTTCGATGAACATGGCTGCGTACGCCGGCGCGCAACTGGTGACGGTGCCCGCTTGGTACAGCATGGACGTATCGAGGAATTCGACGAGTGCGATAGGGTCGAAAAGGGAGTGGAAATTGACGATTTCCTCGTCGGTGAGACTATGCGTGTTCTCTGCCACCACAACGCCTTTGCCTGCAGCAATCGGCGTGTTCGGCACGATGGACAGGTGGTGCGTGCCAGGGGCGAGCACCTTCTCGTAGCTTTCGTAATCCCAGCCCCACACGATGGAGATGACCGTGGTCTCGGATGCGGCGAGCGCCTGGCGGCGGCCGGTGCCACGATTTGCATCGTCAACACCGGCCACCACCGCAAACATCAAGGAACCGTCAGCCTTCCACGGCCTGTACCGCGGAAATCACGTCGCCGCGGAACCCGTGCTGTTCCAACGCGACCACGCCGCGGATGGTCGCGCCGCCCGGAGAGCAGACCGCATCCTTCATGGCCGCGGGCAGCCGCCCGTCACTGACTTGCAACGCGCCCGTACCCTCGACCATTTTCGCGGCAAGCCGGTACGCGCTGGCACGCTTGAGCCCATACTGTACGCCCGCGTCGGCGAGCGCCTCGATGTACATCGCGGTGAACGCCGGAGCGCAGCTGGAAATGGTACCTGCTTGGGACATGTGCGCAGTGTCGACGGTTTCGAGCATGCTGACCGGCTCGAGCAGCGCGCGGACAAGCCCCGCCTGGTAGTCGGTGAGATTGTGCTTGTCTTCGACGACGCTGACGCCTTGGCCGACGGCGATCGGCGTGTTGGGGATGATGGAGATGTGCGGGGTATGATCCTCGAGCACGGTTTCAAGGCGGTCGAAAGTCCATCCCCAGGCCACGCATACGACGATGCTGTTGGCCAGTTCATGCAGGATTGGGGTCACGACCTCTTCGATGAGGTTCGGTTTGACGGCGAGGATGACGATATCGCTCGCTGCGGCGACCTCGGTGGCGTTATGCATCGGGCGCACGCCGAGCGCGGACGTGCTGTCCACGAGCTTGTCGTAATGTCCTGCACAGGCGAGAATCTGCCCGCCTTCGAGGACTCCCCCGTCTACAAAGCCTTGGGCCATGGCCTGCGCCATGGCGCCGTAACCGATGAATCCGACGGTGATGTCGCTCAGTTGCTGGGTCATTGGGTTCCTTTCTTGGGTTGTTCGCCGGCGCTATGCCGGCCCGGATGCGTTCGGGCGCGGTTGCGGGCCGCGCCGGGCTGGTCACTTGATGCCGGCGAGGTCTCCCCGTCCCAGGGCTTCCCGGTATTCGCGCGTGAAAACCCGCGGGTCGGTGCGCAACCCGTCATGCTCATACTCGTTGGTCGCCCAGTAGTGGCTGTTGCCGACACGGGACAGGGTATCAAGCTGAAGTGTCGAATCAACGTACATGTCGTCCACGTAGACGGTCGCCTGCAGCGGCACCTCGTTACGAGCGAGCTGGTCGGCGTCGTAGATCTTGCCGAAATGCGTGTCCTGCATGAGGATGTCCATCGCTGCAGCGAATGGGCGCAGCGCCTGCTCTTGCCGGAACATCCACGGGAAAATCGCTTCCCCGGTGAACAGCAACGGCCGTGCGGATACGGAGAATTGAGGGCGGATGTCGTAGGCGCGTTGGGCAGCCCAGTTGACCGGATGTTCGAGCTCGCCGTCGGCGTAAATGAATTCCTGAAGCGGCCAGTACAGGGGGCGGGATGCGGTCGTGTCCATCACATGGGTGAGGAATTCGTCGGACAGCGGTGACGAGCTGTCCGCGGAACCATCGCCGTCAACGAAAGCCTCGTCGAACAGCCAGTGAATCTGTTCGAAACTCGGTTTCATACCGAACCCGCCACCCAAAGTCTGCACGCGTTCGACGGTCAGCGGGTCGCCGTTGGGCAGCGCCACTCCCCCTTGGGCCACCCGGTCGGCAACGGCGGCGACACGCTCGCGGTCTTGCGGATAGCGCGCGTAATACTCCATGGTCTTCGATTCCATACGCGGGAAGGTGTGCGTGTATACGTCGTCAGGGTCAGCCGGCACATGCGGGATGCCGCCGTTGGTGAAGCATGCAGCCAATCCTTGCGGGAACAGGGACAGGTAGCTCAAGGTCAGGAACCCGCCGTAGCTCTGCCCGAGCGTGACCCACTTGCGGCCGCCAAACACACTCAGGCGCAGATGCTCGAAGTCCCGGATAATCGAATCGGCAAGGAAACGCTTGAGATATGCCGCCTGTGCCTGCGCGTCCCCGATACGGGACATGACGTGCGAATCGACACGCGAGGAACGCCCGGTGCCGCGCTGGTCAGGCAACACGACACGGAAATGCTTCAACGCTTCGGCAAGCCACGCGTCCCCGCCGCCGTCAGCCATCGGGCGCGGGCCCGCACCGCCCGGCCCGCCCTGCAGGAACAGCAGCAGCGGCAGATCCTCATGCTCGCGACCCGCTTCGCACACCACCCGGTAGAACAGCCGAATCGTCTCGCCCGACACCGATTGCCCGGGCGTGTCGCCACGCCAGTCCAGCGGCACGTCAATCGCATGGTCCTCGATATACCGTCCCGGAACGTAATTCTGTGCCAACGCCGTCACCGTGTGCCTCCCGAATAAGTCCTGCCAGCAATCCGTTAAGCCAACCATAGCGCCACCCCGGCCTTTCATCCTCGCGCATGATGGCCGCGGTGGCCGCCCGACACTAGGGTGAATGACATGCATTGGATGACACGGATGACCTCATGGGCCAAAAGCCACGTACTGGCGGTCGATACCGCCATGACCATACTGGTCGCCGCGTTGTTCCTGTTGATGACCGCCTCTACCGGCTCCACCCCCGGCGTACTGTTCTCCTGCCCCGCGATGGTATGCGATCTGTGGCAGATCGCCATGCTGATTCCCGTAGCCACACGCCGGTGGCGCCCGGAGCCGAGCGCGTGGGCGATTGTCGCGCTCTCGGTCGCCCAGCTGATCGTCGGCCCCGCACTCGTTCCCTCGGATATGTTCGCACTGGCCGTCTTGTACGCCGTCATTGTCTACGGCAACCCGATGCACAGCAAGCTGTTCGCCTGTCTCGGGCTCGCCCTCGGCATCCTCGCCTCACTCACGCTCGCGGTTTCCACCAGCGTCGGGCCGGTGTTCGGCACCGCGACCTCGCCAATCACCGTCACGTTGTGCCAAGGCAACAACCCGCATACCTGCGCACAGGATTTCCTCTCGGCGTTCACGGGTGGCCTGATCCTGATCACCCTGTGCATCATCACCGCGATTTTCCTCGCCTACTGGCAGCGCGCCCGCAACGCCACCATCGCCGCGCTGAGGGAGCGCAATGCATCCCTCAAGGCCGGCGAGCAGGAGCGGCGCCGGATTGCCGCCCTGGCGGAGCGCGCCCGAATCGCACGCGATATGCATGATGTGGTCGCGCACACCCTGTCGATCATCATCGTGCAATCCGATGGCGGCAGATACGCCGGCGCCTCGAATCCGCAGATCGCCAAAGACACTATGCACACGATCGAGCATGAGTCGCAACGCGCGATGGAGGACATGCACCGTCTGCTCGGCGTATTCGGCGAACCCGACCACGCCGACTACCGGCATGTCGCCGCGCTGATCGACGAGTCCCGACGCTCCGCGGCCGATACGGACATCAGTTATCGGATTGTCGGGGAACCGCACCCGGCGAGGCTGAGCGAAACCGCGAGCACGGCGATGTACCGCATGGTGCAGGAGGCGTTGACCAATGTGCGCAAATATGCCGGCCCCAACGTGCACGTGGAAATCGAAGAAGCGTGGTCAGGCACCCGCTTGACCGTCCGCGTCAGCGATGACGGGCGGGGCGCCAGCGCGGCGGCGGACGGTCACAAACCGGGATTCGGCCTGCAAGGCATGAGCGAGCGGATCGCGATGGCCCACGGCAGCGTGCAGGCCGGGCCGAGGCTCAGCGGCGGCTTCGAAGTCCTGGCGAGTGTGCCGTACCGGGACGCCGAACATGAAGCCGAACTACATGTCACCGCTTCGACCGCAACTTCGCCGGCACCGGGCGCGGGCGAACCTGCGGCCCGTCAGTCACAAGAAGCTCTGACCGGCGCGGGCGAACCAACCATTCCGGCAACTGATCTACAGCACAGTAGTACAGTCGGCGACGAGCTCGCCCCCGTCCGGCAGCCACGGCAGAACACAATCAGCGGAGGAACGCCGGTGCGACAAAGCATCGCACCCGCATCACTGCCGTTGCCGGCGCGCCCTACGCGGATTCCTGACATGCTGCGGCGGTGCTTCCACGACCGCCGTCCGGCGCTGCCTACTGCGGAAGATCGCACAGACGGCGCCACGAATACGGTCGAACGCATGTCCATGTGGTGGGAGCGTCACTATCTGGCGTCAGACATCCTGTCTGGTCTCATCTTCATCGCGTTCTTCGGCCTGTCCGGGGTAAACGTGGGCAACAATCTCGAATTCGTGCTCACCGGCAACCAGACACATGCCATCAGCCAAACCGACATCTGGGCGGTGACGGTACTGGTCATCCTGCCGTGGATGTTCAGACGCCGTTTTCCACAGGCGAGCGCCATATTCGCCTTCATTTTCGCCATACTCCAACTGCTGGTTATGCCGTGCATCCTATTCGTCAACATCATGTCGCTCGGCGTGCTCTCCGCCGCAATCCTCTATGGCAACAGGCGCTCCACCAACCGGGCGATCGCCGCGGCCTCGACCGCCACATGCATGTGCGCGCTGTGCGTGTTCTCCGGAGCCATGGGGTATACCTCCCTGCTCGCCATGCTCGCCGATCTTGCACAGCTGCAACGTCCCAGCGGCGCCATACTGATTGAAACGGGCTCCGCCTTCGTCACCGTCGGGCTCATGTGCCTGATCGCCATCGTCGCAGCGATATGGAAACGCACAAGCGGCAACGATGCGCTCGTCTTGCAGGCGCGTGAACAGGCGCTTAACGAGGAGGCCCGCCGGCAGCAAGTGCTCGCCGCGAACGTGGAGCGTGACCGGATCAGCGCGAATATCCAAAGCGAGGTCACCGACACCCTCCAATCCGTAATCGCTTGTACCCATGAGGGGCTCGCCATGTTCGAACACGCGGAACAGGAAGGGACCGAGCCGGATGCAGCCGCAGTCTCCGAGGCATTCAAACAGATCGGCGAGCAAGGACGTGCCGCTCTGGCACGCATGCGCGAATTGCTTGGCGTGCTGCGCAAAACCGGGTTCAGCGACGAGACGCACGACCGATCTGCGGATATCGCCCCGCTCGCCCCGGTTTCTCCGCCTGCCTCCGCCTCCTCTGCCACCCCGGCTACGCAGGATTCCCAAACCACACCAGTTGCTCCGACCGCTGCGACAACTCCTGCCGCGGTCTCGGATGCGCTACCGGCCGCCGAAACTACCGCCTCCGGCACCGCCGCCACCACCGCCGAATCCCCCGGATGACCCCGAACCTGAGGAGCCGAGCGTGGTCTGTACTGCGCTCTGGACTTCAACGAACCCGTCGTTGAGCTGCGCGCCCAAATCCGCGAAAGACGACGACGCGAATGCCGTGACACCGGACCCGCCGCCAGCGGTCAAGCCAGCGACAACACCGCCGGCCAGAATCGTCCGACGGTACATCCAATACACGAGCGAACCGGAGGCATGGTCGTCAAGCCACTGCGGGTCGGACAGCTCAGGAACCGAACGGGCGAGTTGACTCATCACCTGTTCTGACAGCCCGAAAGCCGCCGCATAGACGAGGTATTTGTCCCACAAGGCAAGCTCCTGCGTGCCACGATCTGTGAAATCGCTGAAATCATTGAGATATTGTTTAAACGCTTCCAGTTGCGAAGCCAACTGACGGCCGTGCTCGTTCAAACCGGAGAACCGCATCAGGCCCATACATAAGCCCACACACAACGCGACCGGAAGAATCGTCACCAATTGTAGGAACAGGTTGCTCGATAGCAACGCGCAACTGGCCACCAGATAGATGAACGCGATGATGCTGACGACGATGCCTCCCCGGCCGGCACAGTGAGGTTCAGTTTCGAGAACTCCCCCTCAAGCTGCGTCACCATGGTCTGCTGTTCTTTCGCGCCGCGTTTCCAGTCATTCATCAGGGAACGCATCTGCTTCATGTCGAACACCCGGGTCTTACCGTGTTTGCCCACCGCCTCAAGGAAATCCAGCAGGTCGGTCTCGCTGTCGCACAGGTGCAATGCCGCACGGCCACGGGAATCCTCGCCATCTGCTTCGATTACGATGGTCACGTCATCAGGTTTGACGGCGATGCTCGTGCGCCCGTCCGACCGGTCCACGTGATATTCGACGGCCGGGGTTTGCTCGACCCCCGACAAAACGGTGGCGTCACTCGCGCCGGATACATCAATGCCGTCATGGGATTCCGCCGTACCAGGCAGGAGCCTGATAGCATGTTTGGATGCGAGCGAGAGCATGGTGGCGCTCAGTGCACGCGCATTCGTCTGCGATGGAGGGCAATGCCCGATCAGCGCGTTGAGGCGCGCCGCGTTGTTCGGCGTCATGTCGGGCGGCTCACGACGATATGCGGCGTCGTTGGGGAACGACGTCTTGCGGATGCTGCCGCGCAGGCAGGCGAGCATGGCCGCGCACAGGGTGATGCCTATGGCCGCGATGATGAACGCGCGCATCACCAATTCCCTGTGTTTGGCGTCGCGGTATCGCGCCCAGCGGTCCATCTTGTCCTGCTCCGAGGTGAGATCAGACTCTCCCGGTGTTCGCCCGGCTCATGACGGGCGACATCGTTCATCTGGGCGATATCGACCATGGCGACCACATCGAGATACATGCCTGATTTCACGTTCTTCGCCGAGAAATGCAGCGTTCCGTCTTTGTCCCGTGTGGTCTGTGAGAACGGGCCTTCGAAGTGCAGCCAAGTCGCTGAATTCTTCGTCGTGACGCCATCGGGGAAAGTCACCGTCCCCGTGACTTCACCGATCGGGACGGTGTTTCTGGTGCCAATCGGCTCCCACTGGAATGTGGCGACATCATCGTAGGCGGTGGACACCCCTTCGAAGGTCATCGTAATGTCGAACCCCATGCTGTCGGTGTCGTCAGTCGCGGGGATGCTCCAACCGATTTCAATAGTGGGGTACTGATCCGAGTAGCCGCCCGAGGCGTCAGGCTTGTCACGTTCCGGGTCATACGTCTTCGTGCTCACCCCGGCGCGTTTGATATACCAGTGTCCAGCATACGTGGAGTCCCATAGTGACGTGGACTGGCTGCCGGGCACGACCGGGTCTGCCTGGGTGTAAGTTTCGCCGGTCGTGGTGTTCTTGACGCTCACCCCGGTGATGGCAGTGAGTTGGTCGGGGTCAAGACGATACTGCTGGTACAGTTGCCGCCACGGCTTGCCCCGCTTCTTGAGCGTCACATCGACATGCTCGCGAATCTTCAGGTCGCCGTTGCGTTGCACTTCGACCTCATAGTTGGCGCTCCGATACGTCATGTCCGCAGACGGATAGATGTCCAAGTAGGTCCTGACGATGATATAGGTGCACGCGAGCACCACTGCAAGCGCGATGCCGACCGCCCTTTTCCACGCGCTGGCTGTTGACTTCACAGCTGGCAACTCCTTGTGCTCCATGCCGCAACGGAATCGCCGCCGTGGCTTGTTCCGGATGCCTTGTCCGGTATCAGCCCGCACGTCCGCCATGGTCGTTCCCGAGCATGATACGTCGTTCAGTATCTCAGGAGTGCGGTACATCACCGCGCCAACCGCGCATCCGCCCCTCCCTGTCATTGCATCTCAAGCCTCGCACGCCGTGTGGGTCGCGCGCGAACCGTGCCGCATCCTAGCGCACGCCCCCACCTGCGGATACAGTGGAGACTATGAATCAACAGCAGCACATCCGCGTGGTCATCGCCGACGACCAGGAACTCGTCCGTGCCGGATTCGCCATGGTCATCGGGTCCCAGGCGGATATGGAGGTCGTCGGGCAGGCAGGCGATGGCAATCAGGCAGTCGCGCTCGCGCAAGAGTTGCATCCTGATGTCGTGCTCATGGACGTGCGTATGCCCGGCATGGACGGAATCGAGGCGACACGCCGCATCACCGCAATGGAACCAGCGGCCTCTCACCCCAGCGACACGCCCGGCTGCGACGCCGAGAACGCCGACGACGCCGAACGCGTCACCCGTGTCATCATTCTGACGACTTTCGATCTGGACGAGTATGTGATGTCCGCGATCAATGCGGGTGCGTCGGGCTTCCTGCTCAAGGACACCGAGCCGGAGACCCTGCTGGCCTCCATCCGTACCGTGTACCAGGGCAACGCGATCATCGCCCCGTCCGCGACCAAGCGGCTGATTGAGAACATGGTCGAAGGCAAGCTCGCCCCCACCGTACGACCGGGGGCGTCCGGTGGCAATGAAGCACAGTACACCGATCCTGAGTTGTCCGACCTGACCGAGCGCGAGCGCGAGGTGCTCATTGAAATCGCGCATGGGCTGAGCAATCAGGAAATCACCGACAAGCTGTTCATCAGCCTGCCGACCGTGAAAACGCATGTGGCGCATATCCTGGCGAAAATCAACGCGCGCGACCGGGTGCAGGCGGTTGTCTTCGCCTACGAGAACGGGCTGGTCCGCCCCTAGTCGAGATACGACGCCCCATGCCGGTGTAGATATCACAAGTGGCCCGCCACTGCCTGACGCAGTGACGGGCCACGATTGGTATGCCGTCTTGCATGCCAGTCGGCATGCCGTATCTGGTTACGCTTCAGCGAGCGCCTCGACCGGCGGCGTCTTGACCGCACGCCGTGCCGGGAAGACACTGGCGAGCAGAGCGGCCACCGCGGCGACCACAAGCACAATCAGGTTGAGTTTCCAATCGCTGATGAACGCGGTGTCGCTGTACAGGCTGAGCACCATGTATGAGCCGACCCAGCCGAAGGCGATACCGAGGATTTCTCCCGCAATACCGGCGACCAGCGAGATGACCAGCGATTCGACTGCCAGCGACCAGCGCAACTGGCCGCGGGTCATGCCGATGGCACGTAAGGTCGCGGATTCGCGGGTGCGTTCGATCACCGACAGGCTGAGCGTGTTGGCCACGCCGATGAGGGCGATGAGCACGGCGACCGCGAGCAGGGCGATCAGCAATGCGAGCATCGTATCGACAATCTGGTTCCATTGGACGCGTTCCGCGATTGGACCTGACAGGGAGGACCCTGCGCTTTCGCCGATTGCCGTCTGCGCTTTGGTGATGATGTCCACAGCCGAGGCATTGGACGTATCGACTGCGGCGAGCAGCATATGTCCGTCCGCCTGCACTTGCTTGCTCTGGAAGTAGGACTCGTTGACGAACAGGGTGACGCTCACATCCGTATCGACATTGCGGTAATCCCGCTGGATGACGGAGAAGGTCAGCGTGTTGGCGCTGGACGCTTCGCCGCTGCCGCTATCGTCCGAAGCGGTGAAACTCACCTGCCCGTTCTTGAACGACAGGACCTTGCCAGTGAACGCAGAATACGTTGGTGCCAGTGCCTTGCCCTCGCCGAGGCTAACCCCGCCCAAATCCGCGCGCAGCACCTTGGACAGCGTCGCCGTATCGGGAACGCCGATCAGGGTGGCGCTGCGTTCCTCGCCGCCGACGGTGACGGAACCGCGGGCAATTGGCGCATACAGTGTCGTCTTCACGCCGTCGATCTTGGCGATCTTGTCGGCGGTGGACTTGCTCAGCTTGCTGCCTTTGGCGACCATATCCACGCTGTAGTGTGTGTCGAGGGTGTTGTTCATCGTCTGCTTGGCGCAGGCGGCACCGGTTCCGATGCACGAAACGAGCGTCACGCCAATCAGCAATGCGACACCGGTGGAGGCGACACGCCTCGGGTTCTTCTGGATATTGGCGTGTGCAATCTTAGCCGCCGGTCCGAACAGCGCGGCGAAGGCCCCGCCGAGGCGCATGAGCAGCGGCATCCAGAAGACCGCGGTGACCACCAGGCCGATGAAAATCAGGGCGCATCCTGCGATTGCGGCCAGCAGCATCGTCGAATACCTGTCGCTCAAATCCGAGGACGACAGCGCCGAGCGAAGCATCATCACCGCGCCGACGGTCAACACCAAGCCGAGGGCGATGAGCAGGAAGCCGATGACACCCCGGGCGATGCCGGCGCGCTTATTGTCGCTGACTTCGATAGGCCGCAGCGCTTCCAGCGGGGTGACGCGCGTGGCCGAACGCGCCGACCCGATTGAGGCGAGCATGGTCATGACGACGCCGAAGACGAGCGGAATCACGAAGACCTGCCAGGTGAATACCAATCCGCCGGTCATGCCGAGGCTCGCGAGCGCGTGGCTGTGCACCACAATCGCCATAATCGCGGAGCCGAATGCAATACCCAGCGCCGAAGCAATCAAGCCAAGGATGGCCGCCTCTCCGATGACGGACCGATATAGCTGGCCTTTCTGCGCGCCGATGGTGCGCAGCAGCGCCAAGGTGCGGCGACGTTGGGCGACCAGCACCTGGAAGGTGTTAGCGATGACGAGCGCGGCGACGAACATCGCGAGGATGCCAAAGCACATGAGGAACACGGTGACGGCGTTGGTGCCGGACTGGCTGAGCGACTTGAGCGCCTCATCTCCCGCCTTCTGCCGGGTTTCGATGCTGTAGCCTTCCGGAAGCAGCTTTCTGATTGCGGGGACCGCGGCATCGGCCTTCGATTCGTCGATATCCAGGGTCATGCCGGTGAACATCAGGTCGGATTCACTGTCGGCGCCCTGGAGTTTCGCCATGGTATTGTCGCCGATCACCGCGGCGCCGCCATAGGAGCCGTACGCACCGTTCGTGTCTTCGGTGAAACCGCAGACCGTCAGTTCGACGCTGTCGCTTCCGCTGATGCCGGAACCGTAGTTCGCGGCGAGCGTCACCTTGTCGCCGATGTTCACCGACAGTTGGTCGGCGAGCTTGGACGGAAGCGCGATCTGCCCGTCTCCCGTCGGCTGGTGCCCTTTGGCCATCTTGACCGGCAGCAGGCGGTCGTCGCTTGACGCGTTGATGGCGAGCAGCGTGGCGCTCTTATCCCCCGTTGACGCGTTGACCGGCAGCATCTGCTGGATGTACGTGGATTTCACACCGTCAGTGGTGTTAATCTGCTTGGTTTTCACGTCGCCAACGGTGGGCATCGAACCCGATCCGCTCATCGCGGACGTGCTTTGGATGATGTAGTTCGCCTGCGCATACTGGGCGGTCAGCTGGGTGCGCAGGGTGTCGTTGAGCGTGTTGCCGAACAGGAAGGTGCAGGCGATGAACGCCGTGCCAATCAGGATGGCGATTCCCGCAGGAACCAGCATCTTCATGTTCTTTTTCATCATTTTGATCGTTATCGACCACATGGGAATGTCCTTGCTTGTCTCGTGTCTGATTCAGCGGTTGAGGCCGGCATCCGGCGTGGCGGCGACAGGCGGCTGCGGCACGCCTTCGGACAGGTTGAGGGTGGCGCGGCGGCGTTCCTGCATGAGCAGCTCGCTCATCTGGTCGGCACTCGGTTGCTCGACATCCGCGACGATCTGACCGTCCGCGAAGACGATGGCGCGGTCGGCGTAGGAGGCGGCGACCGCATCATGCGTGACCATGATGATGGTCTGCCCCAGTTCCTTGACCGAACGCTTCAAGAAGCTCAGAACTTCGGCGCTGGAGACGGAATCGAGATTGCCTGTCGGCTCGTCGGCGAAGACGACGGAGGGCTTACCGATGAGCGCGCGTGCGATGGCGACACGCTGCTGCTGGCCGCCGGACAGCTCGTTCGGGCGATGGCCGAGCCGCTCGCGCAGACCCAGCGTGTCCACGAGCATGTCGAACCACTTACGGTCGGGCTTCTGGCCGGCCAGGGTCAGCGGCATCAAGATGTTCTGTTCGGCGGTGAACATCGGCAGCAGGTTGAAGCTTTGGAAGATGAATCCAATCTTGTGCCGGCGCAGCAGGGTCAGCTGCTTGTCGTTCATCGTCGTGATATCGGCACCGTCAAGCAGGATATGGCCGCTGGTGGCGGAATCGAGACCGGCGAGGGTGTGCATGAGCGTGGACTTGCCGGAACCGGACGGGCCCATGATCGCGGTGAACTTCCCTCGTTCGAATGCGACATTGACATGGCGCAGCGCGTGGACCGCGTTCTCGCCGGTACCGTAGATCTTCACCAGGTCGACAGCTTCGACGGTTATGGGATTCGGGGTTGTCATGGATCTTCCCTCCACTCGTTCGTCCGGAACCTTTCCTGGACGTATATCCTCAAATCTATCGGAATGCAGGTGGAAAACCCATCATGCGCGAGATGGAAAACGCGTCTGAGGCGGTATCATCCTCGAGAATGATGCATCAGTGGAATCCCTGAGTATGCCGGCGACACGCCGGAACATGGGGTTGGGGTTGCTGTAGGGCTGCCGGCGCGACTTAGAGCAGGACCATCGCGGCGATTACGAGGACGGTGAATACGATGGTCGCTACGAGAATCGCCCAATCAGCCGAACGCATCGCCAGACGCACCCGGTAGGAGCGCTTGACACCGGGCAGTCCCAATCCGCGCGATTCCATAGCCCAGCCGACGCTGCGGCTCATCCGGTAGGCACGGATCAACACGGCGACGATGACCGGAACCCATGCGCGCGCCCGTGCCAGCATCAGCGAAAACGGGTTGCGGATGCCTCGCATCCGTGCGCCTTCCCCGGACAGATCAAGGCCTCGCGCACGCTGGGCGTCACGCACCTGAGTGACAATCCGCGCGAAAACCGGGATGTACCGCAAGGCGGTCGCCAGCGTCAGACCAGCGCTGTACGGCATGCCCAAAGCGACCGCCCCGCGGATGAGTTTCGCCTGGCTGGTGGTGAACAGGGTGAGGAAACAGGCGAAACCGAGCGCGGGAATACGCAGGCCCATCACCGCGGCCATGAGCAGGTTCTCCCGGGTCAGCCGCAGCCACCCCCAGTCGACGAGCACATGCGTGCCGGAACGGTCGAATATCGGCCAGAGCACTACAATCAGCACGATGATGACGGCGAGAATCTTCCACACCCATGCGATGTTTTTCCACGGAATTTGGTCGGTGAGGAGCATGAGATGTTCAAGAATCAACGCCGCGAGCATGAGCGGCCAGCTGCGCCAGATGAGGCACAGGACAAGCAGGACGAGCGAGATGAGGAATTTGACACGCGGGTCGACGCGGTGCAGCCAGCCGTCGCCGGGAACGTACAGGTCGGCGTCCATCAGTGGCCCTCCCCGTATTCGCAAGGTTCCGGCAGCCCAAGTTCCGGCTGTACATGTTCCAGTTGGCCGTTTTTCTGCGGCTCGATCCGCCCGGCGGCGCGCACATGCCCGTCCTCGAGTTCGATGAGATAGGTGCAGCGTTCGCGCACCGTACGCATATCGTGACTGATCATCACGACGGTTGTGCCTTGCCGGCAACGTTGCGACGCCGCGTCGAGCATCATGCCGGACAGTCGGCGGTCCAGTCCAGCGGTCGGCTCGTCCAGCACAAGAATCGGCGTGTCCATGGCCAGAACGGACGCGAAGGCGACCAGTCGGCGTTGGCCGTAGCCCAAAGTCGCCGGCGATTGTCCTGCGATATCCTCGAGACCGAAGCGGTTGAGCAGCCGGTCGACGCGGCGGCTGATTTCCTCGCGCGGCGCACCCAGGCACAACGGGCCGAAGGCGATTTCCTCGCGCGTGGTGGAGCAGAAAATCTGATGATCGGGGTTTTGGAACGCATACCCGACATGGGAGGCCATCTCGCCGACACGGCGCCCGCCCACATGCAGCCCGTCAACGGTGACAGTACCGGCGCTGGGTTGCAACATGCCGTTGAGATGACGGGCGAGGGTGGTTTTACCTGAGCCGTTGCGCCCAATCAGGCCAACGAACGCACCGCGGTCGATGGCAAGGTTCACGTCGTCGAGGGCGGCGGAACCGTTGCCTCCTCCGGGATACCGGTAGGTGACGTGCTCGAAGCTGATCGCGGGCTTCCTCTCCCCTGTCCGTACGGCAGCATCCGTGACAATCGCCGGTGGGCCGGGTTCTCGCCCCGGCAGGGCGACCCCCAGCTCGATCAGCTTGTCCCGATATGTTGTAAACAGCGTGGTATCGCCAAACGCGGCGATGCTGCCAGAATCCAACAGCATGATGTGGTCGGCGTATCGGGCCAGCCCGTCTGTATCCTGCTGGGCCATGACAATCGTCAACTCGCGGGTTGCGCGAATCGTGTCAAGCGCTTGGAATACTTCCCGGGTGCCTTCCGGATCGAGCGCCGCCGTCGGCTCGTCGAGCACAAGAATGCGCGGATGACAGGCCAAAGCCGCGGCGATCGCCACCCGCTGCATCTGCCCTCCTGACAGGCTAGTCGGTACACGCCGGCGATACCCGTCCATGCCGACCAGGTGCAGCAACCCGTCGATGTGCTCGTCCATACAGCCGGGATCGACACCGTGGCTTTCCATTGGGAAGGCGAGTTCGTCTTCCACACTGGCACAGAACAGTTGGGATTCCGGGTCCTGTTGGACGTATCCGACATCGCTTGACAGTTCGGCGATGCTACATTCGGCGGTGTTGCGTCCGGCGACGGTCATCGTACCGCGCATGGTGCCGTCGTCCGGATTCGGGATGATACCGGCGAGCGCCATGCACAGCGTGGATTTGCCGGCCCCGGTCGGGCCGATGATGCCTGTGAACGATCCGGGCAGGATTGAGAAATCCAGCTCGTTCAATGCCTTGACCGGTTCACCTTCGTCCGTTTGCGGGGTATACCACCAGCTGAGGTGGTTCGCCGTGATGATCGGGGCGTCGTTCATATCAGGTCGTTCGATCGTCTGTGCCGTCAGTGCCGTCTGTGCCGTCAGTCGCCGTCCAGCGGGCGTCAGTTGACACTGCCCGATGGACGGTAGGAATCTGGCGTTTCGGTCCGCTCTGCGGCATCGCTACCGGCATCGGCAACGGTGTTGGCACCGACATTTGCGCCGGTACTGGTGTCAGCGGATGCCCCAGTGTAGTCCTGAGGAATCGCAACGGCGGGCTGCACGCCCAGATTGCCCATGCGCACCAGCGGCGGATAGGCCTTGCGGACCGCGGCGAACAGGGCATAGGCGATGACCAGGCCGACAACCATCTGGCCGGTGTTGCCCAGGACCTCGCCCAAGGCCGGACCCCAGCCGGACAGGATGCCTCCGGCGATGAGGTAGCCGAACACTTTCCACACGCCGGCGATGACGGAGCCGGCGATGATATTGGCCGGACGGAACTTACGCTCGATCAGCCCGACGAGCACGGCTTGCAACCCGTCGATGACGAAGGTGAACACCGCCCACTGCGGATAACCGGACAGCAGGTCCGACAGTGCCGGCCCCAGTCCGCCGATCACGCCGCCGATCCACGGGCCGAACGCGTAGGCGGAGAAGAAGATCATTGCATCAGACAGGTTGAGGTATCCGCGTGTCGGTGTCGGCAGCTTCACCAGCATGGTCAGCACCGTGGTCAGTGCGGTCATGATGGCAATCAGCGGAATCATGCTTGCTTGGAATTTGGCTTTGGTTTGTGCAGCCATATTTCCTCTCTTCTTGAACATCGATCCTGTGCACCCGTATGTGGATGCGTCAGGCCAATATCTTACGGATGACGGCGGCGCGATCGGCCCCCACGTCCATATCGCGTGAACCCTGTGGCTCAGCCTTTCACGGTCAGCTTGTAGTAATCAGGCAAGCCCATGTAATTGAAGGACAGCGAACCGACTTGCTTGCCGGCGGCCGCCGTCACATTCGTATACCACAGCGGAATCACAGGGAGATCCTCAAACAGCAGTTCCTCGGCCTTGTGATAGTAGCCGATCGCCCCGTCGAGCGTAGTCTGCCGGGCTGCCTGATCGATCAGCGCGTCGAACGCCGCGCTCTTGTAGTCGCCGTTGTTCAGGCCCTTGCCGTCCGCCGACGCGGAGTCATACGCCTGTACCAGATACCCTTCGGGGTGCGGATAATCGGATTGCAGGCCTTGGATGAACGCGGCGCCGACCGTTCGGTTATGGATCGCGGTGCTCAGCTCCTTGGATGTCGAGAAGATCAGCGGTTGCGCGTCGATGCCGAGCGCATTCGTGATGGAATTGCAGATCGCGTCGATCCACGGCTTGTTGCCGCTGTCCGTGCTGTAGGCGAGTCGGAAAGTCCCTTCCCATGGGCTGATGGCATCCGCCTGTTTCCACAGTTTCTTGGCTTGTGCCGCATCATAGTCGAGTACAGATGCCCCGGCGAGGATTTTGCTATACCCTGCGATGGTCGGCGCAGTGAAGTCAGTCGCCTTGGTGGCGGTACCGTACAGGACTTTCTTGATAATCGTCTCACGGTCGACCGCATGGGCGATCGCGGCACGGCGCAACTTGCCCTCCTTGCCGGAGAAATGCGCCATATTCTGCGGTATCGTGAAGGATTTGAAGCCGGGGCCGGGCTTACTGACAGTTTGCAGCTGTTCTTTGCTGTAGGTTTTCAGCGCGCTTGACGGAATGGAATCCAACACGTCGAGGTTGCCTGCCAGCAAGTCGGAGTATGCGGCGTCGAGGCTTGTGTACAGTTCGTAGGTCACTCCCCCGTTCTTTGCCTTGCGCGGACCGGTGTATCTGGGGTTGGGCACGAGTTTGATTTCCTTGTCATGCGACCAGGATGCAAGCTTGTACGGCCCGTTTCCGACCGGGTGTTCACCGAATGCGTCGATGTCCTTGTACGCGCTGGCAGGCAATGGCAGGAACGCCACATCGCCGACCTTGTACGGGAATGAGGAGTCAGGGGCGGCGAGCGTGACGTCAAGCGTAGTGTCGTCGACAACCTTCAGGCCTGACAGCTGGGCGTTCTTGTCGCCGTTTTCGTCTTGCAGTGCGTCGTAGCCCTTGATCGTGGAGAATATGGCGGCCCCTAGCTGCCCGTTGGCAGCGTTGGTGGCGAAGGACCATGATTTCGCGTAGGTGGAGGCGGTAATCTTCTCGCCGTCGGAGAAGACGAGTCCCGAACGCAGTTTGATGGTGTATTCCGAGGCGTCGGCGTTCGGGGTGATGGATGTGGCGTCCGCGTAGACCAGTTTGCCGGCAGCGTCGAAGGTGACCAGACCTTCGTACAGCTGTGTAACCACCTTCCAGCCAGCAAGGTCGTCAGTGTTGCTCGGAATCAGTCCTGCGGCAGGCTCCACATTGTTGACGGTGACGATATTCCCGGCGCTCGATGACGCTGAGGCGGATGCGCCCGCGGATGGCCCCGAAGAACACCCCGACAGCATCATCGCGGATGCGGCGAGGACCGCGATGGCGGCCCGTTGCAGGAAGGTACGACTGCTGTTCTTCATGGTCGGCTCTTTCTCTCTCGTTCATGTGGTCTACCGTGCGGTTGCAGGACGAACAGGTCACGCAGGCACGGTCAAGGACGTGCATGGCGCGCAAGCGTCGGCATGCGAAGTCCAATATCAACATTCCATAGTGTCGAGGACATTGTGCTCAGAACGCAATCCGCGGACCGCCCCGATCACGAGTGCACGCACGACGTCACAAAAGCCCGACAATCAGGTCGCGCCGATCATGCCTTGACGACACCACCACAACAGCAGCATTGCGAAAAACGCGGGTGCGACGGTCATCACTCGCTGCACCCGCGCAACCAATCACACAAGGCTATGCTCGCACTTGAATGTGCTTACTTTGCGTCACTTGGCCAGACCGGACTCGCGCAGCGCCTTGAAACCGCCCTCGAGGTCTTCGATGATGTCGTCGATGTTCTCGAGGCCGATGGACAGGCGGATCGTGCCCTGGTAGATGCCCTGGTCCTCAAGCTCCTCCGGGGACTCCTGGGAGTGCGTGGTGGAGGCCGGGTGCACGACGAGGGACTTGGCGTCGCCGACGTTCGCGAGCAGCGAGAACAGGTGCAGGTTGTTGATGAACACGCGTGCCGCGTCCTTGCCACCCTTGATATCGAAGGTGAAGATGGAGCCGCCGCCGTTCGGGAAGTACTTCGCGTACAGATCATGGTCGGGGCGTCCCGGCACGGCCGGGTGGCTCACGGACTCGACTTCCGGCACGGTCTGCAGGTATTCGACCACCTTCAAAGCGTTCTGCACGTGGCGCTCGACGCGCAGGGAGAGCGTCTCGGTGCCCTGCAGGAGCAGGAACGCGGCGAACGGGGACAGCGTGGCGCCGGTATCGCGCAGCAGGATGGCGCGGGCACGGGTCACGAAGGCCACCGGGCCGAGGGCCTCATAGAAGTTGAGGTTGTGGTAGGAGGGATCCGGTTCGGTCAGGGTCGGGAACTTGCCGGGAACAGCTGCCCAGTCGAACTTGCCGCCTTCGACGATCACACCGCCCAGGGTGGTGCCATGACCGCCGATGAACTTCGTGGCAGATTCCACCACGATGTCGGCGCCGTGCTCCAGCGGGCGGAACAGGTACGGGGTGGCAAAGGTGTTGTCAACGACGAGCGGCAGGTTGTGCTTGTGGGCGATGTCGGCGATGGCTTCGATGTCGGCCAGGTCAGCGTTCGGGTTGCCGAAGGTCTCGATGTAGACGAGCTTCGTGTTGTCCTGGATAGCGTCCTCGAAGTTCTTCGGATCGCTCGGCTCGACGAAGGTGGTGTTCACGCCGTCACGCGGAAGCGTATGGCGAAGCAGGTTGAAGGTGCCACCGTAGATGTGCTTGGAAGCCACGATATGGTCGCCGGTCTGCGTGATGTTGCGCACCGCGTATTCGACGGCTGCTGCGCCGGATGCGACGGCGAGGCCGGCGGTGCCGCCTTCGAGCGCTGCGATGCGGTCCTCGAACACACCCTCGGTGGTGTTGGTCAGGCGGCCGTAGATGTTGCCCGGGTCCTGAAGGCCGAAGCGGGCCTCAGCGTGATCGAAGTTATGGAAGACGTAGCTCGTGGTGGCGTAGATCGGGACCGCGCGGGAATCGGTGGCGGGATCCGCCTCTTCCTGGCCGACGTGCAGCTGGAGGGTCTCGAAACGGTAGTGGTTGTTCTTTTCAGCCATGGTGGTGCTCCTTGGTTCGGTGGTGTGGTTGTTGTCCGTCTTGCTCTCACATCCCCGGCCTTGCAACCGGTTGGTGAGGTGTTGATTGGGACATTAGGTCAGCCTCGCAAGCCTTGCAACCTTGCCGTTATCGCACTTGCCTATAACCGTTTAATGTGCCTTGCGATCCATGGGATTGACGGCATCGGGAAACACGAAAAAACTTGTCCGCAAGCACGCGACACGCCGGACATGCGACATGCGTACGACACCGATGTGCGGACAGGTGGGGGCTTGAACGCAGGCAGGACAAGGCCGCAGACTACAGTCGTTGGCGACGCCGCCACAATGCCGACGAGAAGAAAGGCTTCCCATGACCCAAAACGTAAACGAAGATGCAACAATCCAGGATGTGACGCTCTACCAGCGAGATCCGAAGTACATTCCGCGTGTGGCCGCGGTACATGACATGTGCGGATACGGAAAATGCTCGTTGACGACGGCGATCCCGATTCTTTCGGCCGCTGGGTGCGACGTGTGCCCGATACCGACCGCCTTGTTCTCAGCGCATACCAGGTACCGTGTGTTCACCATGCACGACACGACCGATATCCTGAACGACTACTTGGACGCGTGGCGGCAGGAAAACGTCGATCTCGACGGGGTGTACAGTGGTTTTCTGGGCTCGGCAGATCAGGTCGCGATCATCAAGCGGCTGTATCGGGAATACCCGCATGCCTTGCGTCTTGTGGACCCGGTGATGGGCGACGGCGGCGAGATGTATCCGACGTACACGGACCAGCTGTGCCAGGCCATGGGCGATCTGGTCGATGGCGCCGACGTGCTCATGCCGAATCTGACCGAGGCGAGCATCCTGACCGGCCGGGACTATCCGGGGCAGAATCTCGACGATCGTCAGGTCGACGACTTGCTGGAGGCACTGCTTGCTTTGGGAGCCAAGAACATCGTGCTCAAGGGCATCGATCGCGGGGACGGCACGCTGCGCAACTATGTGGTGAGCGCTTCCACCGGCATCGCGGGCAAGCGTGAGTTGATTCACGACAAGCTGCCGTATATGACGCATGGCACCGGGGACGCTTACGCCTCCGCCATGTGTGGGGCGATCATGGCGGGGCGCGGTCTGGCGCAATCCGCGAAAATCGCCGGCGAATTCGTCCGCCATGCGATGATTCATACGGCCGATCAGCCGCATCATGAGGAACGCGGTGTGAGTTTTGAACTTGATTTGAGTGATTTGACCGGACTGGTTCGTGACTGACAAGTGATTTACGGCTGATTACAGGGGCTTAACCGATTCCGTTCAACTTTTGACCACATTGTCCCGTCGCGCTGGCGCCGGACGGTCACGGCATGGTGCAATAGGCCCATGAAAGACTATCAAACACCACAGCCATGTAGTTTTCCGCACGCCCATGAGCAGGCTTCGAGCATGCTCACCCACTGCCGGGCGGTCATGCTCGACCCCTGCACTTCAGCGAAAACGCTGGGTACCGCCGGGGAGCAGTACGCCGCATACTCGCTGATCGGACGCGACTGGCATCTCATCGCCTCCAACTGGCGGACCCGTTATGGGGAAATCGACCTGATTATGCTGGCCGACGACCTCACCCTGGTGTTCGTCGAGGTCAAAACCCGGCGTACGACCCGGTTCGGCGCCCCTGAGGAAGCCGTGCACGCAGCCAAACAGGCGGCGCTGCGCAAGGCGGGACGGCTGTGGCTTTCCCAACGGCGGGAGAACACGCCGTATTACCGAGGCATTCGGTTCGATGTGGTCAGCATCCAGGTTCGCGGCTCGGATGTGGATTTGCGGCATATCCCGGGGGCGTTCTGATGGTGAGGATCGGCAGCGCTTCCTCCATCGGGTTCCTCGGCTTGCGCGCGTTCACCGTACATATGCAGGCGTTCGTATCACAAGGATTGCCGTATTTCTCAATCATCGGGCTTCCCGACACCTCCTTGAGCGAGGCGCGGGAGCGGGTCCGGTCGGCATGCCAGGCTGCGGGATTCTCATGGCCGCAGACCCGGGTGACGGTGAACCTCTCTCCCGCTTCGATGCCCAAACGCGGTTCCGCGCACGATCTGGCGATTGCGGCGAGCGTGCTCGGCGCGGCCGGAAAAATCAGCAGTGAAGTGCTGGAACGGACTGTGGTGCTCGGCGAACTCAATCTCGACGGCAGCGTACTGCCGGTCCCCGGAGTGCTTCCAGCCGTTGTGCACGCGAAATCACAAGGCATGTCACGTGTCATCGTCCCGGCGGCGAATATCGAGGAGGCCGAACTCGTCCCCGACATCGCAGTGACCGGCGTGCGGCATGTCGGCGAGCTCATCGAGTTGTTGGGCGGCCATGCGAAGTACACGCTGTCGCCTTCGCATGGTGACGATCTGCCTGATGGGGAACACATGGACGCGCCCGCGACAGGCGATATGAGCGAAGTCATCGGGCAGGATCACACGAAATGGGCGTTGCAAGTCGCCGCGGCAGGCGGCCATCACGCACTGCTGGTCGGCCCTCCCGGGGCGGGCAAGACAATGCTCGCCTCACGATTGCCCGGCATCATGCGGCCGCTCAGTGACGACGAGCAGCTTGAAGTCGCGTCGGTGCGTTCGCTGTGTGGGACGCTTCCACGATTCGGCATCACCGATGTTCCGCCATATGAGGCGCCACACCATACCGCATCCTCGGCCGCCTTGGTCGGCGGCGGATCAGGTGTCGCCGTCCCCGGGGCAATCACCCGCGCGCATCGCGGCGTCCTGTTCATGGACGAAGCCCCGGAATTCTCCACACGGGCGTTGCAGACGCTTCGTGAACCGTTGGAATCCGGGTGTATTGCCTTGTCCCGGGCCAAAGGCACCGCTTGGTATCCTGCCCGGTTCCAGTTGGTCATGGCCGCCAATCCGTGCCCGTGCGGGTACGCCTATGGCGACGGCGAGCGCTGCACGTGCAGGGAACGCGACCGGATCCGCTATTTTTCAAGGCTGTCCGGCCCGATTCTCGATCGCATCGACATCCAAGTGGAAGTCCCGCCCATCAATGAGATCACGCTCGGCGATCAGGGCGCGAACGGCAAGGACAGTGCGACCATGCGCGCTGAGGTCAGCAAAGCCCGCGATTGCGCCGCGGAACGGTTCCAGGGGTACGGCTGGACATGCAATGCGCAGGCGGACGGCGTATGGCTGCGGGAGCATACGTCACGGCAAGCCGTCGAACTGGTCAACCGCGCCTTGGATTCCGGGCGGTTGAGCCTTCGCGGTGCCGACCGGGCGATGCGTCTGGCGTGGACGCTTGCGGATATGCGCGGCGGGACGTCGCCAGACAGGCAGGATATGGCGCAAGGTATCGCGCTCAGGACCCGCATGCGGTAACGGCTTTCAGCGGCGCAACCCGTCTGATCTGCCTTCTGGTTCCGTCCGCGTGGTTCTGCCAGCTTGGTTCTGCCAGCTTGGTTCTGCCAGCTTGGTTCCGTCACCCGTTTTGCCGCCCACCTGATTGCGCTCACTCGGCGGCGCAGCCCGCCCGATACCGTCCATTCAGCACATCAGACAGCATCCGTTCATCCCGACGCGCTGCATTCCAAGCGGATTACACCGATTGCTCTGAAAGAGAGGCATCCATGTCATCAGTACATCCCTCCTCCAGCACGCCGGCCGCATCGGCCACATCGACCGCGCCGGCCGCGCCGCCATCATCCCCGACCGGGGAACACGACCATGGTTCGGCCCGGCCGAGCGACGACACACTTGCGCGGGCGGCTCTCACCTATTGCACCGACAGCGCTGACGCCTTGATGTTCGCAACGCTCAAAGGCGCGCCCGACGCGTGGAGTGTGCTGTCGGCGATGTATTCGAGCGCCTCATGGATGCCGGAACGCATGCAATGGCAGCGACCGATGGCAGCCAACCGACTGGAAGAATGGTTCGTCACCGGTGCGGCGCGGTGGGGGCTGCGGGCGGATTCCCGCGCGTTGACCACTTTCCGCAAGTCCTTGGAGGGGTGGCAGACCCGTCTGCACGACCTGCTCACCAGTTTGGCAGTCATACACCACGATTTCGGGGTCAAGGAGATGCCTTGGTATGACCGGCATGATAACGGGGAAGGTGACTGTTGCCCGATGCCCCAAACACTGGCCGAAGCGATATGGTCGCATGCGACGGCGGATGGGCGGTACTGGCTGATTGGCCCGGACAACACGCTGTGGCCCGAGCAAGTCGGCGATTTGTGTGTCCGCAAGGATTGGGCGGCGCCGCTGTGCCTGTGGGGTCTGGGACATGCTCCTGCGCTCAAGGCCTGTGACAGGCCGCTGGCCATCGTCGGTTCACGCGGTGTCAACGAATACGGGCGCACCGTCGCATACAGCCTCGGACGTCATGCTGCCGGCGACGGGCATACCGTGGTCTCCGGTGGGGCGATGGGCGCCGACGCCGCCGCCCATTGGGGAGCGATCCGGGCAAGGGAACAGTATGGGGATTCGGCCGGGCCGACCATCGCCGTATTCGCCGGCGGGCTAACCCATATCGGCCCGCGCAGCAACCAGCTGCTGTTCGACGCGATCGTAGCAAATAAGGGTGTCCTCATCAGCGAATCATTCCCCGGCACCGTGCCGCAACCCCACCGGTTCTTGCTGCGCAACCGCATTATCGCCGCGCTCGCGTCGACCGTAGTCGTGGCGCAGGCTCGCCGGCGATCAGGCGCGCTCAACACCGCCACATGGGCGACGGAACTGAACCGTGACATCTACGCCGCCCCTGGGGATATCACCACGCCAAGCAACGGCGGATGCAACCGGCTAATCGCGGACGGCAAAGCGATGCTGCTGTGCAGCTGCGAGACGGTGTCCGACATCTGCCATGCCGCCCACCGGCCTGCCACGAGCGGTGTCGCAGACCTCGCAGACACCGCGCAGGCAGCGGAATCCGCAGAGACACACCTCGCCGAACCGCCAGACATTGAGACTGCCGGCGCGCCGTCACCCGAGGGTCATGGTCTGCGTGAGCGTCTGATCGCCATCATGCGCGCACTGCGTCGCCCGATGCCGCCAGAACGCCTCGTTGCAGCGATAGCCCAAGATGATTCGTCGGCGAGCCCGCCTCAATCCCAGGATGTCCTCGCCGAACTGGGGCTGATGGAACTGGACGGCGTCGTCACCTGCGGGCCGGAGGGATTCAGGCTTGCCACTGGCAGCGGCTGAGATCGACTCGCGGGCCGTCCGCGCCGGCATTGCCTTGTTGACTGGCTTCGGTGAACGCCACGCCTTCGCTTTCAAGGAGCGCGCGCTGCCGGTCTGGTCCGCCGAATGCGAATCCGGGAGCGAGCGAGCCATCCCTGAACACGACCCGATGACAGGGAATCACTCCGGGTTCGGGATTGGAGTGCAACGCATAGCCGACCATGCGCGCATTGCGTGGTCTGCCGGCGAGCGCGGCGATCTGCCCGTATGTGGCGACGCAACCCGCGGGAATCCGTCTGACGATGTCATACACCTGAGTATTAAACGATTGGCCCATACCACCATTATCCGGCCGATACCCGCCGACTCGCCCCGTTGCGCCGAGAGCTGGGCGCTTCGTCCTGCCTTGTGCGAGAATCGAAGGTATGAGTCCGAAACATGTGGAACAGATGTACGATGCCCTGATTGTTGGAGCGGGTGCCGCCGGATTGTCCGCGGCGCTCGGATTGCTGCGTTCGGAACGCATCGCGCGGATGACGCAGGAGGGGCGCGCGCCGAAGATCCTGGTGGTCTCCAAGCTCCAGCCCTTACGTTCGCACACCGGTTCCGCGGAAGGCGGCATCGCAGCGAGCCTCGGCAACGTGTCCGAGGATGATTGGCATTGGCATTATTACGACACAGTCAAAGGCGGCGATTGGCTGGTCGACCAGGATGCGGCGAAGCTGCTCGCACAGGAGGCGCCCGTCACCGTCATCAATCTTGAACGTTCGGGGGTTGCGTTCTCGCGCACCGCCGACGGGCATATCGCGCAACGCAAGTTCGGCGGCCATACCGCACACTTCGGTCAACAGCCGGTGCCGCGCGCAGCCTATGCGGCGGACCGCATCGGCCATCAGATTCTGCATACCCTGTGGCAGCAGTGCATAGCGCAAGGTGTCGAATTCGCCGAGGAATGGTATGTCACCGATCTCGTACTCGACGAGCGCCACGAGCGTGTGGAGGGCGTCGTCGCCTACGACACGCACACCGGCAAGGTGCACGCGCTGCATGCACGCAACGTGCTGCTCGCCACAGGCGGCGCCGGGCGCCTGTTCCATACCACGTCGAACTCGTGGGATCTGACCGGCGACGGCATGGCGCTCACCCTTGAAGCCGGTCTGCAGCTTGAAGACAGCGAATTCGTGCAGTTCCACCCCACCGGGCTCGCCCATACTGGCATCCTCATCTCCGAAGCGGCGCGCGCGGAAGGCGGCGTGCTGCGCAACAGCGACGGCGGAGCGTTCATGCAGCGCTATGCGCCTGGACACGCCGACCTCGCGGCGCGTGACGTGGTGAGTCGCTCCATTATGGCGGAAATCGACGCCGGCCGCGGCGTCGCCGATTCGAAGGACCCGCAGGGCCCGCGCGATTGCGTCTGGCTTGATATGACCGGCATCGACCCGGAGCATATGCACGCCGTGCTCCCCCAAGTCGTGGAAACCATTGAGGATTACGCGGGCATCGATCCGACCAAGGACTATGTGCCGGTCAAGCCGACCGCCCACTACACGATGGGCGGTATCCCCATCACCACTAACGGCGAAGTCTACACTTGGGCGGACGGCGCTCGGCATAAGGTCGCGGGCCTGTATGCCGCGGGTGAATGCTCCTGCGTGAGCGTCCACGGCGCGAACCGTCTCGGCGGCAACTCCCTGCTGGACGCCTGCCTGTTCGGACAGCGCGCGGGTGCCGCCGTGGCAGCGCGAATCGCCGATTCTCACGCCGTTGCGATTCCGGATGATAATGCCGTGTCGGCAGAGGACCCGTCCCAAGACGCCGTCGAAACCACCGCGCAAACGCGCCGAACGGAGCTCGCCGGCCTGCTCAAACCGACCGGACAAGCCGGTGAAAACACAGGAAGCGAAGCGTCATTGCAGCCGCAAATCCTGCAAGACGACAACGCCTACCAGCTACTGGCAGACCTCGGCTCCGCCATGGAACGCGCACTTGCAGTCCGTTGCGATCATGACAGCATCGCCGAGGCCTTACAACTGGTGGACGAGGATTTCGCCGAGCGGGCGCGCGCACTGCATACGCACAGCGACTCAACGGCGTTCAATCGGGAGGTCACCGCCATCTGGGAAGTCCGTCATCTGCTGGAACTCGCCAAGGCGATGCTGCGTGCCACGGACGCGCGGCATGAATCCCGCGGATCACTCAAACGCACCGACTACCCGGACCGCGATGACAAGCAGTACCTCGCCCACTCGATGGTCGCCAACACAGGTACGGTCACTTGGCAGCCCGTGCATATTCTCGACATGCCTCCACAGGCACGCGAATACTAATCGGGCACCGCTCGTGGCACACTATATTCGGTTTTGACAACAGGAGGCTGGCAATGAATGGCAATGACGGGACCCGTGTCCAGGTGACGCTGCGGGTGCATCGGTTCACCCCGCGCCCCGAACGCGATCGCCCTCGCTCCGGCAGCCCGTTCGCGAAACAGGGATCTCCCTTCGGCTCGGGGACGGCACGCAGGCGTCCTCGCGGCAAACAGTGGACCCAGGACTATCTGCTCTCGGTACTGCCGGACACCACAATCCTGGATTGCCTGCTTGATATCAAACGCACGCAGGATCCAAGCCTCGCGTTCCGCTATTCCTGCGGACACGGCATGTGCGGTTCGGACGCCGTCGCCATCAACGGCACCCCGACGCTGCTGTGCACGGCGAAAGTCAAGGATTGGGCGGTTGCCCAAACCTCGCAGAACACCACCGACGCCGAGGGTTTCCGCAAGACGACGGGAACGGATGCCGACCCCGCCGACAACGCCGCGGACGTCTCAGGTACTTCAGGTGTCTCAGGAGCCTATGACGGCTCCCCTCTTGTCATTGAATTGTCGGCACTGCCGGGATTCCCTGTGCAGCGTGACTTGATCGCCGACATCGACCCGATGCTCGAGCAAATCAAGCGCCTGAAACCGTATCTGCAGGCGGACGGCAAGCTCGCCACCACGAGGGACGGCAAAATCGACGTGTTCGAATACCTGCAACGGCCGGAACAACTCGCCGCGTATGAAACGCTGAGCAACTGCATCGCGTGCGGCGTATGCGAAGGCAGCTGTCCGGTGTTCGCCGGCGGCGAAGCGTTCATCGGACCAGCCGCCCTGATTACGGCTTCACGGTTCATCAATGATTCGCGCGATACCGCGGCCGACGCGCGTATGGACGCAATCGACACCGCGGATGGCATCGCGGCATGCCAGTCGGTACGCGCCTGCTCACGTCATTGCCCGCGCGGTATTGATGTCGGCGAGGAAATCTGGCAGCTCATCGCCAAAGTCAAGGAACACTGAGCGTCCGGGAACGCCGGGGCACGGCACATTCCGCAATCCGCATCCGGCGACGGCACACCCCCATGCCGTCACCGGCACCATCCATCTCATGGGGACGAATGTCATGGAACACACACCACAGTCACCACTCACCGCTATCTGGACCAACGTTGAAGACCATGCTCTTGAGCGTCAATCCCCCGGTCTCGCGAGAGCCAGGGCCGATGCGACCGAAGCTGGCATTCCCCAAGGGTCGGCGGCGCAAGCGGAGCTGCTGCGAGCGCTCGAGCATATGGTGGGCGCAACATCCGTGATTGTGGTCGGCACCGGCGCGGTGGTGGAAACCTACCAGCTGCTTGACGGATTGGACGGGCACGGCCAGCTGACCGCCGTTGACTCGTCGGCGCAGGGCATCGCCATGATTCGCAGCCTGCTGCGCGAACTGGCTGACAGTACGCAGGCATCCTTGCGGGCGGTCAGTGCCCCCGCCAAGGTGTTCCTGCCGCGGCTGAATGCCGCTGATTACCATCTCATCGTCGTGGCCGGCGATGTGGACAACTATCGTGCGACCTATGAGCAGGCTCCTCGTCTGTTGAACAAGGGAGGGATTATCGCGTTCACGGATATCCTCGCGCTCGCCGGGCAGACGGCTGACGGCGTGAGCATGGATGACGCGCCTGACACGAGGAAAGCCGACGCCATGCGACAGCTTCTCGCTGATGTCGAGGAGGACGAACGGTTCAGCAGCACGCTCACCCCCAGCGGCACAGGCCTGCTGCTTGCCCTCAAACGCTGAAGACGCACCGCCTAGAAGCTGCCGTGATCTGTAATTCACACTGAACACCCCGCGCTGGACGCCGACAGGCAGAGTTGATCGGACTGGCTGGTTGCTGCTGGTTGCTGTCGTCGGCGGCCAGTTTCAGAAAACGACAGCAGACAACCGGACCGACGCGCTTTGACACTCCGCGCCTCTGTACTCCTACGACTTTCGCAGGAGTACAGATTACCCTGTTGAAAGGTCTTACGGGCTTCTTCCTTGGCGTTATTCGCTTACCGTCTCGTCCGCCCGCTCGGCGCCGAGCGCGATATGCACGGCCTCGTCAGGGTCATCGGTGAACCGCACCAGATGCGGGTCGAGCGGCGAAATCATCCGTCGCGCCTCGACCGTGGTCGTGACCCAATCGAATAATCCGCGCCAATACGCCGTATCGAACAGGACAATCGGGATGGATTTGACCTTGTGCGTCTGTACGAGGGTGAGCAGTTCGAACATCTCATCCAAGGTGCCGAATCCGCCGGGGCAGACGATGACTCCGGACGAGTATTTCATGAACATGGTTTTACGCACGAAGAAGTAGCGGAAGCTCATGCCGAGGTTCACCCATTCGTTGAGCCCCTGCTCGTGTGGCAGTTCGATGCCGAGCCCCACCGATTTGCCGTTCATTTCGCTGGCGCCGCGGTTCGCGGCTTCCATGATGCCCGGTCCTCCCCCAGTAATCACCGCATACCCGGCCTTCGCGATGCCTCGGCCCATCGCGCGTGCCACCTGGTAAGCGGGATTGTCTTGCGGCGTGCGGGCGGATCCGAACACGCTGATTGCCGGGCCGAGTTCGGCGAGCGCTCCGAATCCGTCGACGAACTCGGCTTGAATGCGCAACACACGCCACGGATCCATATGCAACCAGTCGGTCGGCTGGTTGTCACGCAACAGATTCGCGGTCGTGCTCTCCTCGGGAATCATACGGCCGCGAAGCATGACAGGGCCGGACATATACGTCACCTGCTCGTCTCCGGCCTCATGGGCTGGCTCTTGCACAGGCTGCCCATGTACGAGCTCATGTGCGGACTTGTGCCCAGTGCTGGATTGAGTGTTGCGCCCGTGACCTTCGTCGCGTCCAGTCTCTGCCCCGGATTCAATCCCATCATCCGGCTCATGTCCGGTTTGCTGATGCCCGATTTGCTGGAATGGTGATGCCTGCGATGGTTCCTTCCACATGTCTGTCATGACTGCTCCTCAGTGTCCTGCGCGCGCGGGTGGCTCTGCCGGTACGCGCGTATCCGCTCTTCAGGGAACACCCTGCTGCTGACAATCTCCGTGCCGTCAGGCAGCAGACCCGGCTCCTCCACGGCAATTGCCGGCGTATGGGCGCCAACAGCCTCAGCGCTTGATTGTGCAAGACGCTCGTAACGCTTCGATTGCCGGCTGAGCAGCACGCCTGACACCGCCGCGGCGAGCAGCGAAGCCAGCAGCACGCCAAATCGCGCTTCTGCGGACAGCTCGGCATCGGTGTAGGCGAGCGTGGCAATCAGGAACGACACAGTGAAGCCGATGCCGCATGCGCAGGCCGCAGGGAACAGGTCGCGAACTTTGAGCTCCTTCGGCATGCTCAGCCCGCCGAATCGCGTCGAAAGCCAAGCGGTAAGCATGATGCCAAGCGGTTTGCCGACCACGAGGGCGACCACGATGCCGACGACAATCGGGGAAATAAACAGCAGCAGTGACAGCGATCCGATATGCACGCCTGTGGCGAACAGGGCGAACACCGGCAATGCGAGCAATGCGGAGAACGGCTGCAGTTTGTCATGATAGCGTTCGGCGCGCGGCGTGGCCTCGCCGTACATCTCTCGCGAGGGGGTCAGCAGGCCGACTAGTACACCCGCGAGCGTGGGATGAACGCCAGCTTCGAACATCATGACCCATGCGAGGATTCCGACAGCACCGACCGCCAGCCACGGCACACGTTTGCGGCGGACCAGCACGTACCAGATGGCGGCGCACACGGCGATGCCGACGAACCAATACCAGGCGTTGAGCGAGGAGAAGAACACGGCGATCAGAATGATGGCGAGCAGATCGTCAACCGTCGCAAGTGTCATCAGGAACGCCCTGATCGAGCCGGGCAATGCCTTGGCGAACAAGGCGAGAACCGTCAGGGAGAACGCGATATCGGTTGCGGTCGGAACCGCCCAACCGTGGGAGGCGGTACCGAAAGGTACGACCGCGCCGGTTGCGATGGTCATGCTGCCGGGCGCCGGAGGGGCGAATTGCGAATACAAGCCAATCACCGCAACGAACAGGATGGGCGGAACCAGCATGCCTCCCACCGCGCACAGCATCGGGACGGCGGCGGCTTTGGGATTCGCGAGCGAACCAGTGGTCAGCTCCTGTTTCAAATCAAGCCCCACCATGAGGAAGAAGACGGTCAGCAGGCCGTCCTGCGCCCAGTGGCTGATTGGCAGCATGAGATTAGTTCCCGGAATGCCGATGGTGTATTCGGCCACCGTTTCGAAGCCGCGCATCGTCCACGGCAGATTCGCCAACAGGAAGCCAAGCAGGGCGAATCCGAGCATAATCAAGCCGGATATCCGGTCCGAGGCGGCAATGCGCCTGATAGCCGTCCATACTCCCCTGTTGCGCTGTGTCATATCACTCCCGTCGTACCATGATGCCTGTGACATGCGGAACACATATGCATCCATTGTAAAAAACGGTATATGAACTGTTCCGCCCGGAGCTGACACGCCATGCCGTGTCGGATACGCAGGCGCATTAGGAGAATCGGCGTATAGGAAAACGTGGTGCCGATGATGTGACTGGGCGGGCCGCATGCCCGGACATGCACAATCTGACAGATGCCTCCGAATCCCAGCGTCTTCCGTGGCGTTTCCCCCATTTGCGCGTACCTGGACATACACAGTCTGTAGAACGCAGCCCCGCGCCGCCGTTTCGGCCAATCTTTCTACAAACTGTCAACGCAAACGGCACTTCCAGCGTAGACAGTTTGTGAGAGGAACCGGTTTCTGGAGTATTGGGGTTATTGGCCGGGTACACCCGAACCCGATGACACCACCACGACACGCCGGAATAAAACACACATTTTGTCATTTAACCCCCCGACACTGCCTGTTTGGCCTATAACCCTCGGCCGATACCCCCACAACACAAAAGCCCTCGGACGAATCCAAGGGCTTGTTTGTGCGCCAGACAGGATTCGAACCTGCAACCTGCTGATCCGTAGTCAGCTGCTCTAATCCATTGGGCTACTGGCACATGTGCTTTCTTCTCACTGATTTCTCAGCTCGTTTCCGGCAACTCCATTAATATACAACAGGGTTGCCAGAATGCCAACTTTCGGCGTGTCGCCTTATAACAGTAGGGCTTTCGTCCGCTCAAGCACGACGTGAGCCAGATTGTTGCTCACGATGTTCTGGACGAATAATCGCGATATCAGCCGTCGGCGCGGCACCCTCATCGCTCAAAGCTCCGGTATCGTCCGAACTACGGGAGCCACCCGCACCACCGGAACCGCCAGCGCCACCGGCATCACCGACACCAGCCACACCACCGGCCACCTGATCGTCCAGTGCAACACAAGCGTCCTCAGGGCTCTCCCCATCCGCAAGCAACACCGGTTTACCAGTCCCCGCAATCGCATCGGCATCCACCACAACCCGGGCAACACCCTGCATCTGCGGCAAGTCATACATCGTACCCTCAAGCGCATGCTCGATGATTGAACGCAGCCCCCTGGCCCCTGTCCCCTGCCTGATGGCGGTTTCTGCAATCGCCTCAATCGCCTGAGGCGTGAAATCGAGCCGCACCCCGTCCACCAGGAACAGCTTCTGATACTGCTTGACCAACGCATTCGCCGGATCGGTGAGAATCCGCTCAAGATCCTTGCAGTCCAAGGCGTGCAGGGTCGTCACCACCGGCAGTCTGCCGATAAACTCAGGCAACAGCCCGAAGGCCTCCAAATCGTCTGCATTCACCTGCGCCAGCAATTCATCCTGTGTAGGCTCATGGTCGTGCCATGACGCGCCGAAACCGCTCTCATGCGCGCCTACACGCTGCGCAACAATATCAGTCAGTCCGACGAACGCACCGCCGCAAATGAACAGGATATCCCGCGTGTCGATCTGGACGCTTTCCTGCTCGCGATGCTTCCGCGTACCCTCCAACGGCACGGTCGCAACCGTCCCCTCGAGGATTTTCAACAGCGCCTGCTGGACGCCCTCCCCGCTCACATCACGGGTGATGGACGTGTTCTCTCCGCTTTTACGCGCGATCTTGTCGATTTCGTCGATATAAACAATGCCGTGCCGCGCGTGTTCCAGATCTCCATCGGCCTTCTGGATAAGCCGCTGCAACACAGTTTCGACATCATCGCCGACATACCCCGCCTCGGTGAGCGTGGTCGCGTCCGCGATGACGAACGGCACATGCATGACATCGGCCAATGTCTGTGCCAAATAGGTTTTACCGACACCAGTAGGACCGAGCATCAGGATGTTTGATTTCGCGACGCGAACATCAGCGAACGGATCTGGAGCGACGTGCCCCTCTCCCGCGTTGCGCAGGAGTTCCAATTGCCGACGTTCCGTTCCGGCAGCGGCCTCCTGAAGCTCCATGTTGACGCGCTTGTAATGGTTGTAGACCGCCACCGACAGCGTGCGTTTCGCCTCCTTCTGACCAATGACATGCGCGTCGAGATAATGCATGATTTGCGCGGGTTTTGGCACGTCCAGCGCATTGTGCTCGGCGTCACGACGTTCCTCATCGCCGATCATCTCAACACACAACGCGATGCATTCGTCGCAGATGGCTACCCCGGGGCCAGCGACCAGTTTGCGGACCTGACGTTCGGTTTTTCCGCAGAACGTGCACTGCCGAATATCGTCCTGATAGCTGATGACCCGGCTCATGAAACCTCCTTTGGTGCGGCCGAAGCGACACATACGGCACGGCGTACCCCAGTATACGAGAATGCCCCCGACGCATTGCCGCCGGGGGTATCGTCCGTCACACTACTTGCGTGGAGAAAGCACAGCATCGACCATGCCGTAGTCCTTGGCCTCTTCGGCCGTCAGGAAGGTGTCCACCTCGATGTCCTTGCGGATCTTCTCGACATCCTGGCCGGTGTGCTTGGCGAGCGTGTTCTCCAGCCATTCACGCATGCGAAGCATCTCTTTGGCTTGGATCTCAATCTCCGTGGCCTTACCGAATCCTTGGTCGATGGACGGCTGATGGATGAGCACGCGCGCGTTCGGCAGAATCATGCGCTTGCCCTTGGTGCCAGCCGCCAGCAGAATTGCCGCCGCGGACGCCGCCTGCCCCAGGCACACTGTCTGCACGTCGGGCTTGATGTACTGCATGGTGTCGTAAATCGCGGTCATCGCAGTCATGGAACCACCCGGGGAATTGATGTACATCATCACATCGCGGTTCGGGTCCTGGCTTTCAAGCACCAGCAGCTGGGCCATGATGTCGTCCGCGGACGTATCATCCACCTGCACACCCATGAAAATGATACGATCCTCGAACAGCTTGGTGTACGGGTCCTGCGTCTTCATGCCGTACGGGGTTCGCTCACCAAACTGCGGCAGTACATACCGGTTCTGCGGCTGATACCCGCCGAAGCCCTGCGGGCCTGCGAGACGCTGCGCGCGCTGAACGAATCGTGCCTCTTCACTTGCCATACGTCACTCCCCCTTCACTGCGTCAGAGTTCATCGTGCCCGGCGTAGTCACGATTTTGTCGACGAAACCGTAGTCCAGCGCCTCCTGGGCGGTGAACCAATGGTCGTACTCGTTATCGCGGTAGATTTCCTCGACTGTGTGACCGGTCTGCTTCGCGGTCAGTTCCGAAAGCGTCTTCTTCATATCCATGATGAGTTCGGCGTTGATGCGCACATCCGTCGTCGTGCCGCCGATACCACCGGACGGCTGGTGCATGAGCACACGGGCGTGGGAGGTGATGAAGCGCTTGCCCGGCGTACCGGAGCTCAGCAGGAACTGGCCCATGGACGCCGCCATGCCAACAGCCACGGTGGCGACATCGGGCTCAATGAGCTGCATGGTGTCGTAAATCGCCATACCGGCAGTGATGGAGCCGCCCGGCGAATTGATATACAGCCAGATGTCCTTCTTCGGATCTTCGGCCGCGAGCATGAGCATCTGGGCGCAGATGATATTCGCGTTGTCGTCCTTCACTTCCGAGCCCAACCAGATGATGCGCTCTTTGAGCAGCCGGTTAAAAATCGGGTCGGTTGGTCCTGCGGGCGCGTCATCTTCGGCCATGACGGGCAGGATTGCACTGGAATTGCTCAACCTTGTCTCCTTCGGTAAATCGTATGTCCTCAGCCTACCGCTTCGAATCGACGCCGGCCGAGGATTGCGCGGTCAGCGCATGGCATCGCCCGGGTACGCAGATGCGGCGGTCCGGATTGTCCGGGCCGCCGCATCATTCACAGCAACAAGGCCACACGCTGGCGCGCATGCTTCAAGCGGTGCCTCGCTCTCGACGGTGCCTCACGCACGCGTGCGTGTTGTCACTCAGCGTCCTTATCGTTGGAGAGTTCGTCCGCCACTGCGGCAGCTGCGGAAGCCGCCTCGACGCTTTCCTCTTCCTCGTTCTCCGGGGTGTCGCCGAGGAACTCGCTCAGGTCGAGCGGCTGGCCGTCAGAGGTGAAGGACACGGCGCGCATACCGGCGAGCATGCCCTTGGAACGGCCGACTTCCTGGACAGCGGAGCCGAGCTGGCCGTTGCGCACAATCGCGTTGATGAAGGCGCTCGGATCCATACCGTACTGCTGGGCGATGGAAGCGAGGAAGTTCGTGACGTCCATCTGGGAGACCTTCACGTCAAGCTTCTCGGCGAGGGTGTCAAGCACAATCTGGTCGCGAAGTTCCTTCTCGACTTCCTTCTCGGCTTCGTCCTTCTGCTCCTTGGTGGCCTTTTCGGCGTCCACACCGTTGTTCTTGAGCTGCTGCTCGAGCAGTTCGGCCTTCACGCCCTTCGGCACCGGGATGTCGAGACCGTCCTGCAGCTTGGCGAGGAACGCGTCGCGAGCCTCGGTGGCCTGACGGCCCTTGGCGTCCTGCTCGGCGGCCTTGCGCACGTCGGCCTTGAGCTCGTCGAGCGTGTCGTACTCGGAGGCTTCCTGAGCGAAATCGTCGTCCAGCTCAGGCAATTCCTCAGCCTTCACGGAGTTGACCTTCACCTTGATCTGAGCCTTCTCACCCTCATGCTCGCCGGCTTCCAGCGTGCCTTCGAAGGTGGTCTCCTCACCGGCGGACAGGCCTTCGAGAGCCTCGTCCAGACCGTCCAGCATGGTGCCGGAACCGAGCTCGTAGCTCACGCCCTCCTGGGAATCCACGGACTTGCCGTCGATCTGGGCGTCGAGGTCGATATTCGCGTAGTCGCCCTTCGCAGCCGGACGATCAACGCTGACCAGCGTAGCGAAACGCTGACGCAGGGAATCGAGACGCTTGGTGATGTCTTCGTCAGTGACGGCGGCAGCCGGCACGTCGATGGTCATGCCGTCGAGCTCAGGAAGCTCAATGTCCGGGCGGCGCTCCACGGTCGCGGTGAACTTGAGCTTGGTGTCGTCCTTAGCGGAAGCCGGGACGTCCTGCACGTCAAACTCCGGCTGGGCCATCGGGCGGATCTTCTTCTCTTCGAGGGCCTTGGAGTACAGCTCCGGCACGCCCTGGTTGACGGCTTCGCCGGCGACGGCACCGAAACCGACGCGGGTGTCGATGACCTTGCCGGGCACGTGGCCCTTGCGGAAGCCGGGGACGTTGATCTGCTTGCCGATTTCCTTGCGGGCTTCGTTGAGATACGGGTCGAACTCTTCCGGATCGACGGTGATGGTGAGCTTCACCTTGGTCGGCTCGAGGTTCCTAACGCTGATTTTCACGCTTGCGCTCCTGATTGACGAGTATGCATTCTTCTGCCGTATAAGGCAACCGTTACATGATAACGCGACTTACGGACGCTGCAAGCAGCCGCACCTGCCAGTCGCGCGCGCCCTGCTCAGTGAAGAAGCAGGCCACGTCACGGCGTTCGGGATGGTCCGTCCAGCACAGGTTGCGCACGATCTGCGGTTTGATGATGACATCGGCCGGGGTGTGGGTGTCTTCAGCAATCTGCTGAATCACACGTCTGACCTGCTGCAGCGTGTCATAGCGGCCGGGATGGTGGATCTGCCAGTATTTCATGGAACGCGGGGCGTTGGTCTGCGCGTCATGCTGGGGCTGCGGCATGGTTGGCCACTGGCTGGCGGGCAAATCGAGCGCCTGCTGGATTGTGGTCTTCCACAACGAGGGCTTGATGGACCGCTGGATTGGCGCGTACCGTTCAAACATCTTGTCCTGCTCGCTGCCGGTATGGATACGCACCCGTTCATTGAGCGAACGAATGGCCCGGAATTCACGGTTGTTGTGCGGTTTCTTACGGGCTGCCTCGATGATGGCCGAATCGGGCAGTAAAAGCGCCGGCTCGATGTCATACTGACGGGCGAGCCGGTCGCGCTGTTCCCAAAGCGCCTTGGCGACCGCCTGGCCAAGCCGGTCATGGCTCAGAACGTTGATATGCGAGATCCGAAGCCACGACACCGGGTGGGGTCTACGCGGCTGAAGTCCTTCGCGCAGGGCGTAGGCGAATTCCTCCCGCGCCCACTCATCCTTACCTTGGCGCACGAGGTCACGGGACATATGGTCCATCAGCTCGGCGAGCAGCTCGACATCGAGCGCGGCATAGTTGCGCCAATCGCGCGGCAGCGGACGATATGACCAATCCGCGGCGGAGTGTTCCTTCGCGAGCGTCATGCCCAGGTAGTATTCCGTCACCGCGGACAGACCGAATCGGTGCAATCCCAGCAATCTCGCGGCGATTTCCGTATCGAACAGCCGCTGGGGGCGCATGCCGATGTCATAAAATCCGGGCAGATCCTGCATAGAATCATGGAGAATCCATGTCGCATCCCCGACGGCGTCATTGAATTGCGACCAATCCGCCCCCTGCTCGGCCAATGCCACCGGGTCGAGCAAACCAATTCCCGCGCCTTCGCGTTTGAACTGAACCAGCCAGTCCTCGTGGCCGTACCGGTATCCCGAAGCGCGTTCGGCATCGGCAGCCAACGGGCCGGAACCTGCAGACAGCAACTCACAGTAGCGCTTAAAGCCATCCAAAGTGTCGATGATGTCGGGCACGCCCGCTCTTGGTTCGGCCAACAGATGTGGTTCACCATGGAACCGTGGGTCGCCGCTGGCCGTCACCGCCCGTGATGGGCCGCCCACTCCGGTGGTATCCGTCGGTCGAACACTCACTGCGTCTGCACTCCTTGTCGTCGTATGTTCCGGTGCAGCGGGCCGCCACCCGCGCGCCGATACGACATAGTACCGTCACCGTTGACCGTAGGATGCAGCATAGGTGCCGCACGCGGGATCAACACCGGCAACGACATTGAATCAACGAATCAACGTTGAGCCATCGGCGCCCGGCACAGCCCTTCCATCAGCAGTCTCGACCACATGGAGATCTGGAAGCCCGCATCGACCGTGTCGAGCGCAGTACCCGGTCTGGCAGGCGGGGTCCACGACACACGGAATTCGAATCGTGACGGCACTTCGCTGTCCGCCGTGCCGAAGGACGTGTCATGACTGACTGTGACCGCGCCGGCGATGGAATCTGCGTCCGTACCGGCATCGATCAGTCGGCCTTTGACCGTCTCCCAACACCGTGTGGTGTGATGCTCTGCAAAACCGCCGTCCCACTGGTTGATCGGCATGCGGCAGAATCCCACGCAACGCCAGTGCGAGTCCCATCCGCGCGGAGGATTGTCGAAATACAGCAAGGTGATCCAGCCCCATGCCGTGTCCTCGGCAAAACGATGCAATCCCAATCCATAGGAGAAACCGCCTATATCGTGCGAACTACAATCACCACCGGCATAGGGAAAAGAATCCGAAGCAACGTGCCGAGCGGCGGTCGAAGGCTGTGAATCCCCACGACTGCCAGCGGGTTCTGAGGCATCGGCAACGCAGACGATGCCCACGCCAATCCCGTAATCCGCGATGGAGTGCGGCACCGGCACCTCATGCCAATGGATGCCGGGAATCTGCGGCGTGCCATAGGCCGACAACACCGCTTCCCACACCTGGTCGGGTATTCCGTCGGGGCGTTTCAGCGGGCGACGGGTATTTGACCATCCAAAGCCGCCTGAAGAACCGCGGCCGGAAAATCCACCCGGGAATGAGAAAATCTGTGCCATGGCTACAGGTTAGGGCGTTTCATGCGATTGCGGTAAACGACACCCCGTACCGAACGAGGTCACGAAACAACGCATGCACGGAACGACGCAGTTACGGAACAACGCAGTCACAAGCAACAACAAAGTCACGCACAGCAACGACGTCAGCTCAACACGGGGTCGCGCATACCAACGACACCCGGCACGCATCAACGGTGTCAGTACACCTTGAAGCCGTGATCTTCGAATTGCTTAGCGACACGGGCGCGAAGCTTCGCGTCCGGTCCCTTGGCATCCTCAAGCGGGTACGGAATGCGCAATTCGTGCCATTTCGGGCGTCCTAGCTGGTGGAACGGCAGCACATCGATATGTTCAACGGCATCGCCGAAAGTCTCACAAATGCGCGCCACATTCTCCACGTTCTGCGGGTCGTCGGTAAGGCCGGGAACGAGCACAAATCGCACCCAGATCTTCTTGCCCGCCACGGCGAGCCGCTGCCCGAATTCGATGGTCGGGGCGAGCACTCCCCCAGTCACCCGGTGGTAGGTCTCCTCGTCACCGGATTTGACGTCTAGCAGGCACAGGTCGATATCCTCAATCATTTCGTCGGTGTAGTTGCGGTTGAGGAAGCCCGAAGTATCAAGGCAGGTGTGCACGCCCATCTCCTTGGCTGCGCGGAACACGCGCGACACGAAGGCCGGCTGCATCATGGATTCGCCGCCTGAGAAGGTGATTCCGCCGCCGGTGGACTTGAACAGGTCCTGATAGCGGTCGATCTTCTTGATCATCGCCTCCAGATATACCGGCTGGCCGTCACGCATCTTCCAGGTGTCAGGGTTCTGGCAGTACTGGCAGCGCAGCGGGCATCCACTCATGAATACGGTCATCCGTGTGCCCGGACCGTCAACGGACGTGTTGATATCCCACGAATGTACGAAACCGATATCGCCCGTATGAAGCGCCTCGATACGGTCTCGACGATCCAAGCCGATCGGTGACTCGAAGCCAGACAATCCGCCCATCAGGGTCTGACTCGCATACTGCTTGGACGTCTTGAGCATATGTGGCGTGGTCGTATGAAATCCCTGGGAACCGGTGGCCGTGGACTCTGTCCGCGATTGCGATTGCGTATCTGTCGATGACATCATTGTCCTCCTTGTCATGACCCGTGCCGCATATGGCACCGGGAAACGGCTGGGGGCGGAACCTTTCGGCCCCGCCCCCAGTCATGCGGCTCGTGTGGTCATGCCACACACGCCTGCTTCAGCCGCCCGAGGAGCGGCAGGGTCAGTCGACGACAGCGCCCTGATGGAAGGTGCGCGAAATCACGTCGAGCTGCTGCTCACGGGTGAGCTTGACGAAGTTCACCGCGTAGCCGGAGACACGCACGGTCAGGTGCGGGTACTTCTCAGGATGCTCGACGGCGTCCTCAAGCTGCTCCTTGCGCAGGACGTTGATGTTCGCGTGGTACAGGCCATGGCCGTTGCCCGCGTCGAGGATGCCGACGAGGTTGTTGATGCGCTCGTCCTCATCGCGGCCCAGGCCTTCAGGCGTGATGGTGTTGGTCAGCGAAATACCGTCAAGCGCGTCGTTGTAGTCGATCTTGCCGACCGAGAACATCGACGGAAGCATGCCGTGGGAATCCATGCCGTTCTCCGGGTTCGCGCCCGGGGCGTACGGGGTGCCCTTCTTGTGGCCGGACGGGAAGGAACCGGTGTTCTTGCCGTACTCCACGTTGGAGGTGATCGTCAGAATCGACTGGGTCGGGACCGCACCGCGGTAGACCGGCAGGCGCTTGACCTGGCCCATGACCGTGGAAACGACCCACTTGGCGAGGTCGTCAGCGCGATCGTCATCGTTGCCGTAGATCGGGAACTCGCCTTCGGTGCGGTAGCCGACCACCAGGTCGTCATCGGCACCTTCGACATATTCCTTCTCGTGGCCCGGGGTGTCCTTCGCGTCCTTGTTGTAGACCGGGTACACCTTGGCATACTTGAGCGCGGACAGCGAGTCGGCGGCAATGGACAGGCCGGACATGCCGCAGCCGAGGGTGCGGTACACCTCCTTGTCGTGCAGCGCCATCTCGATGGCCTCGTACGCGTACTTGTCATGCATGTAATGGATGATGTTCAGCGCTTCGACGTAGGTCTCGGACAGCCATTCGAGGGCCTTCTCGTAGTTGGTCTTGACCTTCTCGAAGTCGAGCGTGCCGTCGGCCTCGGGCTTGATCGGGTCGATGACGCCCTTCTCGATGACCTGCATACCGGTCATCTCGTCGCGGCCGCCGTTAATCGCGTACAGCAGGGCCTTCGCGGAGTTGACGCGAGCAGCGAAGAACTGCATCTGCTTGCCGACGCGCATCGGGGACACGCAGCAGGCGATGGCCGCGTCGTCGCCCCAATGGGAGCGAATCTCCTTGTCGGACTCATACTGGATGGCCGAGGTGTCGATGGAGATGCGGGCGCAGAAGCGCTTGTAGGCTTCAGGCAGCTTCGGATCCCAGAAAATCGTGATGTTCGGTTCGGGGCCAGGTCCAAGATGCTCCAGCGTCAGCGTGTTAAGCAGGCGGAAGGAGGTCTTGGTGACCATGCAGCGGCCGTCGTCGCCGAAACCGGCGTCGGACCAAGTGGCCCAGTACGGATCGCCGGAGAAGATCTGGTCGTAGGCCTTGGTACGCAGGAAGCGCACGATGCGCAGCTTCATGACAATCTGGTCGATGAGCTCTTGGGCGCCCTGCTCGTCGAGCTTGCCGGACTTCAGGTCGCGCTCGATGTAGATGTCGAAGAACGCGGAGTTGCGGCCGAAGCTCATGGCGGCGCCATCCTGGCTCTTGACGGCGGCGAGATAGCCCATGTACGTCCACTGGACGGCTTCCTGCGCGGTCTGCGCCGGGCGGGACAGGTCGAGGCCGTACTCGTTGCCGAGGTTGATGAGCTTCTTCAGTGCCTTGATCTGGTCGTCATGCTCTTCGCGGAAGCGAATCCAGTGCTCGATCTCCGGCTCGGTGAAATCGTTGCGGTACGGCACGGAATCCTTGTCGCGCTGCTTGAGCTTGATCAGCGTGTTCACACCGTACAGGGCCACACGGCGGTAGTCGCCGATGATGCGGCCACGGCCGTAGGCATCCGGCAGACCAGTGAGGATCTTGTTGTGGCGGGCAATCTTGATGTTCTTCGTATACACGCCGAACACGCCATCATTGTGGGTCTTGCGGTACTTGGTGAAAATCTTCTTGACTTCCGGATCCGGGTCCTTGCCGGCCTCGAGAATGGCCTGCTCGACCATGCGCCAACCGCCGTTCGGCATCATCGCGCGCTTGCAGGGCTCATCGGTCTGCAGGCCGACCACCACGTTATCGACTTCCGGGCTCTCGATGTAGCCGGCCCGGAATGCGTCGATATCGGCCGGGGTGTGGGTGTCCACGTCGTAGACACGCTGGCGGCGCTCGACGGCGAGATAGTTGTCGTCGAGGTACTTCCACATGTGCTTCGTCTTGTCGGTGGCATCAGCGAGGAAGGACTCATCGCCCTCGTACGGGGTGTAGTTCTTCTGGATGAAGTCGCGAACATCGATGTTCTGCTGCCAATGTCCGCCGTTGAAGCCATCCCATGCCTTGGCTTCAAGTTCCTCTTGGGAGAGCGCGGTCTGGTCAACTGCTGTCATATCCACTCCTTGGTGTCAGTCGCCGCAACGCACCGTTACGCTGCGTTCGGCTCCTATTCTAGTGCTATGGCCATGACGTCGTGCCGCGCTGGGACGTGACTTATATCACAATCGCGCGGAGGGCGGTGAACGGCGGGATTGACTATGCGTCACGTTGCGTAGCGCAATGTGTGCGGACCGGGACCGCGGTAATTGATGCGTCACGTATCGCGTCTTGGATGTTGTGTACGGGTCATGCTACTCGTGCCTTGCTCATCAGGAATCTCAATATCTCTTCCCCGGACCCCGATCTGGAGAGTTGTTGAGGAAAAAGTCTCAACATCTCACTTCCGGGGGGCGGATTTCGAGAGAAATTGAGATTGTACGACACCGAGTCACTGAAGCCCGACCCTGATAAAGCTTGGAATTTCAACGATTCTGAGCTGATGGCCAGATGAGGGAGACGTCGCGAAATCTGAAAAAAACTCGGAATGATGCTTTCAAAGAGAGATTTCACGACGTTGCTCTGTCATTCCAACGATGTTGGCTGCATCCGATACCAGCCCGCCCTGTTTCCGCCGACGCCTGCCAACCACTCGGCGCCGGCGGTGAAGTACAGATGCCGCTACTTGCCCCAGCGTTTCCACTGGCGGTCCTGCTCGTTCCACGTGGCGTTGCGTTCCTTGACGATCTTCCACGCGTCGAGCGCGTCCTGCCTGGTCCGGTACGGCCCCATACGTTGCGAATCAGGCGAAATCATACCGTATTCCGGTTGCCCGGTGACCATATTGAAATACCATTGCTTGTCAGCCATAGACATCCTCCCGATACGAATACCTTACTCGCGGAACGCGCTCGTCACTGGCAGGCGGCGGTCGCGCCCGAAGGCGAGCGCGGTGACTTTCGGGCCGAGCGGGTACTGGCGGCGTTTCCATTCGGCGCGATCGACGAGACGCATCACCGTATCGACGGTCTTCTCATCGAAGCCATCGGCCAGCAGATCAGCGCGGCCGTGGGCGTGTTCGATGTATGCGGCGAGCACTTGGTCGAGCAACGCGTATTCAGGCAGGGAGTCGGAATCCTTCTGTCCCGGGCGAAGTTCAGCACTCGGAGCCTTGGTGATTGAATTCACCGGGATAATGATGTCGTTCGGGACGGGCTTGCCGTGCTCCCCCGCTTCGTTCCCTACGATATGCAGCCCACCGATGCCCATGCCGTGCGCGCAAGCCTCGTTGCGCCACCGGGCGAGTTCCCATACACGGGTCTTGAGCAGGTCCTTGATGGGCGCGTACCCGCCGACGGCGTCGCCGTAGATGGTCGAATATCCGCAGGCGAGTTCGGATTTGTTGCCTGTGGCGAGCGCGAGCACACCCTTCGAGTTGGAATACGCCATGACGATGACACCGCGGATGCGCGCCTGGAGGTTTTCGGCGGCCACACCCTCGAGATGCAGCTGGTTTTGGTAGGCGACGAACAGCGGCTCGATCGGCTGGATGTCATAGTGGGCGCCGATGTTGGCCGCAAGGTCAGCCGCGTCGTCCTTCGAACCGTCAGAGGAGTACATGCTGGGCATGGAGATGCCCCAGACATTGGCCCCTCCGCAGGCGTCCGCGGCCATGGCCGCTACGAGCGCGGAATCGATGCCGCCGGACAGGCCCAGGCACACGCCGCTGAAATGGTTCTTGCGCATGTAGTCCTTGAGCCCGAGCACGCAGGCGGTGTAGACCTCCTCGTCCTTGTCTGGCGCCGGGGCGATGACCCCGGTCGTCTGACGCTCGGCGTCGGTGTCGAAGTCGAACAGGCCCAGATCTTCCACGAACATAGGCGAGCGTTGCAGCAGCGTGCCGTCGGCGTCCACGGTGAAGCTGCCGCCGTCGAAGACGAGATCGTCCTGACCGCCAACCTGGTTGACGTACACCACGGGGGCGGAGACCTCCTGGGCGCGGCGGACGGCCAGGTCGAAGCGCGTATGGGTTTTGCCTTCCTCGTAGGGCGAACCGTTCATGGTGACGAGCACGTCGATGCCGCGTCCGGCGAGTTCGGCGACCGGGCCGCCGTCCTGCCAGATATCTTCGCAGATGGCGAATCCGAGCCTGACGCCGTCGACTTCGACAACGGTCGAATGATCACCGGGCGAGAAGATGCGGAACTCGTCGAACACCCCATAATTGGGCAGGAAATGCTTGTCGTAGCCAGCCCAGACGACGCCGTCATGCAGCACGACCAGCCGGTTGCGCGGCTTGTCGGAGGCGTGGTCGGTGCCGACCGTGCCAACGACGACATACAAGTCGCCCAGCCCGTCGGCTTCAAGTTCGGTGGCAAGCCAGTTCGCCTTATCCCACGCGGCTTTGCGGAAGGTTCGCCTGAGCGCCAAATCCTCAATCGGGTATCCGGTCAGGGTCATCTCCGGGAACACGACCACCTGCGCATGTTGTCGAGCCGCGCGGTGCGCGTACTCCAGCGTCTTCTCGGCGTTGCCTTCAAGGTCGCCGACGCAGGTGTCGATCTGAGCGAGTGCTATGCGAATCTGTGCCATACCCCCAGCATAATGAGAGCATGGCACAACAAGATGTCCCGCTTGTCACGACCTGACTTCGTCAAGCACGCGCAACGCGGCGTTGATATAGAATTCGGCGCCCGTCTTGACAGCCGCATCCTTGGCGATGAACTTGGGGTTGTGCAGGCCGTGGTGCCCCGGGCCGCCGTTGGAACCGACGAATGCGAAGACCACCGGGCACACCTTGCTGAACTCGACGAAGTCCTCCCCCGCCATGGACGGGTGAATCGGCTGCAAATCGGCGTAATCCGGCACGTCGGCGGCGACAACCTTCGCAAGGTCAGGGTCGGAGACCAGCGGGTCTTGGAAATCGTCCCAGCGGAAGTCCGCACTGATGCCGTACGCGGCGGCCGTGTGCTCCACGATCGCGCGCATGCGGCGTTCGGCGAGCTGCGAGTCTTCCTTGTAGAAGTAACGGACGGTGCCGAGGAATCCAGCTTCGGCGGGCACGACATTCCACACGTCGCCGCCGTGGACTTCCGTGACGGAAACGACCAGCGGGTGGAACGGCGTCGCATTGCGGCTGACGATGGTCTGCAGGGACAGGATCGTCGAGGCCATCGCCTCCAACGGGCCGGTGCCCAGATGCGGGTAGCCGGCGTGCGTGCCTTCAGCGTGCAGATCGACGTAGAATTTCACGCATCCGGCCATCATCGGTTCGATGCCGACGGCCAGCTGGCCGGGCGTATAGTCCGGGTTGTTGTGTGTGCCAACCATCGCGTCGAGATCGTCCACCATTCCGGAATCGACGACGGATTTCGCGCCGCGCCCGGTCTCCTCCGCCGGCTGGAACACGATTTTCAGGCTGCCGTTGATCCGGTCGCGGTGGGAGGCGAACCATTCGACCGCCCCGAGCAGGCTGGTCATGTGGATGTCGTGCCCGCAGGCGTGCATAACGCCCGGATTGTGCGAGGCGAAGTCCAGGCCGCTTTCCTCGGTGACCGGCAGTCCGTCGATATCGGCGCGCAGGCCGACGCGCGGACCGTCGTGCTCGCCCTGAATCAGGCCGATGACACCGGTTTCCAGCGGGCTGTCGAGCACTTCAACACCGAGTGAACGCAGCTTGTCCGCGAGGAACGCGGTGGTGTTCACCTCCTTGAAGCTCAATTCCGGTGTTTCATGCAGATGGCGTCTGGTGGCGACCAGATCATCAGTGAGCTCGATGTGTTCTGCCATATAATCCTCCCCTGAACTTGTTTTCGCGCCGGAATCGTTCCGTTCCGCGAAATCACCGCGTGTCGTCAGCGCTCAACGCTGCCGTTTGAGCACATGCTTGGCGAGCGCGTTGGCGATCGCCTGCACGACCTGTACCAAGACAATCATGATGACCACCGCAGACCAAGTGACCGTCTGATCGAACTTCTGGTAGCCGTAGGCGATGGCGAAATTGCCCAGACCGCCGCCGCCGATGTACCCGGCCATCGCGGACATGTCGAGCACGCCGATGAACAGGAAGGCGTAGGCGAGGATCAGGGGCCCCAGGGCCTCGGGAATGAGCACGGTGCGGATGATGGTGAATTTGGAGGCACCCATGGCCCGGGCCGCTTCGATCATGCCGGGATCTACGGGCACGAGGTTCTGTTCGACCAGTCTTGACGTGGCGAAAGTGCACATGACGACCATCGGAAAAATCGCTGCAGCCGTGCCGATGGAGGTGCCGACCACCTTGATGGTCAGCGGCTGCATCGCGGCGAGGAAGATGATGAATGGAATCGGGCGGATGATGTTCACGATTACGTCCAGGATGTGATACACCACGCTGTTCTCGAACAGGTTGCCCGGACGCGTGCCGTACAGGACCACGCCAAGCACGAGTCCCAAGAACCCGCCGATCAGCAAGGTGACCAGCACCATTTCCAAGGTCTGCGCCACGGATTGCAACAACAGGGGTTTCAACACCGTCCAATCGGATTTGCTGGCGAGACTTGTCGCAGCGTCAATCGTCCATGCGTTCATCGTGTCTCTCCTTCATCCGCCGCGACCGCCCGGCCATACTCCACCGGGTGGCTGGCGGTACCGAAATCAATGACATCGCTGTCTTCGCGCAATGCCGTGAGGAATTCGCCGAACCGCGGGTTCGTGTCGTCGAACACGTAGGTAATCGCGCCGACCGCCGAGCCGCCCACGGTGTCCATGCCGCCGTAAACCAGGCCACTGTGGATGCCGTACTGCGCGATGAGGTCGGAGATGTTCTGTCCGGACGCCTTGACCGCCGGACGGCCGTCCGCTGCGGGAATATCCTTCTGCCGTACCAGGACGCTGACGAGCCTGCCGTCCCATTCCTCATGCAGCTTCGCGACACGCGAGGCATCCGGCAGGCCCGACAACGCGGTGGCGATGAACCGGCGGGTCACCTTGCGCTGCGGGGCGGCGAACACGTCGTACACGTCACCGCGCTCCACGATTTTGCCTGCACTCATCACCGCCACCTTGTGGGCGATTTGTTGGACGACGTTCATCTGGTGGGTGATGAGCACGATGGTGACGCCCAGCTGTTCGTTGACGCGTTTGAGCAGGGCAAGCACTTCCGAGGTGGTTTCCGGGTCAAGCGCGCTGGTCGCCTCGTCAGCGAGCAGAATCTTCGGGTTCGTGGCGAGCGCCCGCGCAATGCCGACACGCTGTTTCTGCCCGCCGGACAGCTGCGAGGGGTACTTGTCCTTATGCTCGCGCAATCCGACGAAATCAAGCAATTCATTGACACGACGATCCTGATAATCCTTGCGCCAATGGTCGAGTTGCAGCGGATAGGCAATGTTCTGTGCGACCGTCTTGGTGGAGAACAGGTTGAACTGCTGGAAGATCATGCCGATTTTCTGCCGGACCGGCCGCAGTTTCGACTCGCTCAGCTGGTCCACCCGCGTGCCAAGCACCGTGACCGACCCTGATGTTGGGCGTTCCAACGCGTTGACCATGCGCACCAGCGTCGATTTACCGGCGCCCGAATACCCGATGATGCCGTATATGTCTCCGGCATCGATTTCAAGACTGACATCGTCCACCGCGCGTGTCGTCCCGCGCTCCTGCCCACCGCCTGCACGACGGCGATACTCCTTGACCACATGGTCGAAGGTGATGACTGCTTCTGCCATCGTTGCCTCCTTGGTATGCCTTCCGCAATATGTCTTCCACCGCTCTAGGCCCGGCCCAAGCTTTCGCCTGGCACCGGGCCTAGAGTTTCAGGATAATCGCTGGTCTGCCATCGGCGAGGTCACTGCTGTGCCTTGGCTTCCTTTTCGATGGTCGCCAGGTAGCTTTGCAGCTGCTTGGCGGTGAACTTGCTCGCCGAGACGGCGGTGCCGTCGGACTGCGCGTTGAGCTTATCGAAGACCGTCTTCGACTGGGCGATCTTGACGAGCTTGAGATAGGTCTCGTTGTTCACATCCGCCTTGCGGGCTACGAAGGCGTTGATGTATGGGCGGGCCTCCTCGCTTTCGGCGTCATCCTGGTAGATGGCGTCCTTGGCCTTCAGCCCTGCGTCCGCGACATAGTCGTTGTTGATCACGCCGGCGACGACCCGCGGGTCCTTGAGCGAGTTGGCGACCTGCTCGGCCTTCAGCGGGGTGACCTTGACCTTGGACCTGGCGGTGTCGATGTCGTTCGGCGTGGCGAACGCGGTCCACTTGCCCTTGAGCGTCACGAGACCCGCGGACTTGAGCACGCCGATGGCGCGCGCCTGGTTGGTCTCATCGTTCGGGATGGCGACCGTCTGGCCGGCCTGGATGTCATCGACGCTCTTGACCTTGGTGGAGTAGACGCCCAGCGGGAAGATCGCGGTGCCGCCGATCGGCTGGAGGTCCTTGTTGTTCTTCACGTTGTAGTTCGCCAGGTACAGCAGGTGCTGGAACTCGTTGAGGTCGAGGTCGCCGGAGTCAAGCGCCGGATTCTCGGAGGTGTAGTCCTGGAAATCAACAATCTTCACGTAGATGCCCGCCGCTTCGGCTTCCTTCTGGAATTCCACCCATTGCGGGTCGGTTGCGCCGACTACGCCGATTTTCACCGGGTTGGACTTGGAACCCTTGGCGGCGGAATCGCTGCCGCCCTTGGCCGCGCGGACGCCGAAGAACACCGCGACAGCGATAAGCGCGATGACGATGACGGCGATGACGATATTGCGGCCGGTGTGGTTGACGCGGACCGGTTCCTGCGGGTCGGACAGCGGTGCTGCCGGCTGGTTCTGCTCGGATGATGCTTGTGCCATGATGCTCCTCTCTCTTGCGCGATGCCCTGCACCGCGATCCATTCGCCGGATCCCTCCGGCTTGCCGTATCCAACACCATAGCCGCAGTTTGGCGTGGTTCCGCTGGTTTTGCGCTAATTGCCCTATTCATGTTCGTTATAGCCTGCATCGAAACCCCGTGGATTCAAGGATTTCTCAGTTGGCGTACATCTCGTTTCCTCCCCTATCGTGTTGCCGCCGGTGTCGTACCGCGCTCCCCGGTTCACGCTCCGGGCGCGGACAGGCGTGTCGCGTACACTGGTGGCGGATACGAACAAGGAGCGACACCGACATGACCTTCCAACTTTCCCCCGAGGCGGCCGCGCAGATGAAAGCCGCGTTCTTCGACATCGACGGCACGCTGACCAGCTTCGTCACGCATATCGTGCCGCAGTCGACGATCGACGCGCTCCATGCGCTCCAGAATCGTGGCATCCGCGTGTTCATCTGCTCGGGGCGTGCACCCTCGCATATGCAGGTCGTACTGGACACGATCCCTGTGCATTTCGACGGCATCGTCGCGCTCAACGGCCAGTATTGCTTCGATGACTCGGGATATCACGAGAGTGAGTCGCTCGACCCGGACGATATCCGCACCATCGTGGCCTGGCTGGATGCGCACCCGGACGTCGTGGCGAATTTCTGCGAGCGCGACTACGTGTATTTCAACCAAATCACCGACACCATGCGCGAAACATGGCGTCAGCTGGGTAAAACCGCGCCCAAGGTGTTCGTCGACAACCCGCATGAGCGCATCCCCCAGCATGTGACCTACCAGATCAGCCCGTATATCACCCCTGAAGCCGAACGCGAACTGACGGCGTTGTGCCGGCACACTACGGGCGTACGCTGGCACCCCTCGTTCACGGACCTGATTCCCGCGGACGGCGGCAAACCGCGGGGCATCCAACGTTTTTGCGACCATTACGGCTTCACGCGCGAGCAGACAATCGCGTTCGGCGACGGCGGCAACGACGCGACCATGCTCGCCTACGCGGGGCTCGGCGTGGCGATGGGCAACGCGACCGATGATGCCAAGCAGGCAGCGGATTGGGTGACCGACGACGTGGACCATGACGGCATCCTGCACGCCTTGCAGCATTTCGGCATCCTGTGACGGCAAGCGCCGACCTCCCAGCGTGAGGAACATCACGGGTCTCCCCCGCCCCTGCTATGAGACGATGAAGACATGACCACAGTTTCATGCGCACCTCTGATGATAATCGCATGTGGTCGTTTTTGGCTTTATTCCAAGGTTTTCAATTTTCGGGAAACCTGCCGATCAGCCTCGTTTTCCACGAGGCATCTACAGGCACCCGAAAATAATCCGGGAACACCGTCGACTGCGACTCCAGACGTTTGTCGACTCCCGGAGCGATAGCGGATATGGTGCACGTCATGCATTTTCACCGCTGAATGCAAAACTTGATTTTTCGGTTCTTCCGGCAATCTATGTCTTTGTAGCTCTGTCATTGATCTGTGAATTTTGAGCATTCCGGCTTGAGTTTGAGATTGAATGCGCACAGCGAAAGCCTTGGGTGTTTGGCGAGGATAAGTTCGATTCCGTCCGGATTTGTCTTTCGTTGCACAATCCGAGGCCGTACGCCATGAGAACGGTGTCCGCATGCTGGCATCATACAGTGTCCGAATTCTTGGGAAGGAGGAACCAGAGGTCTTCTGCCGTCTATGCGTACCCGCCCCTGTTCATTGCGGATGTCACAATAACGACGGCGTCGATCTCGTTAGCGAATGATGCTAGTTTTCCCAGCGCCATGCCTCATTCGCAGCCTGAATTGTCGACGATGGCGTCGATGCAATGCAGAGCTATGAGTTCCAGGCCGACGGTTCTTTTCAGCCTGCGGCAGTCATCCATAACGGATACCAGAGTAATCGTTCTGAATTGACATACAACGGCATATGACCGCAAAAGCAGGCAGAATGATCCCCTTTCCCCCTTATCGAGACTGTCAGAGACAGGGTTTCATCGGCACGTTGGCCTCCGCCGACATGAGGCACACTTCGATTTCGTAGCCGGAATAATCGAGGACAGAAGTTGGCGGATGGCAGTCCACTCACGGCTGCGTAATTCACGATGTCCAGTTGCAGGTTTCTCGAATCAGCCAATGCCCAACCAGAGATGACCGCGAAGATTTTTAGGGCGAAACCATTGGTGTATCTATCGTATTCCTTGAATCCGCTGGGCGCGCAGTTTCCGTCTGCTGGATCGATGTACCGCTTGGCTCGCCAGCCCCATGACCCGCAGCATCGCTGGATATATCAGTTCAGGGGCCATGGGCCTTCTCCACCATGTACGTCAGCCGACGCATTGCCGCCCTGTGTCGAGTGACAGCGTGGTTCATTTCGGTTTCTTCCTATGAAACGATGTTACAAGCATACATGCTTATGTAGTATCTTATATACAAGATACTTTGATATAAAGAAAGAGGTCTGGCGATGGTGACGTTATCACTCTGTTGCAGGCATCTGGTAATTGACCCGTGCAATCGCACACCCAGTCATCTTCCTCGGCCCGACAGGTGGCTGGATAGCCAGAACGATAAGTTGACGCAAATTGTATGCGACTGGCTGTCTGATATGGCTTGGGACGGATGGCGCGTGGATGCCGGTGCCAGCCCGTTCGACTCCACCGCATTTGACGTACGGGACCTGCTGGAACTACGTCCGGAGCGTGGAAAACGTGACGGCCAGGGGTTTCGGGTCTCATGGTTTTCCGTTGAGCGCACCGATTCCGGAAAAACGCGAGTGGTTGACGAAGATGACGAGGTCGATGCCGACTTCTTCGAATGCGAGGCGTATCAGAGGATTTGGGATGCCGTCGATCTATTATGGCTGATTTTCGATAACGGAGAGAAACATGACGATTCCAACAATCGTTGCGACTCTCTTTGTCACCGGTCGGAATCCTCCCCTGAAAATCCATTACCTCCTGACCTGGCGATTCGTCTCCTAACCGCCAAGCAATCCTTGCTATGGCTGAGGGAGTCACTGGGAGCTTTCCCCGGATACCGCTTGACGCTGTTCGGAGAGGACGGCTTCAACATAGGCGACGCATGGTTCAAGACCATGGAATTAGGCTGTGAGCGGCTCAATGAACGCGTGCACGCCTATGCGACGCAGCCGCCATGTGCGAATCCCCAAGACGACTTCGGTCAAGAACCGATTTCGCCGCCCGCAGACACTGTAAAATAAAACCAAATAGAAAGAATCCGCAATGCTTACCGCCAACATCGATGTCGACCGCTCAATCGTCACGTTTCGCAATGAGGATGGCAAGACGGAGCTGACCATTTTCACGACTCCTCTTTCTACCGTCGAGGCAACTCCGGCCACCCGCCTTATCCCGTCTCCCGGCGTCAGTGACGAGACCGCACTGAAGCAGACCGCGGAAATCATCACATCGCTTACTGACTCAAACAGCTATATTCACATTGACCTTTCGGACGTCACTTCCATCTGCGCATCCGAGGCCATACGCATCATATGGCTCAATGCCGGCGATGATCCGGGCAAGGTGTTTTCAGACCAGCTCGCAGCGCAAGGCATCGAGCCATCATGCTGCGACGGAGCGCTGATCAGCATTGAGGCTCCCGCCAATATTGGTCTGGCTGAAGTCACCTCATTGGTCACAATCGTGCGGGAAGCGATCCAAGACGATGCCTCTATCATCTGGGGTCTGTCACTGGACTCGCAACAAAAAGACACAGAAATCACCGTCATCCTCGCAAAGCCCGAAGGAGAGACGGCGGCGCACGAAACCGCCAAAAAAGAATTGACTACCGGAAAGGACACTCAGATGATGCAGGAAGAAACGATGGATACACCAAACACGCCGATTCGGTTCCTTGATTTGATTGGATTGGACAACGAACAACTGAGAGATTTCACTATCAGGTTGAACGGCAACAAGCCTGCTTGGTTTGATGTACTTGATGCCTACTACTCATCGCATGATGAGCTGATGGAGTGGGTATTTATCAAGCAATGGCCTGGGCAGCAGGTGAAGGGAGCTTTCAAGAAGAAGAAAGTTCTGCAGTTCATCCAACTTCACCAGGAAGACCAGACGAAATGGCTGTTCATAGGTGCTTTTGAAGTCCTTGGCGAATATCAGAAAGAAGACGGCACTGTCGCGTACGACTACCGAGAAATACCGCAGTATGCCCCGTTGGACGCTCGCGCTGTGGTGCATTACAAGAAAAGCCAAGGACCCACTCAACTTATGAACGATATGGGCAACGATAAGTTGCGGAATCGTTTCTTGGAAACCATGACCCTAGACCACTTATCGCAGTCTCCAATTTCCTCGCTTCCCTTCCCCGGTTTTGAAAACGTGCGTCTCACTCATCGGCAGCTAGTTGCCGCAGTGAGAAACGATACATGGAAAACCGCTCTGGGCAACGTCCAAGCTGTTTACCTGCAAACCGACCGTCGTACTGGATGGCATTACGTTGGTTCTGCCTACTCACATAAGGGTGCAGAGCAAGGATTATTGTCCCGTTGGTCGGAGTATGCCTATGGTGATCATTCTGGTGGCAACAAGCGTCTCAAGGAGCTGGGTGCCAAATATATCGTGGACAACTTCCAATACTCGATTCTAGAAATCTTTGATATGCGCGCTTTGCCGAAAGACATCATTAATCGGGAGCATTGGTGGATGGACACTCTCAGTTCTGTATACCATAGCGAAGATGAGCATACACATGGATACAACTCTGTCGCAGAGCGTAATAGCGACAATCCCGTTGAGTGAGTGAGGCAGAAATCTTTATTCTGCTAATTTGCAGAATGTGCCGTAGAGGGGCGTCTGTTTCTAGGAAAGTGAACAAACGCCCCCCTCTGCATCGCTAGAGACAATCCTCCCCTGAATAATGAGGTAATTGCATGGGATGGTCTTCATATATCTTTCATTCAAGATGGCAGGTACACAAGGTTGTAAGATATAAGGCATGACTGAAATTGTGACGATGAAACTTGGCCCCCGCAGAGAACTTGGCTGGGCCGAAGACCTGCCAGAGGGCGGCACTCGGCATCTGGTGGGATGGGATCCCAAGATGGAAGGCGACTTCGAGGAAATCTGGCGCTCCGGCAACAGCTGGTGGCGGCTCGAACCCGGCCGTGCGGTACGCTGTGATCTAGGCATCATCCTGACCCCCGACAACGTGGTGGCGTGCGTCGCCAAGATCAACGGCATCATCAAGCGCGATGATATGCGCATGGGCTTTATCGGCAAGCCAATTCACGGCGAGTACGACAATTGGATCGGTAAAACCCTCGAACGCAACGACTCCAAGAACCCCATCGCCTACTTTGACGAGCGTGCCATCCTTCCCCCCAGCAAAGTCACTAAAGACATTAAAAAGCTTAATCGCTAATTTCCATTTTTTATCTCAGCGACATGTAAAACGGGCTGACGCTCACCCATATAGTAAGACTGTCTTACGCCGCATCAGCTCGGTCTTATATGCGCCGTCGGCGGATTCGGCCATGGCGTTGTCGTACGAGTCGCCGACCGTGCCGTCGAGCCGCATCAGCGAAATCGAACGCGGAGCACGGAACTTGCCCGAACTCAAACAACGGGTCCAAACGCTTGACAATGTATAGGAGCATCAAAATACGGGGCAGGAGCCACTCATGGTTGTCACTGCCGGTGCGCTGATCATAGTGAGCCAATTCGTATGACGTTCCACGTTGTAGCTCGGTGGCCCGGCTATCGACCGCAGCCAGTCCACGGGCCCTCTGTGTCATTCCCCTCAATCAAACAGCAACACCCGGTCTCAAGCCCATGAGACGATGGAGGTATGACCACAGTTATCATGCATACCACCGAGGGCGATATCACCCTCAATCTTTTCGACGACCAGACCCCGAACACCGTGGCGAACTTCCTCGGTCTCGCCACCGGCGAACAGGCGTGGCGAGACCCCTTCACCGGCGAGGAGAAGCACGACCCGTTCTATGACGGCCTGACCTTCCACCGCATCATCAAGGATTTCATGATCCAGGGCGGCTGCCCGATCGGCAACGGCACCGGCGGCCCGGGCTACGAGTTCGATGATGAGATTGTCCCCGATCTGGTCTTCGACCGCCCGTATCTGCTGGCCATGGCGAACGCCGGCCTGCGCCGCGGTCGCGACGGCCAGCCGCACGGCACCAACGGTTCGCAGTTCTTCATCACCACGGTCCCCACCCCGTGGCTCAACGGGCATCACACTATTTTCGGCGAAGTCGCCAATGACGCGTCCAAGGCGGTCGTCGACAAGCTCGACGCCGTGGCGACGGACCGTTCGGACACCCCGCTGGAGCCGGTCGGCATCACGTCGGTGGAAGTCGTGAAGTAAGCCGTCGGCTTGGCGCGACCCACACTGGAGCGACGCCCCCGCACATGTAGTGCGGGGGCGTCACCATATGTTACAGGGTATTGTGGCAGTCTTGTCCAGCAGCCTTGGCGTTCACGGCATGCTGCTACTCCTGCATGCGGCGCAGGCGCGGTTCGGCGGAATCCTTCGCGCCGGTGATGCGGTAGACGTCGAAGACTCCGTCAATCTTGCGCACGGCTGCCAGCAGCGTGTTAAGGTGCTGCGGCTCGGCCATTTCGAAGGAGAACTGGCTGGTGGCCACGCGGTCGGACCCCGTGGAGATCGAGCCGGAGATGATGTTGACCCCGTGGTCGGACAGCACACGCGTCACGTCGGACAACAGGTGCGGGCGGTCCAGCGCCTCGACCTGAATCTTGACCATGAACAGGCCCTTGGTGCTGGTCCATTCCACCGGAATCACACGCTCAGGCTGTCGCTTCTCAAGGTCGAGCATGTTCTGGCAGTCGGTGCGGTGCACGGAGACGCCCTGGTTGCGGGTGATGAAGCCGATGATGTCGTCGCCGGGCACCGGCGTGCAGCAGCGCGCGAGCTTCACCCATACGTCGTCCACGCCCTTGACGGAAACGCCGATTGAGTTCGAGTGCTTCTTGCTGCGTTCCACCTGCCGCAGCGGCAGCACCTCCTGCTCGACCTCCTCGTTGACTTCGGAAGGTCCGGCGTCCTTGACGAGACGGGCAATCACATTCTGTGTGGAGATCTGGCCGTTGCCGATCGCCGCATACACGGCGTCGGGGTTCGAGAAATTGAGTTCCTCGGCCACGCCGACCAGCGCTTCCGGGGTCAGCAGCGTGGAAATCGGCAGATTGCGCTTGCGCATCGCACGCGTCAGCTCGTCCTTGCCTTCCTCAATCGCCTCGGTGCGGCGTTCCTTGCTGAACCATTGGCGGATCTTGTTGCGCGCCTTCGGGCTTTTCACGAAGCTCAGCCAGTCGCGCGACGGGCCTGCAGTGTCGGATTTCGAGGTGAGCACTTCGACCGTGTCGCCGCTTTCAAGTTTCGTGTCAAGCGGGACGAGCCGCCCGTTGACGCGGGCACCCATGGTGCGGTGGCCGACCTCGGTGTGCACGGCATACGCGAAATCAACCGGCGTGGCATCCGCCGGCAGGGAGACGATCTTGCCTTTCGGTGTGAACACGTACACCTCGGAAGCGCCGAGGTCCTCCTTGAGCGAGCCAAGGAACTCGTTGGAATCCGGCGTTTCGCTGGTCCAGTCGGCCAGCTGCTGGATCCACTTGAGGTTGTCGGCTTCGTCGAGGTCCTTGCCGTCCTCGCGCTTGCGGTCGTCCTTGTCCGGATCGCTCAGCGCGCGGCCCGCCTGACCGTTCGCCTTGTACTTCCAGTGCGCGGCGATGCCGAATTCCGCCCGCCGGTGCATGTCCCACGTGCGGATCTGAATCTCGACAGGCTTACCGCCAGGCCCGACCACCGTGGTGTGCAGGCTCTGGTACATGTTGAGTTTCGGCATGGCGATGTAGTCCTTGAACCGGCCGGGGACCGGGTTCCACCGCGCATGCACGGCACCGAGCGCCGCATAGCAGTCCTGGATGGTGTCGACGATGATGCGCACGCCGACCAGATCGTAGATATTCGAGAAATCGTGCCCGCGCACGATCATCTTCTGGTAGATGGAGAAGTAGTCCTTCGGGCGTCCGGTGACGGTCGCCTTGATGTTCAGATCGTCGAGATCCTCATTGATTTCGGCGATGATCTGCTTGAGGTAGACGTCGCGCTGGCCTGCCCTGCGCGCGACAAGCACGACAATCTCGTTGTAGATCTTCGGGTAGAGAACCTTGAAACTCAGCTCCTCGAGCTCGGTTTTGATGGCGTTCATACCCAGTCGGTTGGCGAGCGGCGCGTAGACGTCCAGCGTTTCACGCGCCTTGCGTTGGGCGTTCGCCGGCTTGACGTAGCGCCACGTCCGGGCGTTGTGCACGCGGTCGGCGAGCTTGACGACGAGTACACGCACGTCACGGCTCATGGCGACCACCATTTTGCGGATGGTCTCCGCCTGGGCGGAATCGCCGTACTCCATCCTCGAAAGTTTGGTGACGCCGTCCACGAGCCCGGTGATGGTATCGCCGAATTCGGCTCGACATTGGGCGAGCGTGTAATCGGTGTCCTCAACCGTGTCGTGGAGCAGCCCGGCTGCCACGACGACCGGCCCCATGCCCAAGTCCGCGAGAATCTGCGCGACGGACAGCGGGTGGATGATGTACGGCTCGCCGGATTTGCGCCGCTGGGTGGAATGCTGGACAACCGCACGCCGATAGGCGCGCTCCAGAATGTCCATATCCTCGTCCGGATGGTGGGATTGGCACATGCGCAGGATGGGCTGGAGCGGATCGAGCGGATCTTCGCTGATCTCGCAACCCAGCATATGGGCGGAGGCGAAATCGTCATCTTGCGGTGTCTGACCGGATGCGCCCTGCCCAGCCGGGACACCTGTCTTCGTCCCCGGCGTCTGCCGTGGCTCGGTGTCCTCGCCGTCGTGCGATTCGTTGAACTCAGTCATCGCTCCACCTCCCTAAACGCGTACGCCTGCCGCCAAGCGGCATAACAAGCCCGTTGTACCACGGATAGTACCACTTCGACGCGCGTGTCAGGAACGGGACAGCCCTGTGGACCCGAATCCGCGTTCTGCGCGGTCTGAACCGGGCAGCCGCTCGGCAGGCACGAATGTCGCCTCGACGTACCGTTGGATGACCATCTGCGCGATGCGGTCCCCCGCGTGCAACGACACCGTGTGCTCTGGGTCGAGGTTAATCAGCGGCACCTTGATTTCGCCGCGATACCCTGCATCGATTGTGCCGGGGGCGTTGAGAACCGTAACCCCCTGCTTGACCGCGAGCCCGGAGCGCGGGTGGACGAGCGCGACATACCCGGCGGGCAGCGCGATCGCGATTCCGGTAGGCACCAAGGCGCGCTCGAATGGACGGAGCGTGACGTCCTCGGAGGCGGTCAAATCGGCGCCGGCGTCGCCGGCATGCGCGTATCTGAGCGTGTCGGGGTACGGCTGACGCAAGTACTTGACCAGTACCTCGGTGGTTTCCGGCTCGACATAGCCTTCATCAACCGCCATCAGGCTGCGCACTCCTTGCACACCGGCTGGCCGTCCTCGTCCGTATAGGCGAGCTGGCTGCGGTGCTTGACCAGGAAGCATTCGGAGCAGATGAATTCGTCGCCCTGCATCGGGATGACGGTCACCGAAGCGTCCTCGTTGCTCAAATCGGCGCCCGGCAGCTCGTAGTCCTCAGCGATGGCGTTCTCGTCATCGTCCTCGTTCGACGTGTTTTGCGTGCTCTTGCCGAGTTCCTCGAGCGACTCCTCATCCTCGTCCTTGCCGCGTGGGGAATCATAGTCCTGGGCCATCGCATCCTCCTCATGAGTTATGTGTTACGCGCCATAGAATACATGACCTGTACCCCGCATAGGATACACGTTTCCAAAACATCGTAAAATACGACACGAAGCCGGTGTTTTCCGGGGTAGTGTAGGAAGTGTTCCCAAAGACGAGGAAAGTGGTGCGCACATGCCTGAAAATCCTATACAGGAAGCCAAGTTCGACCATGTCGGACGCAACGGGGAGCTTGTGTTCTCCTTGCGTGGCATGCTCTTCGGCGTCACTGTGGACGACACGCTGGAACACGCCATCCTCGAAGCCAAGCAGCTCAAGGCCGAAAAACAGCGGTACCAACAGACCCCGCCGACTTCCAGTCTGCCGATCTCCCAAATCCAGTCGCTGATTCGCGCCGGCGCGGAACCCGAGCAGGTCGCGCAACGCTACGGCCTGAGCGAAACGCTGGTACGGCGCTTCTCCAGCGGGGTGGAGACCGAGAAACAGTATGCAATCGAGCAGTTCTTCATGTTGCCCGCCCCAAAGGATTCCCGCGTGCACACCGTCTCCGAGCTCATCGAGCGCACGCTCGCGGCGGCGGGAATCGGTATGGAATCGGTATCCTGGAGCGCGACACGCCGAGGGTTGGAGCCTTGGAAGATCACCGCCCGGTTCGAATCGGCCGGCAACCGTGTCAGCGCGTCATGGTCATGGAATATGCATGACAACGCCATGGTGTGTCTCGACGCCACGGCCAAGAAACTTGTCGGCGAGAACCGCGCCAGCGATGATGGCGACGAGGGGCCGAACTTCCCCATTTCGTTGAACATCCCGGGCGATTCGGTCCGTTCGGCACGCATCGAACGCGCCGTTTCCGCGTGGAGGGCGCCGCAATCCGACCCCGCGGCTTCACCGGCCCGGCCAGCGCCTGCGGCGGCATCGTCTGCCGCAGCCCCGTCACAAGACCGCGGTGCCGCAAGCAAGCCGCCACTGCCGTCAGCGTCCAAACCGGTGCCGACCCCGGCCGCCTCGACACGCCCTCACCAGCAGACAACACCGGTTTCCGCATTGACTCCGGCGCACGACACGCGCACACAGCAGGCGTCGGCATCCCCGGCCAGCGCCCGGCGTGACACGCCGACAGAACACGATGTCCACCATGTGGACACTGCCACGGGGCGAACAAGGCAATCCGCCGTCCAGAACGCATCCGATGCGGATGCGACCGCCACGCGGAAGTTATCCGGAGATACCAACCCGGCTCAGACCGCTGCCGATCAGGCCCATGACGCCAAAACGCAGCGGCGCGCCCACGGTAAAGGCCGCAAAATGCCCAGCTGGGATGAAATCCTGTTCGGAGACTGATCCCGCAGACTTATTGCCGCTTGCGCCGCTTGCCGCGGTATCAAAAGCCGCTCCCCCACTTCGCGTATGCAATCGACGCTCACGCCACGTCCATCAACAGCGGGATATCCGACTCGGCCATACTGAGCGAACCATGGACGCTCGGCAGCCGTGTCGCCTTATCGGTCTGGGTTCTGGAATCCACGATGGTCACGCGCCCCGCCGCGTGAACGAGCACATCACCAATCATGGGCCTGACCCGATCATCAACAGGTCCGAACATCCCCGAGGCAATCGCCTGCTCCCGCGTACGCACCACGGCACGCTCCCCGAGGATGTTCTGCCAGCGTTCTGCAACCTCATCGGGGTCGGCGTCGTCCTCGGTGTACAGCATGACCGCGCGCGGCTCGCCGCCGACCAGACGCACCCCGCGGGCGAGATCGGGCTGCTCGGCGATATCGATGCGCTGATCGGGATCGACCTCGATCATGCCGTGGTCGGCGGTAATGACAATCAGCGTGCCCTGGGGCGCACGCCGGCGCAGCAGATGCAACTGCGCGTCCACCCCCTCGAATGCCGCAATCCAATGGTCAGAATTCCACCCGTAATTATGCCCGACCTTATCAGTGTCCCTGATGTACAGGTATGTCAGCCCCGGCTCACGGGCGGCCTCGCACGCCAATCGCACCCGGTCGGTCGGCCTGATGCTGCCGTGGTAGTCCGGCCCGCGCAACGCGGCACGGGTGAGCGGGGAATTCGAGAATTTCGGCAGCCCGACACTGGTCACCCGCACACCGCGACCGGAAAGCGTCTCAAACACGGTCGGCATCCGCTGCAGATCCTGTGGGTCGGGGGCGTCGCGGAACTGGATGAGCTGACACAACTGCCCGGTTGCGGGGTTGCATTGCGTATACCCGGTCATGCCGGTCAGCCCCGGGCAGGAACCGGTTCCAAAGGTCGCCATGGCCGCCACCGTGGTGGACGGCGAACATGTGCTGATAGGCCGGCTGTTCACACTATCGGCAAGCAGCGAGCGCAGATATGGGGCATGTCCGATCCGTGACGCGATATTCCAGTAGCCCAGCCCGTCCACGAGCACGACAATGACACTGGAGGCGCGTGGCATGCCCATCGCGTCGCGCAAAGCAGCCGGATCGGCGTGGACGCGGGTCGTCACAGGGCTGCCAATCGCATCGGATACCGCAGGCAGAACCGATGAGAGGTGAAGCGCCCCGCCGTGCGCCACACCGCCGTCACCATAGACCGCAGGGGACGTCAATCGCAGCAATTCATCACTATCCGGCACTTCGACACTCATATGCACCATTGAAGCACCGCGACCTGAAAATGGCATGCTGGGTGGGCTTGAGGGTAGAATAGTCCGGTTATCTGTGAAGGAGAGCACATGGCATCACACCGCAAACCGGCACGCCCGTCGTATGATCCGCGTTCGGTCAAGGAGAACATCGTCGAAACGCCGTTGAAGGACGAGATGAGCAAGTCCTTCCTCGAATACGCGTACTCGGTGATTTACGCGCGTGCCCTCCCTGACGCCCGTGACGGTTTGAAGCCCGTGCAGCGGCGCATCATCTACCAGATGGGGCAGATGAACCTGAACCCGGATCGGCCGTACATGAAATCGGCCCGTGTCGTCGGCGAGGTGATGGGCAAGCTTCACCCGCACGGCGATTCCGCAATTTACGAGGCTATGGTGCGTCTCGCCCAGCCGTTCGCGATGCGTCTGCCGCTGGTGGACGGGCATGGTAATTTCGGCTCGCTTGACGACGGCCCCGCGGCCTCGCGATACACCGAGGCGAGGCTGGCGCCTGCAGCGCTCGGCATGAACGCGGACATCGACGAGGACACCGTTGATTTCACCCCGAATTACGACAACAAGCTCAAGGAACCGTCTGTTCTGCCGTCGGCCATCCCGAACCTGCTGGTCAACGGCGCGTCCGGCATCGCAGTCGGTATGGCGACCAATATGGCCACGCACAATCTGGGCGAGGTCGTCCAGGCGGCGAAACACCTGATGCGCCACCCCGATGCCACGCTCGAGGAGCTCATGCGCTATGTGCCGGGGCCTGACTGGCCGGGCGGCGGCATCATCATCGGCCGTGACGGCATCCAGCAGGCGTACGAGACCGGCCGTGGCGCGTTCGTCACCCGCGCGGCGACACATATCGAGAATGTGACGGCCCGCAAGAAGGCGATTGTGGTGACGGAGCTGCCGTTCATGGTCGGCCCGGAACGCGTGCTGGAACGTATTTCCGAAGGCGTGAAGAACCGCCGTATCGAAGGCATTTCCAGCGCAATCGACCTGACGGATCGGCATAACGGCACGCGGCTGGTCATCGAAATCAAAACCGGGTTCGACCCCAATGCCGTGCTTGCGCAACTGTTCAAGCACACGCCGCTCGAGGACAGCTTCACCATGAACAACGTCGCGCTTGTCGACGGGCGCCCGCACACCATGGGTCTCAAGGAGATGCTCGAGGTGTGGATCGCGCACCGGCGCAATGTGATCCGGCGCCGCAGCGAATTCAGGCGCAAGAAGGCGTTGGAGCGTCTGCATCTGGTTGACGGGTTGCTGCTCGCGCTGGTGGATATCGACGAGGTGATCCAGGTCATCCGCACCTCCGACGACGCTGACAAGGCGAAAACCCGTTTGATGGCGGTGTTCGACCTTGACGAGGTGCAGGCGCAGTACATTCTCGACTTGCGGCTTCGCCGACTGACCAAGATGAGCCGGATCGAGCTGGAGGCCGAGCGCGACGAGCTCAAGCGCAAAATCGAGGAGTTGGAACGTATTCTCGGCTCCGACGAGGAGCTTGACCGTGTGGTGGTCGAGGAAATGGACCAGGCGGTCACCCAATGGGGTACGCCGCGGCGCACGGTGCTGCTCGACCTCAACCCCGACGGGTCGCTCTCCCCTGTCCCGGTGCAAGGCCGCAACGAGGACGGGGTGCAGGACACGGCGTTGGAAGCCATCCATGCGGCATCCCGCGTGTCAGCAGCCGCGGAGGATGTCGCCGCCGCAGCGGCTGCCCGCAAAGCAGGCAATGAGGAGGATGCGACCGCGGCGCTGCAACTGGACGACACGCCGTGCGCGGTGATGATGAGCGCGTCTGGGCTGATCGCCAGAACCGCGGCGAGCGCCGTCGACGTATGGAAATCCCATGCATCCGGCGGGATGGAAGATGACCGGCATCGCGCCGCCGACGACCAGATTGTCACGGTGTTCCCCACTACGACCCGGTCGCGCTATGGTCTGGTCACCTCCGCCGGACGTCTGGTGCTCGCAGATGTGGCCGAATTACCCGCCCTGCCCGCGCAGGACACGCTGTCGGTGGCCGGCGGAGTGCACGCCGAAGAGCTGCTGCGTTCGACGGAAAGCACCGACCCGGTCATCGGGGAACGTGTGGTGACGGCCGTGTCGATGTCGGATGGCCAGCCGCCGCTCGCCATCGGTACGCTCAACGGCGTGGTCAAGCGCTGGAACCGCGAATCGCCGACCACGATGGATTCCTGGGGCATCATCGATTTGAAGGACGGGGACAGCGTGGTGTTCGCTGCCCCGGCGTCCGATGAGGACCGTCTGGTGTTCATATCATCCGACGCCTCGCTGCTCACGTACGAAGCGGGCAATGTCAGGCAGCAAGGGCGTACCGCGGGCGGTATGGCGGGCATCAGGCTGGCCGAAGGCTGCCATGTGGTCGCGTTCAACGCGATTGAGGCCGGCAAGATCGCCTGGACTTACGAGGAAGGCGACAATGGCCTGTTCTCCGCGTCCGGAGCGGTGGTGCTGACGGTTGCCGGCGATGCCGAAGCGCTCCCCGGAACCGATAACGGGGCAGCGAAGGTCACACCGCTGGAAATGTACCCGACCAAGGGCCGTGGTACAGGCGGCGTGAGGTCGCAACGCTTCCTCAAGGGACAGAATGCGCTGCTGTTCGCCTGGGTGGGCATGTACCCACTGCATGCAAGCACAGAGCACGGCATCCCGGTGGAGTTGCCGAAGCCGGATATGCGTCGCGACGGTTCGGGTGTCGAGCTCGCCGCTCCCATCGCCTTCGCCGGCTGAGCTGAACCCCATTTTCTGCTTCTGCCGGCGCTGGGACGCTCCTCAGCGCCGGCAGAAGCAGAAGAAGTCAAGCTCGCCGTTCATATCCACGCGGTTCAGGCGTCTGCACGCTGACGCCGAAGCACCTCATGCATAGCGGTCATCACAGCGAGCAGGACCAGCAGATACCACGGGTAGATGGCAATGGATGTGTGTTGCGCAATCAAGCCGAACAACGGCGGCATAACCATGGAACCCATGTATGCGCAGGCCATCTGCACGCCGACAATGGCCTGTGACAGATCAGCTCCAAAATACGCCGGCGTCGAATGGATAACACACGGATAGATCGGCGCGCAGCCGACGCCGGCGAGCACCAAGCCGCAGCACGCCGGACCCGTTCCCGGCAACGGAAGTATCATCAGCACCAGCCCAATCAACAGAATCGCCTGTCCCATGCGAATCATCGTAGGGTCGTCGAACCGCATGGTCAGAAATCCACTGATGCCACGGCCGGCAGTAATCCCGAGATAGAACAGACTTGCCCAGCTCGCGGCGACGACCTTGTCGACCCCGTGATACATCACCAGATAGCTGCTAGCCCACAACCCGGCGGTCTGCTCGATGGCACAATAGCAGAAGAACATGAGAAGAATCGCCTTCGCGCCACGGATTCGCAGGACCCCGCGGACGCCAAGCGGCTTTCGCGCTGCGACGGCGCCGGCATCATCCGTAGCGGAAGATGTATTGTCCCTCATGTTGTTTTGCCTGTTCTTCCACAGCGGCAGGCTGAGCACGATAATTGTGGTCAGCACAATCTGAACAATGGCGATATACCGGTACCCCCAATGCCAGCCTTGACCGCGGGATAGCGCGAAGCCCATGATATACGGACCGGCGGTAGCGCCGAGCCCCCACATGCAGTGCAGCCAGCTCATATGCCGACTCGCGTAGTGCAGGGCGACATAATTGTTCAATGCGGCGTCCACTCCCCCAGCCCCGAGACCATACGGTATGCCGATTGCGAGCAGGATCCAGTAGTTCGGCGCGAATGAGAATCCGAGCAGCGCCGCGGCGGTCAGCCCGACACTGGTCGCCGTCACAACGCCCGGGCCGAATCGAAGCGTCAAGCGATCCGACAGGAGCGCGGAGACGATGGTGCCTGCGGAAATCACCATCGATATGCCGCCCGCCCATGACATCGGCACTCCGAACTGTTGGTCCATGGACGGCCACGCAGCTCCAAGCAAGGAATCAGGCAGGCCGAGGCTGATGAAAGCGAGGTAGATTACAGGAAGCAACAGATTGAACACGCCGGTCTTCTCCTCTCATGGTCCGTGCCGGTTGATGTTTGTCTACGCCGGGAGGCTCTCTCGGCGTCGGCAGAACGTTACCACCCTGTCTCCACCGACGCTCACACCCCACTCAGCGTCGGCAGAAGCAGAGGGAGTCAGGCTTCGGCCGCGACATCATCCCCGTCATCATCGCGGACCCATTGCAGCACATCGCCCGGCTGGCAGTCAAGCGTGCGGCAGATGCCTTCGAGCGTGGAGAAACGGATTGCCTTGGCCCGGCCGTTCTTGAGCACAGAGACATTCGCCGGAGTAATGCCCACCTCTTTGGCGAATTCCCCTACCGACATACCCCGCTGGGCGAGCAGGACATCGAGATTGACCTGGATCGCCATTCAAATCACCGCCTGAAGTTCGTCACGCTGCGCCGTGGCCGAGACCAGCATGGCGCGCAGGACGATGATGAGCAGCAGCATTGCGAACAGTCCCAAGGCGACGAGCAGCGCACCCAACGGCACGGCGAGTGGTTTGAGATGCGCGATGAACGCGGTATGCACAAACAAGGCGAGCGCGATGATTGCGGCGATGCTGACGCAGGCGATGATGATATCGACCCAGATCAGAGAATCATGTGTAAATACGATGCCACGGCCCGACAGCGACGCCAGTTTCCATACGGCGACCAGACCGATTTCGAAACATGCGAGCGCTGCAATCACCGCCAGCAGGTAGCCGGTCGCATATGGCGCGTATTGCGGGGCGTCCTGGGCGCTGCGCCGTGCGACAAGCGGCAGGGCCCATACCTGCGCGGCAACGGACATGGCGATGAATACGACCAGCGCGACTTTGAGCACCACAATCACGACCGGGCTGATGCCGCTGCCTGAATCCGCGGCTTGTTGCACTGCGGACGGATTGTCGCCCCGATCGCCCAACGCAGCCGATTCGTTGTGTCTGCTGCACACAGACGGCTTCCCATCGTGCTGCCGTGGATGCTGCGGCTGTTCGATTGCCATGGATGCCTTCCTTCCTCGCACGGCGATTGCCGCGTCGGCATATCCAGCATAGCAGTATCGATAAACGAGAGAAACATATCGTTTCTCGATGTGTAATATCTGTGATAAATCGATTGTCGATAGACACGTATCGACATTCGATACTTACGATGAGGGTATCCAAGGTCGAGAAGGAGCAACCATGACATCGCCGACACCATCGCAGCATCAGGGCGAACCAGTACATCAGACCCAACAAACACAGACCCAACAAACACTGGCGCAGCAGGCACAGCAGACACAGGCGCAGCAAATGCCTCGACCCGTGCAACAGCAGCATCCCATGCCACTGACACACCCCTATCCGCACGGGGCTGCCGGCACACCGTACACCACCCCACCCACAGCACCCTTCGCGCCCAGACGCGACCCGCTCGCCGCCCCCGACGGCTCGAAGCCGGCAGACCGCAGGCTCCTCGCCATCACCAGCGCTGCGATTATTCTGCCGATTCTGTGCGACCGTCTCGTGTTCGCATGGTCGGACGCCAACACGTATACGCCATGGTTCGACGGATTCTGGCTCGCCGTCATTGCCACCGTCACCGTCCTGTTCTTCCGCACCGCGCATCGCAGCCTCATGTGGTGCTTCACCACCATCGCCACGGCGATGCTGTGCGCCTATGCGATTGCGATGCATGCGGCCGGCAAAATCGACGACAGCTGGGTGACCACCACCTTCCTCGCCGTTCCCTGCCTGACAATGATGTCCCTGCAATTGTCGGATGGCAGGTTCGACTCCCACCACCCATGGCTGACCGTCAAACGCTGGATGCTCGGATGGATTTCTCCCTTCACCAAACTCAATGCGGTCGGCTCGACGCTCAGTCACGCCCAACACGCTATACATGCATTCTCATCGAAGAATGACGACAATACAACCCCATCGGATAGCGATAGTACACGCAGCGAGTTGCATGCCGGACAAATAACCACAGCCCGCCGCATCCTGCTTATCATCGTGGTCGCCGTTCCCCTGCTCGTCGCGCTCACAGTGCTTCTGGCTTCCAGCGATCTGGTGTTCAATTACGCGCTGCGCCGCATGATCGGATCGATCGACATCTCCGAATTCGTGCGCCACGTGCTCATCATCGTGTTCCTGTTCCCCTTCTGCCTGTCCATCTTCGCGCAGACCGAAGTCACCAACCGGCTACGCATGCACGCGTGCACGCCGTCCGGTACAGGGGACGCTACAGCCAACCGGAATGAACGCACCTTCGACACGACAGTGGCCGCCGTTGTCCTCGCACTGGTACTTGTCCTGTACGCGATGTTCTGCGCGATCCAGTTCGCTTTCCTGTTCAGCGGCCGGCAACTGCCCGACGGCTACACCTACTCCCAGTATGCGCGGGAAGGATTCTTCCAGCTGCTCGCCGTCGTATGCGTGAACCTCGCCGGCTACGCGTTGATCCTGTGCCGGGTGCGCCACACCGCTCCCCTGACCGGCATGCTCATCGTGCTGATCGGCGAAACCGGGGTCATGCTCGCCTCGGCTCTGTGGCGTCTGCACTTGTACATTGGCGCGTATGGGCTCACTTGGCTGCGTTTGGAATCCATGACTTTCATGTGGATGCTCATCGCCGTGCTCGTCCTGTGCCTCGTACGCCTGTTCGTGCCTCGTCTGCCGCTGGCGACCATCAGTTTCATTCTCGTGGTCGTATGGTATGTGGCACTGGTGCTGTCGAATCCGAACAACATCATCGACGCCTTCAATCAGGCGCGTCAGATCACCGACGCGATATGAGCGCCAGCCGCTGAGCGCGGTTCAGCCGGAACGGCACTAGACTGGAGACCATGTCTTACCGCATCGCATTCGTATTCGATGACACGCTCGACGTGCTCGACGGTGTGCAGCAGCATATCGTGACCCTGGGCAAGGAACTCGCCCGCCGCGGCCATGACGTGCATTACCTGGTCGGGCAGACCGAACACTCCCCTCTACCAAATACGCACGTCATGTCACGGAACGTGATGGTGAGCGCGAACGGGAACCGCATGCGCATCCCCCTGCCGGCAAGCCGCCGGCTCATCGCGCGCACGCTCGCGGAAGGCGATTTCGACATCTTGCACATCCAGGCGCCTTACAGCCCATTCATGGCGGGTCGAGTGCTCAAGGCAGCGTCGCCGGATACCGGCGTCGTGGCGACCTACCATATCGCGGTCAGCGACCCGTTATCCGCCATCGGCGGGCTGGCACTCGGGGCAATCAACGCGCACACTCACCGGCGTATCGACGAAGTCATCGCAGTGTCCGATGTCGCGGCGCGCTATGCTGCGCTGACCGCACATACGAACGCACGCGTCATCGCCAATCCGGTGGATGTGGCCATGATGCGCGATCGAGCTGCCGCTGTCAATGTCGGCGCATTGGACGGTGAAACCATCGCCCCGCATATCGTGTTCCTTGGCCGTTTCGTCAAACGCAAGGGCGCGGATATCCTGCTCGATGCAATCGAATACGGCGAACGACATCGGCTCTTCCCCGCCGGCACCCATGTGACGATGGCCGGCAAAGGCCCGTTGCTCGAGGAATGCCGACGCCGAGCTGCCGGGTTCGACATGCCGGTCACCTTCACCGGATTCATTGAGGAATCTGCCAAACCAGCCCTGTTGAGCAGCGCCGATGTCGCGGTCTTCCCCGCGACGGGCGGCGAATCCTTCGGCATTGTGTTGCTGGAGGCAATAGCCTCGGGCGCGAAAGTCACGCTGGCTGGAGACAATCCCGGATACCATTCCACACTGCTGGGCGACACCGATGCGCTGTTCCCCGTGCGCGGGCGCGAAACCGCCCGGATACTGGCACAACGCATCGCACGCGCCATCGATGATGCCGCTTGGGCGAAACAGGTGCATCGACGCGGGGAACTCCTGCTCGAACGTTATGACGTGCGCACCATCGCCGACCAGGTCGAGCAGGTGTACACGCAGGCGATTGCCAAGCGCCGGGCAGGTCGGGCAGTCTGAGAACCCAACCTTCGCAGTACAGCCCTATACAACGATTGAGGCCACACTACAGGCGGGGATCGGGATGCCCGCAAACCCGGCCCGATGCGGCCTCAATCGTGAATACCGGTGTCCGCCGGCGGTATTCACGCACACGCCGGCGTACACCAAGCGCGCCAAATCAGGTGTCGATCTTGCTGCGGTCGAAATCGTCCGCGTTCTCGACGATGAATTGCCGTCTCGGCGGCACCTCCCCACCCATGAGCAGGTCGAAAATACCCGCCGCCTTCTGCGCGTCTTCCATGCGGATGCGCCGCAGCATGCGCGAGCGCGGGTCCATGGTCGTGTCTGCCAGCTGGTCGGCGTCCATTTCGCCCAAGCCCTTGTACCGCTGAATATCTGGGTTGTAGTCGATATGCCGGCGTTCAAGGTCGGCGAGCTTGCCGGAGAGCTCATCGTCCGAATACGTGTAGATGAACTCGCCCTTGTGCTTGCCAGCGAGCGCGATGCGATGCAACGGTGGGACGGCCGCATATACGTGGCCGGCTTCAATCAGCGGCCGCATATACCGGTAGAACAGCGTGAGCAGCAGGATGCGGATATGCGCGCCGTCAACATCGGCATCGGTCATCATGATGATCTTGTTGTACCGTGCCTGGCTCAGGTCGAAGCTCGCGCCGGAACCCGCGCCCACCACTTGGATGATCGAGGCGCATTCCTTGTTGGACAGCATTTGCGACAGGCTTGCCTTCTGCACGTTGAGGATTTTGCCTCGGATCGGCAGTAGGGCTTGGAAGCTTGAGTTTCTGGCGGCTTTCGCCGTGCCGAGCGCGGAATCACCCTCGACGATGAATAGTTCGGCGATATCGTCGTTGCCGGGCTGGCAGTCGGAGAGTTTCGCCGGCATGGATGCGGCTTCGAGCGCGTTCTTGCGGCGGGTGACTTCTTTGGTCTTGCGCGCCTGAATGCGCGCGTGCATCTCGCCGACAATCTTCTCGAGCACCCTGCCGGACTGTTCCTTGTAGCCTCGTTTCGAGCCAGTAATCATCTCGCCGAACTGCTGCTCGGTCATCTTCGAGACAATCGGGCGCACGGGCGCCGTGCCGAGCACGTCCTTAGTCTGTCCTTGGAACTGCGGTTCTGCGATACGCACGGTGACGACCGCGACCAGGCCGGCGAGGATGTCATCGCGTTCCACGCGGGTCTTGGCGTCCTTGAGGTTGACTTTCAGCTTGCGCGCATTATCTTCGACGCTTTTGCGAATCTGCTTGGTGATGCCTTGCAGGAACCCGTCGACGTGCATGCCGCCGCCCGGAGTCTCGACGACGTTGACGAAGCTGCGCAACGTGGTGTCATAGCCGTTGACCCAGCGCAGGGCGATATCGACTTTGCAGGTGCGCTCGATGTTCTGCGCGTGCAATTCGCCTTTACTGTCAACGGCCTGTGTTTCCTCGGTATAGGTGTCTTCGCCGCTGATGCGCCAGATATCGCATACCGGTTCGCCTTTGGACAGGAAGTCGACAAAATCCTTGACGCCGCCGGTGTGGAGGAATTCCTCGACCCTGCGGTGGGGGCGCGCCGCGGATGCGAGTGCCGCTTGGCTTGTCGCCTGCGCTTCGCGATTGTCGGTGGCGCCGTCCGTCGCAGTGTCTTCGACTTGTCCGATATCGGAGTTGTCGTCAGCAGGGTCTGCGTTGTCGGTACTGTCTGCGTTGTCGGAACTGTCGACGTAGCCGATGCCTGCCTCGGTATCGTGTCCAAGCGCGTTCCCGGCAATGCCCGCGGCGTTCTCCGGCGTGTCGACTTCGAGCATCGCATCGACGGATGCATCGCCGGTTTCGGGGATGTTCTCGTCGATGACGGTGATCTTCAATCCCGGAACAAGGAAGGTTGTCTGACGAACCCGGTCGATGAGCTGCTCATAGCTGAACCGCGCGGTATCGTTGAAAATCTCCGGGTCGGCCCAGTAACGGATACGCGTGCCCGTGGTCTTCGGCGAGACCTTGCCGATGACTTCAAGCTCGGTCGCACGGTTCTTGCGTGTGCGTTTGAATGGGGAGTCAGGCGACGGCTTGGACGGGTCGGCGTCCTGGTAGACGCCGGGATGCCCTTGATGGAAGGCCATGTGGTAGGTCTTGCCGTTGCGGTCGACTTCGACGTCGAGACGCGAGCTCAACGCGTTGACCACGGACGAACCCACACCATGCAGACCGCCTGCTGCATTGTAAGAGGCGTTGCCGAATTTAGCACCGGCGTGCAGCTTGGTCAGGACGACCTCGACGCCTGTAAGGCCGGTTTTCGGCTCGACATCGACTGGGATGCCGCGACCGTTGTCGTCGACCTCGATCGAGCCGTCGGTATGCAGGATCACCTTGATGTCGTTGCAAGCGCCCGCGAGCGCCTCATCGACGGAATTGTCGATAATCTCCCACAGGCAGTGCATCAGGCCCTGGCTATCGGTCGTGCCGATATACATGCCGGGGCGTTTGCGCACCGCGTCGAGCCCCTCGAGCACGGTCAGGCTGTCGGCGCTGTATTTTTCCTTTGCCATAATCCCCATTCTTTGTCTTGCGTTTCGTTTCCCGCCGTCGCCTGTCCATATGCGTGCCGCTCTGACAATCAAGAGCGGCACGCATACGGCGTCACGTCACTGGTCGAGGAAGTCGCGCAGGGTCTGCGAACGCGAGGGGTGACGCAGCTTCGACATGGTCTTCGATTCGATTTGGCGGATCCGCTCGCGAGTCACGCCGTACACACGCCCGATATCGTCCAGCGTCTTGGGCTGGCCGTCTTCAAGGCCGTAACGCATCTTGATGACGCCCGCCTCACGCGGCGACAAGGTTTCCAGCACCTGCTTGAACTGCTCCTGCAACAGCGAGAAGGCCACGGCGTCGGACGGGGCGATGGCATCGGTGTCTTCAATCAGATCGCCGAATTCGGAATCGCCGTCCTCACCGAGCGGGGTGTGCAGGGAAATCGGCTCGCGGCCGTACTTCTGCACTTCCTGCACCTTCTCGACCGGCATGTCGAGTTCGCGTGCCAACTCGTCGGGCGTAGGTTCACGGCCAAGATCCTGCAACATCTGCCGCTGGACACGGGCGAGCTTATTGATGACCTCGACCATGTGGACGGGCACGCGGATCGTGCGCGCTTGGTCGGCCATGGCTCGTGTGATGGCCTGGCGGATCCACCATGTGGCGTAGGTCGAGAACTTGAAGCCTTTCTTCCAGTCAAACTTCTCGACCGCACGGATCAAACCGAGGTTGCCTTCCTGAATAAGGTCGAGGAACAGCATGCCGCGGCCGGTGTAGCGCTTGGCCAGCGACACGACCAGACGCAGATTCGCCTCAAGCAAGTGGTCCTTGGCCTTCTTGCCGTCGGCCGCGGCCCACTTGAGTTCGCGCTTGCGCTTGAAGCTCATGCCTTCGCTCTCGGTATCCAGCAGATGCTGGGCGTACAGGCCTGCCTCGATTCGCTCGGACAGATCGACTTCCTGTTCGGCGTTCAGCAGGCTGACCCGGCCGATCTGCTTGAGGTAGTCCTTGACCGGATCGGCGGTGGCCCCGGCCGCAATGACACGGCGCTTGGGATTGCCTGACGGGGTGAGGTTGTCGTCGTCATCGTCATCGCGCATGACGAACGCGCCCTTGGCCTTCGGCAGGACTTCGGGCTCGCGGTGCTTGGGTTTGTTCTCCTCGTCATCCTCGGAGTCGTCCTCGCCCTCATCGTCATCCTCGTCGCCAGAATCGATGTCGTCGTCAAGGTTGTCGGAATCGTCGCCTTCGTCGAGGTCGTCGAAGTTCTCGATGTCCTCGTCGTTGATGTCCTCGTCGTCATCGAGCTGCGTCTCGTCATGTTCGGCGGCGGCTGGCTCTGTGCGCTTGGCGGTACGCTTGCGCGGCGTCTTGGTAGCGGTTGCCGTGCGGGATGCCGTTTTCTTGGCCTTCGGCGCCACGCTCTCACCGCCCGACACCTTCGCCGCCTTCGATGTCTTCGCACTCTTCGCCGCCGCGGTCTTCTTGGCGGATGCCGACGTTGCGGACCTCTTGGTCGCCTTGGCCGGTGTCGCAGCCTTCTTCGCCGTGCTCTTGCGGGTGGATGTGGTCTTTTCGGTCTGATCAGCGTCCTTCTTGCTTGCCGTCGTTTCCTTGGCCAAACTTATCCTCCTGCGTGTTCCCGCCATACCGCAGCCAAACGAAGGGCGCAGTTATGGTAAGGGCAAATCGTCAACTATAGAAGTTAACCATCTTTCGTGGACGAATATTCCCGCGCGATTGCGACAGTGAGGCGAGATATCGCAGCCTGTACACGATGTCACAGGGAGCACCACTGCGGTTTCGTGCCGTTGTCCAGCGCGTCGATGACGATGCCGGCGAGCGTGCACGTGGGATCGAGACGCAGGGCGATTCGCGCGAAGATATCCGTTCGCTCATCGTCTCCCCACCACAACAGATAGGCCAGACACGCCGCGATATTCGACCGATAAGACACCGGTACGAGTTCAATCATGCGATCAAGCATCTTCGCGGAGGCGCGCAGACAACCAATACGCGGAACCGCCTTGGGCTCGTCGAACGCTTCGGTGAGCAGCCTGCCCATCGTCACTGCATTACTGGGACAGGACGGTTCCGCAGCGAACCGCAGCAGCGTCTCCTGATCAATCGGATCGATGCTGACCGACGAGACGATCAGAGCGTCACGAATGGCGATATTCTGCCGCATCCCCACCGCAAGCCTGATCAGAAGCTGGTCGTCGGCAGGCAGATGCGACCCTCCCTCACGCTGGTTGCGATGCCACATCTGCAATGCCTCGCCAACCCACAGCCGAGTGCCGATAACAACGCCTTCCTCATGACGCAATCGCCGGTATCGCGCATTTTGGAAGTCAACCCAGGCTTCAGGCAACAGCCCGGGTGATTTCCACGCCCTCCACGTCCCTTCCGGCTCGGGCAGCTCCTCCCACCGGCGCAACGGCAAGCGGCCCCCTTGCGAATACCAGTATCGGGGGAAAAGCCGCGAGGCATCCGCACCAGGCAGCGGCTCACCCTTTTCATATGTCCATTCCCAGTAGCGTGCCAACGCGTTGAATACCAACCGACTCATTTGTGGCTGTGTGCCGTCCTTGTTGTCGTCTTCCATGGTTCCCCCATCCCCCGGTCGATGCCGGGACTTCGTGCGGACACCCAGTGCATCCGCCCTTGTTCAGCTTGCAGTACGGCGATGGCGTCCGTCCAGCGTGGCAGGCGAATGTGGTCAAAGGATGCGAACCGCCCCAGGTATCGCTTCGCTGTCGCCTCGCCGCACCAGCCGCGTCCGCCTAAACATCCCGCTCGTCGGCGCTTGCCGCGTTCATTACCGACCGCAGGGTTGATTGCCGACCGTCCCCGTGCGACACGCCCCCTGTCACCCCCGGGAATGTCGCAACGCTGTGGATACCCTCGTAGATATGAGCATGCCGTCAGATCTGGAACGTATTGAACAACGCATCGATGACCTGGTCCGCGAACACCTCGCCGTGCCCGACGCCGAAATCGCCGCGTCGTGCCGAGATGTCCTTCACGAGGTCGCTACGCAAGCGGTCGTCTCAAGCCAAGGAGGCAAACGGCTCAGAGCCCGCTTAGCGCTCGCCGCGTTCGATGCCGCAGGCCTTCCGGTCACGTCGCAGGCACGGGATGCGATGACCGACCTCGCCTGTGCGATCGAGGTGTTCCAGACCGCCGCGCTTGTCCATGACGACATCATCGACGATTCGGACCTGCGCCGGGGCAAGCCGAGCGCCCATCGCGCGCTCGCACAGCAAACGCACAGCGAATCCATCGGCCGTGGCCTGGGGCTCATGCTCGGAGACATCCTCGCGACCGTAAGCATCTCGATCGCCAACGCCGCGGCATCGTCGCTGGGCAATCCCGACACGCTGCGTTCGGTGTTCCTGGGCATGCAACGCGATGTCAGCGTCGGCCAGGTGCTTGACCTCGCGGTCGAGCTCACCCCGTTGAGTGACCCGGCACGCCTCGCGGATGCCTCACTCAACGTTTTCCGTTGGAAAACCGCCAGTTATACGACTATGGCACCGCTGCAACTGGGATTGACGGCGGCGGGGACCGACCCGCAGGTCGCAGGGCCGCTCAGCGAACGCATCGGCAAGCCGCTCGGCGTCGCATTCCAGCTTGCAGACGACTTGCTTGATGTCATCGGGTATACGAAAAACACCGGAAAACCAGTCGGCGGCGATATTAAAGAAGGCAAACGCTCCGTGCTGCTCGCCGACGCACTCGCTTTGTCGAACGCCGATGACCGCAGCGAATTGACCGCCATGTACGAGGCCCCCTCACGCGACGCACGGCAAGTGCGCCGCGGCATCGAAATCTTCACCACGAGCGGGGCGGACGAACTCTCACGCGAACGGATCCGCAAGCTGTGGGCGCAAGCCGGCCAGGCCATTGCCGAAGCAGAACTGCCGCAGACCTCACGCGACATGCTCCTTGAGGCGTGCCGCACCTTCATCCCCGATTCCTGCCTGTGATCCGGCGGCAACGTTCGCAGGCCCCGGCAGCCGGCGAGTAGCCCGAGGCATGTAGACTAGTGTCATCACCATTGAGTAAAGGGCCTGCGAACATGACTGAAACTGCGAACGAAGGGCAGATCATCGACGACCGGTACCGTATCGTGCGCAAAATCGCCGACGGCGGCATGGCGACCGTGTATGAGGCGATTGATGTGCGTCTTGACCGGCATGTCGCCGTCAAAGTGATGCATGCACAGCTGGCGCAGGGGCCGCATCGCGAACAATTCGTGGAACGATTCCACCGTGAGGCTCGGTCCGCGGCGGCCATTGCGAACCCGCATATCGTCCAGGTCTACGACACCGGAGAGGTTGACGGCCGCAACTATCTGGTCATGGAATACGTCCATGGCGTCAATCTGCGCTATGAGATGAACCAGCAGGGGCCGTTCACCGTGCGCGAGACCCTGCGTATCGTCGCGGAGACGCTGGATGGGCTTGCGGCCGCGCATCACACAGGCGTCGTGCACCGGGACATCAAGCCGGAGAACATCTTGCTCAACGACCGCGGCCATGTCCAGATCACCGATTTCGGGCTGGCGAAGGCCGCGTCGCAGGCCACGCTGTCCACGACGGGTATGCTGTTGGGCACGGCAGCCTATCTGGCACCGGAGATGATCGAGAACAACCAGGCCACACCTCAGGGCGACCTGTATTCAGTGGGCATCATGGCCTGGGAGATGCTTGCCGGTGAGCCGCCATTCCAGTCGGATAACCCGGTGACGATGGTGTTCAAACATGTGCACGAGGACGTTCCCCCGGTGATTACCCGCTGCCCAGGCATCGAACCGTCCGTCTCCGAATTTATCGCGCAACTGACGGCACGTTCGGTTGAGGACAGGCCGGCGAACGCCATGGAAGCGCAACGACTCCTGCGCACAGTGATTTCCGGAATGCCGATGGAGGCTTGGCTGTACCGGCGGTCGGACGATCCTATGCGCGACGAATCCACTGGCGACGGCGAATCCCCCTTGGCGCCCAACGGCTTGGTCGCCTCGCGCGGCGAAGGCGGGCACGATGCCGCGGCACCAATAACGGCAGTGGCACAGTCGGATTACCCGCCGCAGCCGCCGGCACCGTCGTCACCGTCGTCATCCGCGGCGACGTCCGCGACGACGTCCGCGACGGCATCCGCCGACATGTCCCCCGACGCATCTGCCACAACGCCTTCGGACGGGCGTTCCGGCGCCGCTAACACGCCGGATACGCGTACCCGCATCCTTGCAGCCGACTCGAACGCCGCAAGGAAGCCGCGCAGCATCACCAGCCAGGACGCCTTCACCCAGGCAATCACCACAACCGACACATCGGATATCGAACCTTCCGGCGTCGCGGAGCATTCCCGTGGCGGGCGGCGGCGCAGCAAGGTTCCGATCATCGTCGCCGCCATCATGGCCGTCGTGCTCGCCGCCGGCGCAGGATGCGGCGCATGGTGGTATTATCTGGGCCCCGGCAGCTACTGGACCATGCCGAAACCCACTGACCTGACGTGCAAGACAGGCAAGACCTGCACCATCAAGAATGTCAGCTGGAGCTCGTTCCGCAGCACTCTCAACGTCGCCGGAATCCCCTATTCCGTCGCCCAGGAATACAGCGATACCGTCGAAGAGGGCAACATCATCTCAACCACGCCGTCCACGGTCGGTGCGCATATCAGCAAACGCAGCGCGGGCAATGTGAGAGTAACCGTGTCCAAAGGCGTGCGGCAGGCGACCATCCCCTCAGATATCACCGACCCATCGACCGACAACGGCAAGGACCCCCTGACCGCCCTCGAAAAGGCTGGCTTCACGAACATTTCGCATAATATCAACGATGACGAGTATTCGCTGACCGTTCCAAAGAACGCTCTGCTGAGCATCTCCCCCGACCCAGGCACCACGATGGAGCATAACGACAGCGTGGTGGTGAAACTCTCCTTGGGACCGATGCCGGTCAATATGCCGGATGTCGTCGGCAGAACCAAAGACGAGGCGCAGGCCTTGTTCGACAGCTTGCAGCTCAAGGCCACCTACAGCGAGGAATACAGCGATACCGTGCCAAACGGCAGCATCATCTCGGCATCACAGACGGTCGGCACCCAACTGCACTGGGGAGACACCGTCGACGTCGTGGTTTCCAAGGGCCCACAGATGGTGACGCTACCTGATGTAACCGGCAAAAGCACCAGCGATGCGACTGCGGCCTTGCAAGCGCTCGGTTTGGAGGTGAAGGTCAGCGCCCCGCTCGGCGATCTGACCCACACCGTGCGGTTGCAGTCGCCGTCCGCCGGTCAGCAAGTGCGTGTCCGGGACGCGAACGGCAACAAGACCGTGATCACACTGACTGTGGTGTGACCTCCGCGGATTGCGCCTCCCGTTCGGCCTGCATCCTTGCCTTGACGGTCTGCGCATACTCGTCGACATACTCCTGCCCGCTCATCTGCGCGATGGCGCGAACCACGCGATCAGTCAGCTCACGCAGCTCCTCATGCGTCACATCCTGCGGGTCCTTGCGCTCGACCGGAATCGGCGCACCATATATCACTTTCGATTCGCCTTTGTTTGGAATCACCTGACCGGGCTTTTGCAGGTCGCATGAGCCGATGATCGCCGTCGGAATAATCGGGCAACCGGTTTCGAACGCGAGACGAGCGGCACCAGTGTGCCCGCGATACAGCCTGCCATCGGGGCTGCGGGTGCCTTCGACATGGATGCCGAACAGGTGGCCGTCTTCAAGAATCTCCTTGGCGTGGTTCAACGCGCCCAAGGACTTCGACCCTCCCGAACGGTCCACCGGGAACACGCCCACGGACGTGAACCACCACTTCTTGAAGCGGCCCTTAATGCCTTTGCCTTCGAAGTATTCGGCCTTGCCCATGAAATGAATCATGCGCGGGCATGTCATCGGCAGCAGCGCGTCGTCAATGACCGCAAGATGGTTCGCCGCGATAATCGCCCCGCCCTTGCGCGGGATGTTTTCGAGCCCTTCGACAGTTGGATTGAACCGACGCCTTGCGATCGGACCCAAGGTCCGGACGAAAAACCAGTAGAGCACGAGGGCTCTCCCTCCCAGCGACTTGACTTGACGCTCGTTTACAGTGGTACCTATGACTGAGCACAACAATACCAATGCGTCAGGAGAGCGTCCAATACCCGGGCCCGGAGAAGGCTCACAAGGCGGCTCCTCCTCCGGCGAGCCGCTTGAAGAGGCATGGGAGGCGTTCGCTCACGATCACGCGCACGATCTCGAGGACGTGGAGCGGTCTCGAAATGCGAAACGATTCGAACGACACGCCCGCCGTGCTGAGAAGAAAGCGCTGCTTTCGATCGATGATCTCGATCAGGGCACCTTCACCGACGACGCCATCGGGGCCGGCCGCGGACCGCGAGACAATACGAGCTCAAGTTGGTTGGACACCGATGACGTGATGGACCGCTACGGCGACCGCTTCGTGCCGCCGACTTCCTTCGCGCCCACACCGCACAGCACCATCCTGTTCACCGCGTTGACAGTCATCGGTGTGTTGGGGATTATCGCCTCGGTGCTTGTGCCCAAATTCACGGGAATTATCGGGACGGTCTGCGCGATTTGCCTGCTGCTTGGCATTGCCGGATTGGCGGCGAGCCGACGGGGGCATGCCCATCACGACAATCCGTTCGATGATGGCGCCCGTGTCTGACTGAACGGGTGTAAGCAAGAACGCACGCACCCGGCTAGGGGAAACGCCTAGACTTGTGCGGAAATCCAGAGGGGCTGTCCGGAGGTTTCCCGGACAGCCCCTCTGATATGTATCCGAAGGTGATGTATTTTCGAAGATGATGTGCATCCGGAGGTCGGATACATACACGGACTAGCACTGCGGCTGTGCCAGCGTCAGGGTTGTCAACGAAAGGGTTGATGTCAATGCAACAGACCCATGCCGCCGTGGCAGGGGTGTGACGCTGGCTGTCGATTGTCTCGTTGCCGGCGCGTCACACGCCACGTCATAGCCGCACCACGGCGTGAATCATGCTCGCTTGGACTGCGCGAGCTTGACCCAACGCTCCAGCAGGTCCTTCGCCTTGCCGGAATCAACGGCTTCCTGAGCAAGTCCGTACGCCTGACGGAAGCGATCAGTAAGCGACCCATCGGCGATGAGATGACCATCTGCAACGATGGCGGAAGCGGCGTTAAGCAACGCGGTCGTCCGCGAAGCAACCGGCTTGCCATCAAGGAAGTCCCTGAAAATACTGGCATTGAGCTCAGGCTCGCCGCCGCGAAGTTGTTCAGGGGTCACCGGGTCAAGGCCAAGCTCGGTGACGGGATTGAATTCGGTGGCCGTGACCTTGCCATCTGCAATCAGCCACACGGAAACGGGGCCGGTCGGAGCCATCTCGTCAAGGCCTTCGCTCGAGGTATACACCATGCCGCTTTGGCCGCGGTTGGCGTACACTTGCGCCATCAGCGGGCTCAATGTGCGGTCTGCGCAACCGATGGCGACATGCTTCGGATTCGCCGGATTCGTCAGCGGCCCCAGCACGTTGAATACGCACGGGATTCCCAGTGCCGAGCGGACCGGGCCGACAAAGCGCATGGCTGGGTGGAAGGTCTTGGCGAAGGCGAAGGTGATGCCGATTTCATCGCCGATTTCCGCCACTGCTTCCGGAGCGAGATCAAGCGGAACACCCAAGGCTTCGATGACATCGCCTGAACCGCACTTCGACGATGCGGCACGATTGCCGTGCTTGACGATTTTGACTCCGGCCGCCGCGGCAACCACGGCGCCCATGGACGACAGGTTCACGGTTGCGGCTTTGTCGCCGCCCGTTCCGACGATATCGGTGGTTTCGCCCGAGACGTTGAGCGGCACGGCGTGAGAGACCATCGCCTTTGCTGCGCCTTCAATCTCGGTCGCGGTCAGGCCAAGCTGCTGCTGGGTTGCAAGGACGGCGCCGACGCATGCAGGATTGGCATTGCCGTTCATGAGATCGTTGACGAACCACCAGGACTCGTCCGCATTCAAATGATTGCCGTTGACGAGTTCTGCGAGAATCGATTTCCAAGTGATCTCGGTCATCATGCCCTCCTGTGCATCTGATGTTATGGTTTGTGGCTTATTGTATCGATTTCATGTGTTCTGCCACGTGAACGTCCACATTCTGAGGCTTCTACTGGAAATTCGTGCGATGTCAGGGCAATTGCGGCAGTCAAGCCGGGTTGACCGACACCGCTGACGCGGCGGATGATGTTCAAGGACGTGCAGATGTGCATCATTCGCATACATATCGTCCGAGTAAATACATATCGTCCGCATATGCAAACGAACGGCGGCGCCACCATGGGTTTCCATGATGACGCCACCGTCCGTGAATCAAATCACGCCGACCGCTATTCGAAGCAATCAGGCCTTCTCGTTATGGCCGTGGCACATCTTGTACTTGCGCCCCGAGCCGCACGGGCACGGCGCGTTCTTCGGCGTACCCGGGAAGGTGCGGCCGTCCGCCCACGGGCTCTTGAGCTCGTCGCTCTTGGGTCGCTTGCTGGCGGGCAGCTTGACATCCTCGTGGCTGATCGGTGCAGGGCCGACGACACCGGGCTCGCGATGCTCGGCCGCATCGTCCTCATCCGCCGTCTCGTTGGACTCGCTGGGATCTTCCGGAGCGGAGCTGACGGTCGTGGGCTCGTCCTCGGCGTCAGTCGAGGTGATACCGACCGCCGCTTCAGCCTTGTCCACAGCGACATCCTCATCATGCTCGCTCGAGATGTCCTCGTTCTGCGCGACTTCCTGAATGTCGACGTGGAAGAGCAGCTGAATGGTCTCTTCCTTGATCGCCTCGATCATCTGGTTGTACATCTGGTAGCCTTCGCGCTGATATTCGACCAGCGGGTCGCGCTGGCCCATACCGCGCAGGCCGATGCCGTCCTTGAGATAATCCATCTCGTAGAGGTGTTCGCGCCACTTGCGGTCGAGCACAGCGAGGACCACACGACGTTCCAGCTGGTGCAGTGCCTCTTCGCTAAGCTTCTCGCCCAGTTTCGCATAGGCTTCCTTGGCGGAATCGACGATGAGCTTGCGCAGAGCCTCGGAGGCCTTGTCGCCCTTGAGACCACTCACAGCCTTCTTGGCTTCGTCCTCATCGACCGTGATGGTCACGATCTGGGAGAGCGCCTTAAACAGGCCGTCCCAATCCCAATCCTCAGGCTTGGCGGAGCCGCGGTTTGCGCCGCGGATGTAGCTGGCGACGGTCTCGTCAATGAAGCGCAGGATGTCCTCGTGGATATCCTCGCCCTTGAGCACGGCCTGGCGCTCGGCGTAGATGACCTTGCGCTGCTTGTTCATCACGTCGTCATACTTGAGGACGTTCTTACGGATTTCGAAGTTGCGCGATTCGACGGCCTTCTGCGCGTTGCGCACGCCCTTGGACACGCTCTTCGATTCGATCGGCAGACCTTCCGGAAGACCGCGGGACATCACACGCGCAACAAGCTGGGTGTTGAACAGACGCATGAGGTCGTCCTCGAGGCTCAGGTAGAAACGGGATTCACCCGGATCGCCCTGACGACCGGAACGGCCGCGCAGCTGGTTGTCGATACGGCGAGACTCATGGCGTTCGGTGCCGAGCACGTACAGACCGCCCAGCTTGGCGACTTCGTCATGCTCGTCCTTGACCTGTGCCTTGACCTCGGCCAGCGTACCGGGCCAACGCTTCTCGTACTCCTCCGGGGTGTCCTCGGGCGAGTAGCCTTCCTTCTTGAGCTTGGCGTCGGCGAGGAACTCGACGTTGCCGCCGAGCATGATGTCGGTACCGCGGCCGGCCATGTTGGTGGCAACCGTGACTGCGCCCTTACGACCGGCGACCGCGACGACCGCGGCTTCCTTCGCGTGATGCTTCGCATTGAGCACCTGGTGAGGAATCTTCGCCACATCAAGCAATGAGGAGACGACTTCGGAGGATTCGACCGATGCAGTGCCCAGCAGAACCGGCTGACCCTTGGTATGGCGCTTGGCGACATCCTCGATAATCGCGTGCAGCTTTTCTTTCTTCGTGCGGAAGATCAGATCGTCCTGATCCTTGCGGATCATCGGCTTGTTGGTCGGAATCGGAATCACGCCAAGCTTATAGGTGCCCATGAATTCGGCGGCCTCGGTCTCGGCGGTACCGGTCATGCCGGCAAGCTTGTCATACATGCGGAAGTAGTTCTGCAAGGTGATGGTCGCGAAAGTCTGGTTCTCCGCCTTGACCTCGACGCCTTCCTTCGCCTCGATGGCCTGATGCAGGCCTTCGTTGTAGCGACGACCCGGCAGGATACGGCCGGTGTGCTCGTCGACGATGAGTACCTCGCCGTGGGTGACCACGTAGTCGCGGTCGCGAAGGAAAAGCTCCTTGGCCTTGATTGCGTTGTTCAGATAGCCGATCAACGCGGTATTGCTGGGCTCATAGAGATTGTCAATGCCGAGGTAATCCTCAACCTTGCTGATGCCCGGGTCAAGGATACCGACGGTCTTCTTCTTCTCGTCGACCTCGTAGTCCTCGTCTCGGGTGAGCTTGGGGACCAGACGCGCGAACTGGCGGTACCAACGGGTGACATCACCCTCGGCCGGGCCGGAGATAATCAACGGGGTACGGGCCTCATCGATCAGGATGGAGTCGACCTCATCGACGATGGCGTAATGGTGGCCGCGCTGCACAAGCTCGCTCTTGTCCCACGCCATGTTGTCGCGCAGATAATCGAAGCCGAACTCGTTGTTCGTGCCATACGTGATGTCGGCATTGTACTGTTTGCGGCGCTCCTGCGGCTTCTGGTCGGTGACGATGCAGCCGACACTCATACCGAGGAACCGGTAGACGCGGCCCATAAGCTCGCTCTGGTAGCTGGCGAGGTAGTCGTTGACGGTGACCACATGCACGCCCTTGCCTTCGAGCGCATTGAGGTAGCTCGGCAGGGTTGCGACCAAGGTCTTGCCTTCGCCGGTCTTCATTTCTGCGATATTGCCCCAATGCAATGCCGCACCGCCCATGAGCTGCACGTCAAAGTGACGCATGCCCAGTGTGCGCTTCGAAGCCTCACGTACGGTGGCGAACGCCTCCGGCATAATGTCGTCAAGGCTCTTGCCGTTGTCAAGCTCCTGCTTGAACTTGGCGGTCTGTCCTTTGAGTTCCTCGTCGGAGAGGGCCGATATCTCGTCCTCAAGCGCATTCACCGCTTTCGCGACGTTTTCCAGCTTCTTCAGCTGGTGGCCTTCACCCATGCGTAGGGCCTTGTCGACGATGTTTACCACGTTTCGCTCCCTAGTTCATTCAGCACGACGAGCGCGGCGGGCTACCCAGTCCGCACACAACTCATCCCATAGTACGCGACGGAGGGGATTTTACACTCCCCTGCTCCAATTGCGCCGACACGGGCGGGTCGTGCGCCCGGCCGGCATGACGGGAGCCCGCGTGCACTGCAACGCGGGCTCCCGTCGCTATATTTCTACGGAACCGCTATCGAGCGGCCGGTGTTCAGGCTTCCTTCTTGGCCTTGGCCACGTTTTCGGCGGTGTCGATCTCGAAGACGCCGTAGCTCCAACCGTGACGATGGTAGACCACCGACGGACGACCGGTTTCCTTGTTGACGAACAGGAAGAAGTCGTGGCCGATCAGCTCCATCTCATACAGGGCCTCGTCGATGCTCATCGGTTCAGCGATGTGCAGCTTGCGACGGATGACAATCGGCGTGTCGCCAACCTGGACCTCAACGGATTCACCCGGACCCAAATCGGATGCCACCGCAGCCTGCGGGCTGTTGTCCGGCTCCTCTTCCTTGGGCTCCTCCTCGTCCGGGGTCTCAACCGGTCCAAGATCGACCGGAACCGGGTTGACATAACCACGACGGTGATCCTTGCGGCGATCACGGGCACGACGCAGACGGAGCGTCAGCTTGTCCAGAGCCATGTCGAGAGCGCTATACTCATCGGAGCTCGACGCTTCGGCGCGGACTACGGTGCGTCCGGCCACCACGGTGATCTCAACGCGCTTGGCGGTATCTGCCTGACGCGGATTACCCTCGTGGGTCACGACAATCTGAGCGCGCTGGGCGTCCGGAGCGATTGCGGTCACACGATTCATCTTGCTTTCAACGACGTCACGGAATTTCTGACTGATCTGCGTGTGACGTCCGGTGATGACGATTTCCATGTGGACCTCCTAGCCTCAAGCGGTGTTACCCGCTGTGTGTGGGTTGTTCCGAACTGCGTCTTCGCCGTCCGGGTATGTCTTATTGTAGCCGAATACTTCGCAAAGTGAAGACAATTCGCTCTCGGGTGTCAGAATTTTCCTCGTCATCGTGCTGTATCGGGCGTGTGCTTATAATGGTGATTCTGAGACCCCATGATGGCCGCGGTCAATATGACTGAGGAACTTCCGGGCTCCACAGAGCACGATGGCGGATAACATCCGCCCAGGGTGACCTGAGAGATAGCGCAACAGAGAACAGACCGCCCGGCTTCGGCCGAGTAAGGGTGAAACGGCGGTGCAAGAGACCACCGGGCCACTGGTGACAGCGGCCGCATGGCAAGCCTCATCGGGAGCAAGGCCAAGCAGAAGACGTCAAGGGTTGCTCGCCCATGTCTTCGGGTAGGCTGCTAGAGCCTGGCGGCAACGTCAGGTCGAGATGGATGGCCATCCGTGTGGAGACACACGACAGAACCCGGGGTATGTGGGGTCTCGTTTACTTCCAGGACCCGCCACTTAGGCGGGTCTTGTTGTATCCGGCGGCAGTTTGCATGCCAGTGTATCAAGTATCGGTGTATCGGGCATCGGGGCGTATAGGCCAACACGCGTTCCGACGCCGGCGCTTTTGCAGCTCGCAAACCGTGTATCACACCTTCTGCCGACACCCACAAGCCACCCAGCGTCGGCACAACCTTCCACTGACACCCACGACTCCCTCAGCGTCGGCACAACCTTCTACCGACACCCATGACTCCCTCAGCGTCGGCACAACCTTCTACCGACACCCATGACTCCCTCAGCGTCGGCAGAAGCAGAGGGATTTCGGTGAGACGGCGCATGCTGACAATGCCGACCTGTATGCCCTCGATGCGGGTACAACTGGAGAATCGCGGCAGCCAGCGAAATCCGACAGTCCTCGCAAACCATCCTCGTGCGCGACCCACTTCGCATGCGACGGTCTTCGTACGCGACCGTCCTCGTGCGCAACCGTCCTCACACTCGACGGCCCTCACTCGCATGCATCCGTCATCAGTCGCAAATAGAAAGACGAGACGAGCACGCCGACAGCCGCGATGCACCCCGCCACGCGCACCAACTCGACCACGTCAAGAAACATGACGAGACGTGGTCGCCGAGAGCCGCGATGCCCGGACACGCCGTTAGCTGGCGCATCCGGGCATCGCGGTTGCGATTCCACAAGAATCAGGTATGCCTCATCAGGCATCCTTGTCGAACAGGCTGTGCGATATGTCCCGCAGGATGTCAGGACTATGACCTTTGCGCCCGCCGGCAGCCCAGAACCGCCTCCGCCTGACTTGCAAATCAAGCCCCGCTGTACGAGCAGCGACGCTACGCCCGAGCTCCCAAGCCGCATCGACGAATACGCCGGCTTCACGGGCTTCGCTGACCACCTGTTGAGACAGTGCTCGGTCAACGCGTTTGCGCGACAGCTCAAGCAGTGTACCGCGCTCCCCCAGCATGCGCCCGGCGCAATACCTGACCACTGATCTTGCGTATTCCTCGTCGTTGACGAGACCGACTTCACGCAATCTCGCTACGACAGCGTCGGCGACGGTTTCGTCGTACCCCTTGAGGACAAGACGCTCCAGCAGCGCCGCGCTCGAACGATCCGCACAGTCCAGCAGACGCAATGCCGCTTCCCGGCAAGCATCCTCATCACATGGGTCGCTCGGCCCTTCCTTAGATGCGGCAACGCCTTTGGCCCCGGCGCCCCGGGCCCACGACCTTCCGGCCCGTTTGGCTTTTCCGCGCGCCCAACTCCGCGCATGTGACCTAGCATCGTGTTGATTATGGTCTTCCGGATGCCCGTCGTTCGCATCTTCGAGGGCATCCGACCGAGGCGCGCCCATCGCCACGTCTGATACGGCATCATGCGCGGCGATGGGAGTACCGTGTTGCGCGATAAACGCTTCGGCGTCGATCATCGGATGTCAGGCTTTTTTCGATGCCGCCGCAGAATCGGCAGCAGCCGCTTTGCCAGCCTGGCCACTTGTCGGCGCGGCAGCCACTGCCGCCTCATCGCCGTCAGCGAATTGGTCAGTCGGCTCAATCAGGCCGAACGCCTCCTTGACCTTGGTCTCAATCTCGTCGGACAGCTCGGGATTGTCTTTGAGATATTTGCGCACGTTCTCACGGCCTTGACCCAACTGGTCGCCGTTGTAGGTGAACCAGGAGCCCGACTTCTTGATGACATTGCTCTGCAACGCCATATCGATGATCGAGCCTTCCTTGGAAATGCCTTCGCCGTAGAGCACGTCGAACTCGGCGGACTTGAACGGCGGCGCCATCTTGTTCTTGACGACCTTGACCCTGGTACGGCTGCCGACGGCTTCGTCCCCGTTCTTCAGGGTTTGAATACGTCGAATGTCAAGACGCACCGACGAATAGAACTTCAACGCCTTGCCGCCGGTGGTAGTTTCCGGATTGCCGAAGAACACACCGATCTTCTCGCGCAACTGATTGATGAAAATCGCCGTGGTGTTGGCTTGTGCAAGGGCGCCGGTCATCTTGCGCAACGCCTGGCTCATCAAACGCGCCTGAAGACCGACATGGCTGTCGCCCATATCGCCTTCGATCTCAGCCTTAGGCACCAGCGCGGCCACAGAATCGATGACGATCACGTCAAGCGCACCAGACCTGATGAGCATATCCGCGATTTCCAATGCCTGCTCGCCGTTGTCTGGCTGAGATACGATCAGTGAATCGGTATCCACCCCCAAATGGCGTGCATACACCGGATCCAATGCATGTTCGGCGTCGATGAACGCGGCGACACCGCCCGCCTTCTGCGCGTTGGCGACAACATGCAGTGCAAGCGTGGTCTTGCCGGAAGATTCCGGTCCGAAAATCTCCACGATACGGCCGCGCGGCAATCCGCCGATGCCGAGGGCCATGTCAAGCGCAAGTGAACCAGTGGGGATTACTTCAACATTCTGCTCCGGACGATCACCCAGACGCATTGCCGAGCCTTTTCCGAAGCTCTTCTCCACCTGCGCAAGCGCAGTGTCCAATGCGGCTTTACGCCGGGGATCGATCTCGTGAGCCCCGGATTCCTGGGCGGCCCCGCCAGCTTTGGCGCCCGCCGCTTTGGCCGATTTTGTCTGCTGTGCCATGTGTTCTCCTTATCTTCACGATTTCAGCGACGATTTCCACGCTACGTGAACCACGCCGATGGTTCCACCCCACACCGGCAATGTGGTCAAAGGTTGCATTGCCTTCTGCGCCAAGGCCTCAGGGCATCCCGTCACGGAATCGTGTCGTGCTGTTACCACTATACCGCATCATGCGAACAAATGTTCGAATACCACCCGCCGGGCAGCGCAAGCCGAATGTCCATCACCTGCCGTCTCACCGACCGGCGGGCAACGGCGGCGCGTTGTGGTCCTTCCCCCAACGCCTGGAATCGGGGATATCCATCTGGTCGCACAGCACATTCCACACGACGCGGGGCTCCTCCCCCGCGGCAAGTGCTTCGACCACCGTCATATCACCCAATTTGGGCAGCCGTTGATCCTTGGACAGGCTCCGACCATACACACGGCCGAACACCTCCTCCAACAGTTGCCAAAATTCACGTTCACGCACGCAGCAAGTCTCGCACAACCGGGCTACAAGCCCACCAACGACCGCCCGCTTTCTACTTGCCTGCCTCCAATTGCACACCTGCCACCACGCATCCGCCTGTGCCGGGGAACATCCGCGCCGCCGAAGCCGCACACACAAAACGGGCGCCTCCAGCCGTAATCGGTAGGAAGCGCCCGCGTTTTCCAACAAACCGTCAACCGGCGATTCTTCGCCGACGTCCGGCTAACGCCCATCAATCAGGCATGCACCGAATCGAGATAATCAGCCACCATACGCAACATCTGCGCGGTGCTCAAGCCGAGTGAAGCTGCAATCGAGCTGAGCAGCTCCGAGCTCGCTTCTTTCTGGCCACGCTCCACCTCGGAAAGATAGCCAAGGGAAACTCCCGCCTTCTCGCTGACCTCACGCAAAGTCTTATGGTCACGGGTGCGCAAATCGCGCAACACATGGCCAATGGCCTCACGCAGGGAGACATCCTTCAGTTGCGAGGCCTCCTCATGCCTGCGAATCGTGGCATGCGGCTTGGTGTGCTCGGCGTCTTCCTCTTGCCACATGCGAGACAGCGCCGACTGACGCTCGTCCTTCGCCTTCTTCGCAGCACGCGCACGCAACACCTGCTGCTGCGCGAACATCACAGCACGACGCTGGGCCGGCGTCAAATCACGCATACGCGCCGCCTGCCCCGCACGAATCTGGGAATTCTGAACTGCCTTGGTTTCCGTCATCTGATTGGTCTGGGTCATCGTTTCCATCTGCGCAACCCCTTTCGGCTTCGTGTCGTTTTTTCTACACCATGAACAACCGGGAGTGCGGCGAAATTATTCCTGTAGCCCAACTGTGAGCTGCCTCACATTGTTCAATACGTGCCATACCGTCTGTTCGCGCACCCGCCCGCGATCGCCGTGCAAATGCAGTTCCACCGCGGATTCGGTGCGCTCCCCACCCGTCAACACGGCCGGAAGGGAACAGCCGATATACACAAGACCAGCGGGCTTGTCCCCGTCAGGCCCGGGACCGGCGACCCCGGTTGTGGACAGGCCAATCACACGGCCTCCGTACTCCGGCTGATCATACAGGCGGGCGGTCGCGGCGGCCATCTGACGGGCGACCTCAGGATGCACCGCACCTTCACGCGCCAACAACGAGGCATCGACGCCGAGAATCTTCGCCTTCGCGCGGATGTCATAGGTGACGGCAGACCCGAGGAATACCTCGGACGCGCCCGGAATACGTACGAACGCGTCCGCAAGCAGGCCGCCCGTCAGCGATTCTGCGGCGGCGATTTTCACGCCGTGCCGCTTGCAATACTCCAGCACCTGCGTGGCGAGCCCGTCACGCTGCGCCAAACCATACCCCGTGACCGGCATTCAGCGCTCCGTGGCCTGCGCGGCACCCCGACGCGCCTTGACGACGCGGTACACGTACAGCGCCCCTGAATACAGGCACAGGAACAGGGCCACGTAGATCAGGAAGTTCGTGATGAAAGTGTAGACGTTCAGCGCGGTGGCATTCGTGATGAACGTGTACGCCGGAACCAGCAGCATGCCCAGGCCGATGCACTGGCACAACGTCTTGTACTTGCCGGCCTTGTCCGCCGCGATTACCTTGCCGCCGGTGTCGATGACGAAGAAGCGCATCACGGTGATACCGATCTCACGGATGAGGAACAGGATGGTCACCCACCAGAAGACCTCGCCGAATGCGGAGGCAACGATCAGTGTTGAGCAGGTGAGCAACTTGTCGGCGATCGGGTCCATGAGTTTGCCCAGCTCGGTGACCTGGTTGTATTTTCTGGCCATCCACCCGTCGAGTTTGTCGGTCGAAGCGGCGATGATGAACAGAATCGCGGCCGTCCACCGCAGGCCGTGACTATGCGAACCCCACGGGCCGGCGGCGATATCGATGCCAAGAAAGACCAGCACCAACACGATTCGCGTATAAGTGACGATGTTCGGAGGGCTGTTCCAGCCGTCCAGAAGCGATACCTTGTGTTCTTGTTCAGTCTGCATACCGTTCACCTTACCTCTACTGCACTACCGGACGATGACAACAAGCTTTGAATTCACTAGCGGCTTGGCGCGTCCGGCCAGGGTATCCGCGCGCGTGCCTGAAGTGTCTGCGCGATGTCGAAGACACCTCCATAGTGCCACCGACATCGCACAAATCCCGCCGCCGTGTCTTCAAATCCTCTCGGGCGATTACGCCTCGCCATCCGCCCCGCCATCGGAAGCTCCGCCCGAAACAATCGAATCGGTTTTGCCTTCAATGAACGCAAGCACCTGCGGCAAATCCTGCGGCTGGACCAACACTTCCCTGGCCTTGGACCCCTCGGACGGACCGACAACCCCACGCGATTCAAGCAAATCCATCAGACGCCCGGCCTTGGCGAAGCCGACACGCAGCTTGCGCTGGAGCATGGACGTCGAACCGAACTGGGTGGTGACCACCAGCTGGGCGGCTTGCAGAAGTACATCCATATCGTCACAGATGTCTTCGGTCGGGTCGACCGTATGCTTGTCCGCCTCCTTGGCCATCTGCTCGATGTCCTCGCGATAATGCGGTTTGCGTTGGGTGCGTACGAATTCGACCGCTTTGCGAATCTCGGATTCCCCGACCCACGAGCCTTGCACACGAATGGGACGCGCCTGTCCCATCGGCAGGAACAGCGCATCGCCCTGTCCGATCAGGGTCTCGGCGCCTGTGGTATCGAGGATCACGCGCGAATCCGTCGCCGACGAGGTCGCGAATGCCAAGCGAGACGGGATATTCGCCTTAATCAGGCCGGTAACCACATCGACCGACGGACGCTGGGTGGCGAGCACCAGATGTACGCCGGCGGCGCGAGCCAGCTGGGTGATGCGCTGGATCGAGCTTTCGACATCGTTCTTCGCGACCATCATGAGGTCAGCCATCTCGTCGACAACCACCAGCAGGTACGGGTATGGGGCAACCTTGCGTTTCGAGCCGGCCGGGGCATGCACTTTGCCTTCCATCACGGCCTTGTTGAAGTCCTTCATGTTGCGGAAGCCGAAGAACTGGAGGTCGTCGTAGCGGGCGTCCATCTCCTTGACCACCCATTCCAGCGCCTGAGCGGCATGCTTCGGATCCGTGATGATCGGCGTGAGCAAATGCGGGATGCCGGCGTACGCGGACAATTCAACGCGCTTGGGGTCGACGAGGATCAAGCGCACCTGCTCCGGCGTGGCGCGCATGATAATCGACATGAGCATCGAGTTGATAAAGCTGGACTTACCTGAACCGGTCGCGCCGGCGACCAGCAGATGCGGCATTTTCGTCAGATCGGCGGTGACGAAATGACCTTCGACATCCTTGCCGACACCGGCGAGCATCGGATTGGGGTCGTTGCGTGCCTTGTCCGAACGAAGCACGTCGCCCAAATGCACGATTTCGCGATCAATATTCGGAATCTCGATGCCGATTGCCGATTTGCCGGGAATCGGCGAGAGAATACGCACGTCGGAACTCGCCACCGCATAGGCGATATTGCGCTGGAGATTGGTGACCTTCTCGACCTTGACACCCGGTCCGAGCTCGACCTCGTACTGGGTGACGGACGGCCCGCGCAGGAAGCCAACGACTTTCGCGTCGACCTTGAATTGCTGGAACGTGTCGGTCAGCGTGCGGATGACATTGTCGTTCGCCGGGGTGCGCATCGCATGAGGCTTGCCTTTGACGAGCATGCCGAGATCTGGCAGCTGATAGGGCCGGCTCTCATCGGGCTCGGCGGGCGTCTGGCCGCCCGTCTGCCCGGCGCCCTCGTCAGTCTGTCCTTCGGACGTCCCGTATGCCCCGGTTCCTTCCGGATCGGTGGCACCAGCGGTTTGCGTGCCGTCGCCTTGTGCATCGCTCTGCGCGATAGCGGCCCACGGGTCGTTACCCACCGACACACGCGAGGTGGGCACGATGGCCGGAGCTACCGGCATATGGGCATGGTCGTCGACCGCTTGTGAGATGCCGGTGCCGTCCGGGGCCATCGAGGAGACGCCCGAAGACACCGTGCGCGGGGTGCCCAGACGGGTTTCAGCAGCTTCGCCATGCTGCTTGGCCGCATGGGAGAAGGCCTCGTCACCAGCGTATTCGTCAAGGCGATCGTCGCTGTCCTGCTTGGGTTTGCGACGAAACAGCCTGGCGAAGAATCCCGGCTTGCGCTCCGGCTGCGCCTCAGCGTCATCATCGGAACCGTCATGGGCGGGCACGCCTTCGGCCATCTGCATGACGCCATCGCCGACCCGAACTTCGTTCGGGAACTGCTCGTCATCGTCCTCATCCTGATCGTCGTCACGATCCGCACCGCCGCCAAGACGATCAGCCAACGCGTGGAAGTGTTCGGGAAGATCCTGAACGTGGGTGCGTGTAATCAACAGCAGCGAGAACAGGGCGACAATCACGAATACGATGACCGCGAACACCTTCGACAGCCCCCATGCGAGCGGCGACCCCAGCAGGAAGCCGAACACACCGCCTGCATTCTCTAGGACCGACAGATCGAAACCGTGGGTGTCGGACGCCACAACGGCATCGATGATCGAGCAAATCGACCACAGCAGCAACACCCAGCCCGTCACCACACGCGGATTGTCGGAATCCTTGCCGGCATTGCGCATCAGACGAAACGCCACAATCGCGAGGAACACCGGAAGCACAACGCTCATCACGCCGAATGTGCCGGCGGCGAGCGTATGCAGGAAACGTCCCAAGGCCCCGTTGACCCGGAACCATTCGGAAGCGCAGAACAGCACCGAAAGAATCACCATTACAAAGCACAGGCCGTCACGCCGGTACATCGGGTCATACTCGCCGACGCCGGTGAGCGCCCTGACCGCAGCGCCGAAACCGCGCGGAATGGCGAGCAGCAGCTTCTTCCACAGCGGCTCCTCGCCGACGAGACGCTCGTCGTCAGACAATACGCGGGTGCGTGCCGTATCTTCCGTACCGGTACGTTTCGATGACCCGCTCGACCTGCGGCGGGTTGATGTCTTGTGCTCTTGTGAAGAGGATGAGGACGTGGTTCGTGCCATAGCGACTCTGATTCTAGCGTCCGGCGGTCACATCGTTGAAACGGGACAGCTTCGGCCTCTTACGCCTGGATGTCACCGAGATGGTGCTGGACGTATTCGTCGGCATGCGCGTCAATCGCGTCATACTCCCCCGCGTCCGCGTGATCGATAATCGCCATCGCGTTATCCAGCAGCTGAGGATTCAGCGCCTCAAGCCAATGGATGCGCGGGTCGCGGCCGAACCATCCCATCTGTTTGCGGGCAAGCCTGCGGGTTTTCTGCGCGATATCGAAGAACGCGTCATCCTCATCCCAGATGCCGTCCAGATAGTCGATGATCTGCTGGTAGCCCAGCGCCCGCCCGGCGGTGAAGCCCAGATGCGGGCGCAAGCGGCGTACTTCGTCCACGAATCCATGTTCACGCATCGACTGGGTGCGTTGCATGATCCGGTCGTCAAGCTCGCGCCGCGGCAAATCAAGCCCGATCTGCACGCTGGGAATCACGTAACGATAGCGGGGCAAGCTCGCCGAATACGGGCGTCCGGTTACTTCGATGACTTCAAGCGCACGGACAGTCCGCCGCGGGTTATGCGGGTCCATACGAGCCGCGGCCTCGGGATCCTTGGCCTTGAGCTCTTCGAACAGCGCGGCGGCGCCTTCCTCGCGCTCCCGCTGTTCCAAACGCTTGCGCACCTCGGGATCGGTGCCGGGGAAGGAGATGTCGTCAATCGCAGCGCGTGCGTACAGGCCTGAACCGCCGACCAGAATCGGCCTGATGCCTTGCGATTGCAGATCGTTGATACACTCGCGGGCAAGCGTCTGGAACCGGGCGACACTCATCGTGTCATCCGGGTCGATGATGTCAAGCAAATGATGCGGGACCTCGGCTTGTTCCTCAGGGGTAGGTTTCGCCGTGCCGATATCCATGCCCCGGTACATCTGGTAGGCGTCCGCGTTCACGATTTCCGCGCGCTCGCCGCGTTCCGTGAGAGCTTTCGCTATGGCGATGCCCAATCCGGTCTTGCCTGACGCCGTCGGACCGACAATCGAAACGGCACGCGGGGCCGAAGCCCCTGCGGATACAGTTGGCGACTGCTCGCAGCGGTCCAACAATCCGGAATCCTTCAGTTCTCCCATCGGTTCACTCTCGCCGTCCGCCTGCAGCATATACGCCTCCATGTCTGTCGTTTCTCTCCACCACTGTACTCAACCCACCCAGACGCCGTGGGACGCCCGGCACCGGTGTTCAGCCGCGACGGACCCGATAGGTTTGTCCCGCCTGCGGATCGGGGTCGGCAATCAGATTATGCTCACCGGCGTGGGTGACGGTCGCCGTCACAAAATCACCGACCTGCGGCTGCGGGCAGCCTTCAGGCACGCCGATATGCACCAACGCCCCGGTCCGCTCACGGCCGGTGACCCGATGCGTCTCATCGTCCTTCTTGCCATGGGTTCCGGTGACCATGACCTCCACATCTCGCCCTTCGAACTTGTCAAGCTCCTCTTGCGTGATCCGTTGCTGAAGAGCGAGCAGACGGTCGAAACGCTCCTGGACAACCTGCTTGGGAATCTGTTCCATCGCGGCGGCCGGGGTGCCCGGACGAGGCGAATATTCGAAAGTGAAGGCGGTCGAGAACCGCGCCTGTTCGACCACGTCGAGCGTACGCTGGAAATCCTCCTCGGTCTCCCCGGGGAATCCGACGATGATGTCGGTGGAGATGCGGGCGTCAGGCATCGCCTCCCTTACTTTGGACAGGATGGTCAAGAACCGTTCCGTACGGTACGAACGCCGCATGGCGCGCAGTACACGATCGGAGCCCGATTGCAACGGCATGTGCAGCTGGTGCATGACGTTCGGCGTCTGGGCCATCGCGTCGATGACATCGTCGGTGAATGCGGCGGGGTGCGGCGAGGTGAACCGGACGCGCTCCAGCCCCTCGACCTGTCCGCAGGCACGCAACAGCTTGGAAAACGCATACCGGTCCCCCATCCCGTAGCCGTACGAGTTGACGTTCTGCCCCAACAGTGTCACCTCTTTGGCGCCGTTGGCCACGCACTCGCGCACCTCGGCGAGCACATCGCCCGGGCGCCGGTCATGCTCGCGGCCGCGGGTGGTCGGCACGATGCAGAAGGTGCACGTGTTGTTGCACCCCACCGAAATCGACACCCACGAGGAGATACGCGAGGAACGGGCAGCCGGCAACTGGCTTGGGAAATAAGTCAGGTCGTTGGCGACATCGATCTGCGGCTCGCCGGTCGCGCGCGCTTGGTCAAGCAGACGCGGAAGTGAGGCAATGCTTTTCGTACCGAACACCGCATCGACCCACGGGGTCCGTTTGGCGATGCGCTCGCGGTCCAGCTGGGCCATGCACCCGCCGATTGCGATCTGCACGCACGGATTCGCATGCTTGTAGCGCGCCCAGCGTCCGATGGTGCCGTACATGCGTTCGGCGGCGTTCTCCCGCACCGCGCAGGTGTTCATGACCACAAGATCGAAATCATGCTGTGCGATCTGACGTTCACTCGCCGGCACGTACCCGTCCTGCTCCAGCACGCCTGCGATACGCTCGGAATCGTGCACATTCATCTGACAGCCGAGCGTATGAATATAGAACACACCCTTGCCGCGGCCGTCCGGCCGAACATTCCCCGACTGCCCGGCAGCCGGTCTCGAGGCGCGCTCCGCCTCGGTCATCATCGCTTCATCCATAACCGCCGATTGTATCGTCCGGTCGGCACACCGCCGGCGTGCCCGAACACCCGGCATGTCGCCGTGGAATCCGACACGTCCGGGGACCTCACGCTATCATGGTCAATCGTGATACTTGACCGACATAACCGCATCAATATTGGAGAGATGAAAGCGCGGCTGGGCGATTTGAAACTCGGCGAACAGTTTCCCGCGGAGGAGATTACCGAATTCATCGACCTCATGCAGGTCTATGAAGGCGCGATGTACGAAATCAGCACCAAGCTGGAAATCCTTGACAGCGAATTCCAAGTGCGATTCGCCCACAATCCGATCCATCATATAGAACGGCGATTGAAATCGGTGGATTCCATCCTCGGCAAACTGCAACGCAAATCACTGCCAATCAATACCCGGTCAATCAAAGACAACCTGTTCGATGTCGCCGGTATCCGCGTGATTTGCAACTACCGCGATGACGTGTACTCGGTTTCGAACTACCTGTCGGCACAATCGGATATCCAGGTGCTGCGCGTCAAGGATTACATCAAGAACCCCAAGCAGAATGGCTATCGCAGTCTCCATGTGATTTACGCCGTGCCGGTATTCCTGTCCGCGGGGGCGCATTACACGCCGGTCGAAGTGCAGTTCCGCACCATCGCGATGGATTACTGGGCGAGCCTTGAACACCAGTTGCGTTATAAATCCGACCTGCCCGACGCCAAACTCGCCGAACATTCGCAAACCCTGCTCGATTGCGCGCGTAGTCTGCAGAACATCGAAGCGCAAATGCAGGGCATTCACCGCGATATCACCGGGGCCCCGCGTGTTGAGGAGGCTCCGCAGGCCTGACGTCTCGCGTCTTGCGCAGAATCCCGAAACATCTGGTGCGTCCCGCTTGCCGACAAGGCGCACCAGATGTTCTTCCCGGCGCAGAATGTCAATACCATCGTGGGGGCGCCGGACCCCTGGGTCTCAAGGCCTTGAGACCCCAAAATACCCTAGAATCCCAGCGCAGGTCTGGTCAGTCCTTGTTCAAAGAAGCGGAACTCATGCTCCGACGAAACGAGCGCCGCATGCATCATATGCTCATATTCGTCAATCGATGCTTCGGCGGCCAGCCGATCACAGATCTGCACCTCGCGCAGCGTGCTCTCGGTGAATTCCGGGTCGGAGTACATGCGGATCCACTCGCCGAAGGGATGTGTGTCGACATCAATATGCTTGTTGCGCACCTGCTCGCGCATTTCCTTGCCCATGGCGGCGTACATCCAGAAACACGGCATGACCACGGCGGCAAGCCGGGCATACGAGCCGGAATCGGCGACCCGATGCTCGTGGCCGATATAGGCCGCGGTCACCTCGGAGCGGGAAGTGCCAGACGGGTCGAATCCATGCTTGACGTACCAGTTGTGGTGGAACATTACCTCGGAATCCACACCTCCGGAAGCCGCCTGTGCGAAGAACACCCGCTCGTCCAGGCGGTCGGCACGCGAGGAGGCGAGCGCCAGCAGCGACGTGTAATCGGTCAGATAGATGTCGTCTTGATGCAGGTAGAACGCGAAATCCTCCAATGACAGCGTGGCATCCACCATGCTGGTGATGAAGCGCATGCCGTGAATCCGTTCGCGGATGGGCCGCACACGGTTCCAGTAGTCGGCGCTGAAGCGCAATCCGGTCGGCGCGTGCTGCCATGTGAAATCGACTGGCCCGTGCCCTTTGCCCACGTGCAAACGGTCGGCGACGGCGATCGCCCCGTTCATCCACGTTTTCGCACGGCGTGCGGCCTGCTCCCATGTGTCGCATTGCGGACGCAGCGCGGCGAGCGTGCTGGACAGGGTGTCCCCCGTACCGTGGACGTTGTGGGTGCGCACCGCACGGCCTTCGATACGCGTGGTGCGCACCTCGCCCTGCCCGTCGGACGGTTCGGCGAGGACGTCGGTGCTTGACGCGCCGCCGGCGAGCGCGAGCGCACCGCCTTTGGCGTATACGGCGACGCCATAGCGCTTGCATACCTCGCGTGCCATGGATTCCAGCGTGTCGATATCCGCGGCTGGCTGGTCGGCGTCGGCGAGTGCAGCGAGTTCCGGCACATTCGGCGTGATGATGTCAGCCATGGGGATGATGTTGCGCAGGGCCTGTTCGGCTTGCGTGGTGAGCAGGGCGTCACCGGATTTCGCGTACATGACCGGGTCGAGGACGACTACCGGTTTGGCGATGCCCTCGTCACGGTAATGCTGCTCCAATGCGGTCAGCCACCCTTTGACCGCTTCGACGAGTTCGGGGGTGCCGAGCATACCGATTTTCATCGAGTCGATGATTGCGTCGTCGCTGACCGCATTGAGTTGCGCGACAAGGAAGTCCGGCTCCATGTTGACGATGCTGGTCACGCCCTGGGTGTTCTGTGCGAGGACGCTGGTCATGGCCGCATACCCGAACACTCCTTGTGCAGTGAACGCTTTCATGTCCGCCATGGTGCCGGCGCCGCCGATCGGGTCTGAACCTTCGATGGACAGGACTCTCAGCCGGGATGGCGCGTCTGCCGCACGCTCCCCCGCGGCCTCCAATTGTGCGAGCGCCGCCATGGCGCCGGTGACGCTCGGGGTTTCATTTGATTGCTGGTATTGCGGCTCACTCATGCCGGACATCCCTTCGCTAGTGCTGACTAGATCAGGTTCAACGGGTGTGTTCTCAGCCTGTCGGCACCCCGTGTCACCGGCAATCCACCATAGCCGACCCCACGGTCAATGCCGCCCTGCACACGTCCGCTCGGTTCGGATATGCTGGAATCATGCGAGAGAATGAGAAACGACGCCGTATCGTCGGCAGTGCGTTGTTGCTGCTGACATCCCTGATCTGGGGATTCGCCTTCGTCAGCCAAGTGCAGGGCATGCAATCGGTTTCCCCGATGTTCTTCAATGCGATCCGATTCACCTTGGGCGCCGTGTCACTGATGCCCGTGCTTGTCGTGATGTCAAGGATTCAGGCGGGGCGCGCGGCAACGCGGCAGTCCCCGAAAGCCAGCCGCGGCACTGTGGCGGTATGGTCCGCGGTGTGCGGGCTGATTTTGTGGGCCGGCGCCACCTCGCAGCAATACGGGGTCCAATTGAGCATGTCCGCCGGGCATTCCGGATTCGTGACCGCCTTGTATATCGTGCTGGTTCCGGTGCTCGGTCTCCTGTTCCTGCATCGGCGGATCCACATGCTCACCGTACTGGCGATTATTGTGTCGATAGTCGGGTTCTATCTGCTGTGCGTCACCGACTCCATCCGCACCATCAGTGTGGGCGATCTGGTGCTGCTGGCGAGCGCGGTATTGTATGCCACGCATATTCTCGTCATTGATCGGGTGGGCGGCAGGCTCAATCCGATTGCATTGTCGCTTGGCCAGTATCTGGTGGTCTCGCTGCTCAGCTGGGTGTCGACATTGGTGTTACACCAGGTGGATTGGCAGGGTGCGTTGGCCTGTGCGGGCGCGCTCGCGTACGCGGGCATCATGTCGGTGGGCGTCGCATACACGCTGCAGGTGGTCGGGCAGCGGGTTGTTCCACCATCGCAGGCCTCGATGATTATGTCGTTGGAATCGTTCTTCTCAGCTGTCGGCGGAGCGCTGATCTTGCATGAGACGATGTCGGGACGCGGATATGTGGGCTGTGCCATGATTTTCCTCGGCACGATTCTCGCCCAAATCGATCCAGAACATCTCATCAGACGATTTTCTCCAGATGATTCCCAGCAAAAGACCATAGAATAATCGCAAGAAAGGAACAATCATGACCTACGATCAGCAGCCCCAGAATCCCTCACCTCAACACATCCAATACCAGGCCGACGGACAGGGACAGCCACAGTACGGCCAACCCCAGTATGGCCAGCCGACCGCGCAGCCACAGGCCGTTTACTATCAGTCCCCTGCCGGCGCCGGCACGAGCGCAGGATATGCAGCCCCAGCTTCGGCCATTCCCGCCCAGGTCGCGTCAGTCACCGAACATGCGGAACGGACCTCAATGATCCGCGCCTACGCCGAAATGACTGCCGGTCTCGCGGTAACAGCCGTAGTGGCGGTGCTCACCCAGACCTTCGGACTGCTCAACAGCTTCCTGGCGGCCACCGGCAGCCTAGGGTGGATTGGTCTGATGCTCGTGCAGATTGTCATGGCCATCGCCATCGGCAATCGTGCGATGAATCTCAAGGCGGGAGCCGCACGCGTCCTGTTCTACCTATATGCCGCGTTGATGGGCTTCACGTTGAGCTCGATTTTCATGATTTACGACCTTGGCTCAATCGGAACGGTTCTTGCGCTGTGCACCGGGTTCTTCTTCGTGCTGACCATGCTGTCGCTGACCATGCGTTCCAGTCTGTTGAAAGCCGGCCCCATTCTTCTGGCCGCGCTCATCACTTTGATTGTCGGCGAATTCGTCATCATGCTCGTCGCTCCGGGTTCGACCGGAATCATGGTGATCTCCGCGATCGGCGTGCTCATCTTCGCCGGGCTGACCATGTACGACGCGCAGAAAACCCGTGTCCTGTTCGCGCAGTACGCCGGACAGCCTGAAGCAATCAAGAGCCTGTCAATCGTATGCGCGTTGAATCTGTATCTTGATTTCGTGAATATGTTCCTGTATCTGCTGCGTCTGTTCGGCAGCCGCGACTAAGGATCACACGTGCTGCGCGGTGCATACGTCGCACAGCACGTGTGATGATCGCAATCGGGCCCGGTCCCCTCATCAGGGACCGGGCCCGAATCATAGTCACGTGTGCATGCATCAGCGCGTCGAAACGAAGGTCGGGAACACCTCGTCGATCACCGCCGACCCCTTCTCCTGAGCGGACTGCGCATAATCGAAACGCAACGTGAGAATCGACTGCTGGGTGACGATCTCCTTCACGTATGTGATGGTGCCGTTCTCCGCATAACTGCACACCATGATGTCGCCGGACAGCAGATGGTAGGACACACTGCGCCCGGAAGCGCAGGCGGAGTATTCGCTCGAAACCGTAGCACCAGTCGTATTCGATGCGCCGGAGACCTTGATGGTCATGCCGATTGAATCGTCGGTGAAGGTTCGTGTCGCGCCGTTATCGGTTTCCTCATGCCAGACGTAGCCGTCGGGGATGGACACCCGGTACCCCATCGCATCATTCGTGTACACACCCGCCGGAGACGGTGTGGCAGCTGCGGATGGTGACGACGAAGAAGCCGATGTCGATGCGTCAGCCGACGGAGATGCAGGCGCTGAGGCGCTGGCTGTGGCGTTCGCAGACGGTTGGGTCGCCGATGTGCCATGATGGCGTGTCAGTGCGAACACAATACCCGCGCACACCAACAGCGCGACAACAACCACGATGATAATCGTGGCGCGCACCGGGGTCGCGGTTTTGCCTGCTGCTGGCGATTCCTCCGGACGTGCGGCCTTGACGCGGCTGCTTGCCGCATTCCGGTTTGTCTGCGGTGCTTCGCCGTTGGGCCGGTAGGCGGGCTGATTCGCGTCGGCGGGGATGGCGACGGTCGCTTCATTGTCGCCGGTGGGCTCCTCGGCGACAGGAAGCTGCCCGGTGGTGTCGGCTTCGTCAGACGGCAACGGCTCTTCCGCGCGCGCCTCTCCCTCGCCGGATTGCTCGAATGCAAACGGGAACTCGTTCGTAGACTCGTAGATCGCCGCGGTGCGTTCCGTCATTTCAGCCGGCGGGATATTGTACGGCAACGGGCCGGTTTCCGTACCGATGGCATCGCGGTCGATGACCTGGGTCAGTTCGTCGCTGCCAGACTCCTGTGTGTCGGGCGCCTGCGTATCGGAGTATGGGACATCAGACGACGCGTCGAATGACGGTGCGTCGGATGGGGTTTCAATCCGCTCATCCGATGTCAGGGCATCATCCGGTTGCGCGGGTTGCGCTGCTGACACCTGTTCGATTGACGGGTATTGCGCCGAGACGGGCGAAGAGGATTCCTCATCGTCTGGCGTATGACCGCTGTCCGGGGAGATCTTCCGATTCTCCGCGGTTTGCGGGTTCGTGTCCGCACTGTCCTGTGCAGCCGGCTCCTCCTCGCCTTCCGTATCGTCATCGTTCAAGTCCTGAACGGTATTCGGAGTATCACCCGTGCCGGGTATGTCGTTGCTGCCGGAAGCATCGGCTTCATCGGTGTGATTGGTGTGCTCGGCATCTGATACATCGTCGGCCGCGTTGTCAGCCTCGTCTGGGAATTGCGCAACCGGCTGATGGTCGGATTGCTGTTGCGACGACGTTGCGGATTGCCCTTCGGCATTGTCGGTGTTCAGACTCCAGATTCCTTCCGGCAGCGACGGGATTCCCCACGTGTCCGACGCCCAATCGAGCGCGAAATGGTAGTCCTTCTTCGCGGTTTCGGTCTGTGCAGGCTCGGTGGCCGATGTACCGGTCTCCCCTGAGACGGACCGTCCCTGCCCTGTGCGGGCGGACGATTGGCCGCTTTCGTGTGCGCCTTCCTGAGTGTTCCCCGAAGCGACGTCCGAATGCACTCCATCAACCGTTCCGATTGCACTCTGTGCAGCACCCGGACGCGTTTTGGCGTGTGGAATGACCGAATGGGCGGACGCGGCGAGCGCGGCGAGATCAGCCGACCCGTTGATGGCTGCCATCTGCGCCTGCTGGATGTATTCGCGCCGAGATATCGGGCGCGTGGGCTGTTCCTGGGCATCATACGACGACGCAGGCTGCATGCGGCGCGGAATCGCCTGCGTCGGTGTGTCGGATCCATGAGGGTCCGGACCTTCGAGCGTACCACCGCAATTCATGCAGATATCCCCGTCGTAAAAGACCTCAGAACCGCAATGCGGGCAATATCGTATGACGCTCATCTGCTCAATGTCCCTCCGCAACCATCATCATCAATCGCTTCCAACCCTAGCCCATGCCGTGCCTTTGGACGCCACGGAATCTGAAGTCGGCACAGATTCGCCGAACACCGCCGCGGGCGACCTGGCGAAAACGGGATTCGGGGGCTCAGCCACGCATACGGTATTGCTTCCAGATATCGGCCAAGCTGGTGCCGTCACTACGTTTCCACACGTTGAGCCCTTGGCTGCCGCCGCCTACCGCGCGGGCGGCCGCGGTCGGCGTGGTGTACTCCTCGCCGTTTTCCAAACGCATTGTGCCTTGCGGAGTGATTTCCGCTTTCCACAGTTCGCCTTTGCGCGGCCGTTTCCATTCCAGCTGTTCGCCTGCGGTCAGCAGCCCGGCGCGCAATACCGCGGCGATGGTCACCCGGCGTGAAGTCCTCACTCGCGGTTCGTCAGGCTCATCGGCCACATGCTGATTGGGCTGTGTGGACGCCGGCAGGATTTCCTGATGGTCATACGGGATCCCCCAGTACTGGGCGATGAGCTCGACTGTCTCCTGCTGCCGACCGGCAAGCGTCTGCGGCGTGCAGGTGACGATGTCTTCCAGTTGGCGGGTCAGTGGGAAACGTTTGGACGCGCTCATGGTGAGCATCCGGTCGCGGCGTTCGCGGAAGGATGTCACATGTTCCAATTTCGTGTTGTTCGTTTGGCTCAGCGCCATATTGCCCAGACGGTCCGACCAGTACTCCAAGTCGGCTTGGGTCCATCCGTCCTCCAACCGGTCTTTGCCCGTCGGCTCGGGCATGATCCGCACGGCTTGCAGGCTGCGCGGGCGGACGATGGCGAAACCGTTACTCTGCTCGTTCGCACGGATAAGCAGCAGGCGCGGCAACGATGGGTCGTTGGGCATTTCGCCGCGCAAGCGGATCAACGCGCGGCGGGCAGAAGACTGGTCGATGGTCAGGCCGGGCACGGTGGTCGGCGCCATGCCTTTGTCCAGATCGCGGACGGTTGTCGCGGCACGGCGACGACGGTCGAGTGATGTGGCCCGATTGAGGCAGTCCACTCCCCAGGCGCGTTCGGTCGCCCGCAGTATCTGCAGCAGACGGTCCACGTCGTGCAGTTCGGGCGCGGTCTCGTTGTCGGCACCGCCACGAGGCTTCGCATGTGCTGACGATGGGCGGAACACGACGGCGTCGCTGTCGCCCAGATTGCGAATGGAATGAACCAATGCCCACATCGCGATTGGTTTCCAGTCATCATTCGGATAATCACGCAACGCGACAATCGCTGCAATGACATCTGCGGGCAGCAGCGTATCCGTCGGCCGTTCCAGCACACGCCATGCGCGCACGTACGGCGACAGGATGCCATCGATGAAACCGGGAACCGACGTGTTACCTTTGTCGCCGCCGTTGATGCATGGGTCAAGCACGTCTTGTAGGAACTGGTCGATCAGACGTGAGCATTCCACTTTCCGGGAGACAATCAGATGGAGATCCCTGAAGAAACTCTCGCAGGATACCGGGTCGTCTCCGAGCGGGTCCATAATGTCGTCCCAACGCGCGGCGTACAGATCGCGTCGTGGCTCGTCAATCGCGGCGACGGCCTTGGCTTTGAACACGTCGGACACCGTCAGCGGCATGCCGCGCATGTTCATCACGTCGAATACGCGATGGGCGCCTTGCAGATCATCCGTGGAGACGATGACCAGCGTCACCATGTTGACCATGTAGGAGGCCAGCGTACGCCGCTCTTCAGGTTTCATACCGGCTAACGCGTCATAGGCGGCTTGCGCATTGTCGTGGATGTTGCGCTGCGCGTTCGTTTCCATATCCATATCGCGCAGGTCGAACAGGGATTCGAGATTGCCTTCCTGCACGTAGGATGCGAAGAATGAGGCGTCCCGTTCGCGCAGTGTGAGTCTGGGGGCAGTGTCGATATGCCGTAGCCGGTCGCCCGGATCGATGATGAGATTCGTCAGATCACTCGAAAGAGCCGGGTCGTCTTCGAGTTCGCGCATGGCGGCGATGATGATGATCAGGGAGACCAGGCGCTGCTGGCCGTCGATTACCTCGTATGCGTTGCCCTCGTCGTGGACGAGGATGAGCGAACCAAGGAAGTATGGGGTGTTCGGGGTCTGGGATGCTGAACGGATATCGTCGAGCAGCTGAAGCACGTTGCCCGGGCGCCAGGAATATGCCCGTTGGAATGATGGGATGGACAGACGATAATCCGATGTGAATACTCTGCCCAGCGGCTCTTCCGACGCGCTGATTGCCATGGTGCCTCCCCCTTGCCGCGCTTGTGCGGCGTTGTCTCTTGTTGCGATTCTACGCCATCCCTCAGGTGGCGGAAAACCGGTGAAAGCGTGACGGGCCGCGGCCAGCCGCCATGAGGCGGCAAGGTCGCGGCCCGTCTGGAATCCGTGCGACTCAGGCCCGCTTGCCGGCCATGAGGTTACGCAACACGTATTGCAGGATGCCACCGTTGCGGTAGTAATCCGCCTCACCGGGGGTGTCGATGCGTACGGTCGCGTCGAACTCAATCTTGGTGCCGTCGCCCTTGGTGGCGGTCACGTGGACGGTGTGCGGGATTTCACCGGTGTTGAGCTGGTCGATGCCTTCGATGTCGAAGGTTTCTGTGCCGTTCAAGCCCAGTGATTCCGCGGATTCGCCTTCAGGGAACTGCAGCGGAAGCACACCCATGCCGATCAGGTTGGAGCGGTGGATGCGCTCGAAGCTGCGGGTGATGACCGCACGTACACCGAGCATGACCGTGCCCTTGGCAGCCCAGTCGCGGGACGAACCGGTGCCGTATTCCTTGCCGGCGAGCACGACGAGCGGCACGCCCGCCTTGCGGTAGTCGAGCGAGGCGTCGAAGATCGTGGACGGCTTGCCGGTCAGGAAATCATACGTGTATCCGCCGGGGGTGACCTCTTCGCCAACGGAGGCGAGCAGCTGGTTGCGCAGACGGATGTTACCGAAGGTGCCGCGCACCATGACCTCATGATTGCCGCGGCGGGAACCGTAGGAGTTGAAGTTCTTCGATTCGACGCCGTGCTCGACCAGGTATTTGCCTGCCGGGCTGGACGCCTTGAACGCACCTGCCGGGGAGATGTGGTCGGTGGTCACCGAATCGCCGAGCAACGCCAGCACGCGGGCGCCGTGGATATCCTCCACCGGGGCAGGCGTGGCGCCCATGCCGTCGAAGAAGGTCTGCCGACGCACATAGGTGGAATCAGGATCCCAGGAGAACAGTTCGCCCTTCGGCACGTCGAGACCCTGCCAGCGGGAATCGCCGTCGAAGACGCTCGCATAATCCTTGACGAACATCTCACGGGAGACGGTCTCGTCGACCACGCGCTGGACGTCCTCGTTGCTCGGCCAGATGTCGCGCAGGAACACGTCGTTGCCGTCCGCGTCCTGGCCCAGCGGCTGGGTTTCGAAGTCGAAGTCCATGGTGCCGGCGAGCGCGTAGGCAATTACCAGCGGCGGGGAGGCGAGGTAGTTCATCTTGACGTCCGGGCTGATGCGGCCTTCGAAGTTGCGGTTGCCGGACAGCACGGCGGTGACGGTCAGGTCGTTGTCGTTGATGGCCTTGGAGATTTCGGGCAGCAGAGGACCGGAGTTGCCGATGCAGGTGGCGCAACCGAAGCCGACGAGCTGGTAGCCCAGAGCGTCGAGGTCGTCCTGGAGGCCGGCTTTCTTGAGGTAGTCGGCCACGACTTGGGAGCCTGGGGCGAGGGAGGTCTTGACCCACGGCTTGGGCTTGAGGCCTTTGGCGTGGGCATTGCGTGCTATCAGGCCGGCGGCGATCATGACCGACGGGTTCGATGTGTTGGTGCAGCTGGTGATGGAGGCGATGGCGACATCGCCGTTCTTCACGTCGAAATCGCCACGGAAGTCGGTGCTCACCGGGATCGGTTGCTGCGCGGTCTTGTCGGTTTCGTACGCGGGCAGCGTGTCTTCGAAGGTCTTCTTCGCGGTGGCGAGGGTGATGCGGTCTTGCGGGCGCTTCGGGCCGGCGATGCTCGGCACAACGGAACCGAGGTCGAGTTCCATGTATTCCGAATACTGCGGTTCGACATACTGCGGGTCCTTGGTGTCGCCCCACAGGCGGTTCGCCTTCGCGTAGGCTTTGACGAGTTCGACCTGTTCCTCGCTGCGACCGGTCAGGCGCAGATAGTCGAGCGTCACGTCGTCAATCGGGAAGATACCGCAGGTGGAGCCGAATTCAGGGCTCATATTGCCGATGGTCGCACGGTTGGCGAGCGGAACGGAGGCGACGCCCTCACCGTAGAATTCAACGAACTTGCCGACCACGCCGTGCTTGCGGAGCATGTCGGTGATGGTGAGCACCACGTCGGTCGCGGTGACGCCTTCGGGGATGGAGCCGGTGAGCTTGAACCCGACCACGCGCGGCACGAGCATGGAGATGGGCTGGCCGAGCATCGCGGCTTCGGCTTCGATGCCGCCGACACCCCAGCCGAGCACGCCGAGGCCGTTGACGGTGGTGGTGTGCGAATCCGTGCCTACGCAGGAGTCGAGATAGGCGAGCTTGCGGCCGTCGCCAAGACCGGAATCCTTGCTCATGACGACTTTGGCGAGGTATTCGATGTTCACCTGGTGGATGATGCCGGTCCCCGGCGGCACCACGCGGAAGTTCCTGAACGCCTGCTGGCCCCAGCGCAGGAACTGGTAGCGTTCCCCGTTGCGCTGGTATTCGATATCCATGTTCTGCTGCAGCGCGTCGGCAACGCCGTACTTGTCAATCTGCACGGAGTGGTCGATGATCATGTCGGCGGGCACCTGCGGGTTGATGACCTCGGGGTCGCCGCCCAGCTCCTTGACCGCGTCACGCATGGTGGCCAGATCGACGATGCAGGGCACACCGGTGAAATCCTGCATGACGACACGCGACGGGGTGAACTGGATTTCATGGCTCGGCTCAGCCTGCGGATCCCAGTCGAGCAACGCCTTGACGTGCTCGTCGGTGATGTTCTTACCGTCGATGTTGCGCACGAGGTTCTCGACAAGCACCTTGAGCGAGTATGGCAGATGCTCGATACCGGGCAAATCCGCGATGTTGACGTAGTCGAATGTGGTGTCGCCCACGGTCAGCGTGGACAGTTGACTGTCTTTGAATGACATGCTACCTCCGAGCCGGCGAATGCCAGATGGTTGAATTCGGTATGGATGCCGATTGATGTTATTCCTGTATTGTATCGTGATGCTGTTTCAGCTCTGGCATGTCTGCCTATTATGTGAGACAATGCGCGCGAGCAGACGGCTTGCCAGCTGGCAGAGCACGAATATCGCAGCCGATGCGACCAGCGCGACGAGAAGCACAACCAGCGCGCTCCCCTGCGGCAGATGCAGCGCAAAGAAGTCGGCGACCGGCGGGATGCACAGGCCGATGACCCCTGCGGCCGCGAAGACCGCGACAAGAACCCCTCGCCAGGACGCCAGTGGCCTTGCCACAAGGGCGAGCACCAGCACTCCGAGCGTGAAGACGATCATCGCGCAGCAGGAACGTTGCAATGCGAGGTCCGCCGGTACAGACAGGTTCCATCCAAGCACGCCCGGCATCGCAGCTTCGGCAATCAGCACGGACAACCCCACCGCGATGCCGCCGGGCAACGCGAAACGCACGACACGCCCCAAAAATCCGGGGATGTAACGTCTCGTATTGGGGGCGAGCGCAAGGATGAACGCAGGCATGCCGATGGTCAGGGCGCCGATATAGGAGATGTGCCGCGGCAGGTACGGGAAAGGCATCGCCAGCAGGACGACGCCGAGGGAAATGAGCGCGGAGTAGACGGTTTTGGTCAGGAACAGGCTCGCGACCCGCTCCATATTGGCCATGACCTGGCGGCCACGTGCCACGACGTCAGGCAAATGGGAGAATTTCGAGTCGACCAGCACGAGTTCGGCGACCGCCTTCGTGGCGGGCGCGGCATTGCCCATCGCGACCCCGAGATCGGCTTCTTTGAGCGCCAACGTGTCGTTGACGCCGTCGCCGGTCATCGCGACCACATGCCGTGAGGCGTGCAGCGCCTTGACGATGGCCTGCTTTTGTTCAGGCAGCACGCGACCGACCACGTCAATGCCTTCCAGCGCGCGAGACAGTTCGTCGATATCTTGGGGCAGGTCGTGGGCGTCAACGGCTACCGGCTCACGCTCACCGGTCAGTTTCACCTTCGCGGCAATCGCACGCACGGTAGTCGGGTTGTCGCCGGAGATGACGCGGCAACGCACCCCTTGGTCGCGGAACCAGCGCAGGGTCGCCTCGGCGTCTTGTCTGATTCGTTCGCTGCACAGCAGCAGGGCGGCGGGCCGGGCATCAGACGGTAGAACTGGGTCGTCCACGAAAACGGATGGGGTCTGGCCTGGCACTTGACGGGCCCGGGCGATCAGGAGTACACGATAGCCTTGCGCCGCTTTGGATTGGACGCGTTGAAGCACCGGGGCGAACAATGCCTGCGTTGCTGACGCATCCCGCCCCACCTGCCGTGCGGCATCAACGAACCCGCGCGCGAGAACTTCCGGCGCACCCATAAGCCATACGCTGCCGTCGTCGCGCACGATAGCGCTCCACTTGCGGGCGGACGAGAAGGGTACGCGCGCGGCGACCGTCCCCTGGTGCACGCCTTGTGCGGCGAACAGCTCCATGGCCGCCCGGCCGGTGGCGTTCGGATTCTCCTCGTTGCACAGGTCGTAGGTGGCTTGCATGGCTTCGTCATGGCCCAGCCCTGCATGCCCCCAATCGTCGGATGTTGCGGGAATCAGTGCGTCAGCCTCGATGCCACCGTCGGTAATGGTCCCGGTCTTGTCCAGATTCAGGCAATCCACACGGGCAAGCGTTTCCACGGATTCGAGATCCTGTACGAGCGTGTTGTGCCGTGCCAGACGCATGGCTGCGATGGCGAAGTTGAGCGAAGTGAGCAATACCAAGCCTTCGGGAATCATGCCAACGACGCCGGCCACCGCCGAGACGACCGCCTGCCGCCATGCCCCGGTCGCGATCGCGTTGCCGAGCCCGCCGACCGTATGCAACTGGGACCAGATCAGCAGGATGCACAACGGCACCACCACGAAGGACATGACCCGCAGAATCGTATTGATACCGCGGCTCAGATCGGACAGATTGCGTTTGTAGACTTTCGCCTGCGCGGTGAGCCCCGCCGCATAGCTATGTTCCCCGACCGCCTCCACTTGGGCGAGCGCCATGCCGGAGACCGCGGTGGACCCGGAATAGATAGCATCGCCTTCTTTCTTGCGTACCGTCCGGGATTCGCCGGTGAGCATGGACTCGTCAAGCTCAAGCCCCCACGTGTGCAGAATCTTGGCATCGGCTGGCACCTGCTCCCCCGCGCGAATCCACACCAAGTCCCCCAGCACAATATCCACGGGAGCGACCTCGATATCCTTGCCGCCGCGGCGCACCAGCACCGGCGAGGCGACCAGGATCGACAGGCGGTCGAGCGTCACCTTCGCCCGCAATTCGGTGACGATGCCGATGCCGGTGTTGATGATAATGACCAGCCCGAACACCGCGTCCTTCCACGACCCGGTGAGCAGCACGACCACCATCGCGGTGAGGATAATCGCGTTGAACAGGGTGAACACGTTCGCGCGGATGATCGAGCCCACCGAGCGGGACGTACTCTCGTCCGTACGGTTGGTCTGGCCTTGTTCCACACGGGTCTGCACGGCGTCATCGTCAAGACCGTGCTCGTCCACATGCGGCATGCCCGCGCCGGCTATCTTCCCCTGGGTCACCGCCATACCGGCCTCCTTCGTTTCCGCCGGGCGCGCATCCCACGCCTCGGAACCACCGCGTTCATCCCACGATAGCAGCGCGACACGCCGCACATCACCAGTTCAGCTTCCGGAATGGGGCTCCACCGCAAACAGCGAGGCGATCACCTTGCACATCCCCCGCTGCGCACCGGTCAGCCCGGAACGCGGCGTCACACCCGAGAATCGTCTGGAAAAATCCATGCCGAGCTCCGCAGTCGGCACGCCAGCCGGCACCACGCCTTGCGAAACCAGCGACGTGCCGACCCCTGCGGCAAGACACGCGCAAATCGACGCATTACCGACGATCTCGACACGATGCGCCGGCTGGATTGCACGCTGAGAAAAGAACAAATCCGTGTAGTAACGCACACCCGACCTATGCTCACGCAGCAACCACACCGTCGCCGGGTTCTCAGGATCATGCGCATGCTCCCCCGCCAACACCAGCCGGTCATCACACAACGCGGCACGGATAATCCCTTCCGCAGACACCGGCTTCTCCACAATCCCCATCTGCGCCCGATGCAATTCCACCGCTTCGACAATCTCGTCGGAATTCGCGGTCATCACACGCATATCCACACGTTCCAGCGTGCCCTGCGCTCGCAACTCTTCGAGGATCCTCGGCAGCAGCGCCACCGCCGCGGTGTTCGACATCATGAGCAGGAACGGATCGCGCGCCTGCCCCGCCCGGCCGACATCCTCCTGCGTCTGCCGCCATTGCGCAAGAAGCTCCACAGCAGAACGGTAGAGCGTCTCCCCCGCGCGTGTCGCGGTCACATCGGCACGCGCATGCCGCTCGAACAGCGATGTCCCCAACCGTTGCTCCAGCTGCGCAATCCGCGCCGACACCGTCGACTGCGAGACACGCAGCTCATCAGCCGCAATCGAGAACTGCCCGGTCTCATACACCGCCACAAACGTCTCAAGCAAAGGGAACACACAGGTATTATCCCACTGAGCGCTACCCCATTGAATACTATCCCGTTGGATAAAGGAGCCGCATCCCGGAAAATCCGGAACACGGCTCCATCTCAATCAATGACGTCAATCAATGACGTCTAATTCGCACCATCGGCAGGCAAACACATCCTGCCGATGGATCACAACGCCCCGCACGCCTTGAGCAGCTTCTCGACCTCGGTGCCATGCACCTTCTTGAGCAGTTCACGCAGGGCGAGACGGTCCTTGAGCGGCAGGTCCATTTCGGTGAGTTTCTTGCCGTCGGCGAGTTTGACCGTCGCGGTCAGCAGGTCGCGCACGTCGAAGACGCTGCCCCATACTTCCGGCACGCCACGGTCGACATTGCACAGCGTGTACACCGCTTCCATGCCGGTGCGGATCGAATACTCCGTGGTGAACACGGTGTCGCGCGGCGTTTCGGCGTACTGGCCGACGAAAGCGAGATTCACGGAGCCGTCGGGCACGACCTTCGGCCGGTCCCCGTCGCGGCGCGGTTCGAAGAAGCTCGTCACATACGGCATCATCGCGGCGGTCGTATTGCATGCCTCGCTCGCCAACTGCTTGATTCTGTCCTGCGGGATGCCGATATGGTACAGCCATTCCTCACACAGCTCCTCGCCGGTGCATTGCGCCATCGGCTTCTTGACGAAATCGCCGTTGTCATGCCAGCAGTTGAGGCCGTACACCCAGATCAGGCAGTGGTCGGACGGCTGGTCGGGGAACTGGCCTTGCCGGTTGATGGTCCACGACAGCAGCCAGCTCGAATCCCTGGCGGTCACGATACCACCGGTCACGATCTTGCCGGACAGCGGGTCGCGGTGGCAGATCGCCTCGATTGCGTCGAGCACCTCCTTGTTGGACGTGTCGACCGTCCACGACTCCCAGCTGGTTTCCTCGATGTCCTTGAAGAACTTCTCAGGGTGCCCGAAATCCGGGGATTGGGCGGCGATCCTCTTCCACAGTTCGACCGACGGCCCTTCGCCGTTCTTGATGGACACGACCGGCGCATGCGTCTGGTCGCCGTACGCAGTGCAATCGCCCTGCGAGCCGTTGGTGACGAACACGAGGTCGTTGTCGGTCAGGTCGATGCTCTTGGCCTCGCCGCCCTGCGTGTATTCGATGCGGCGGGCCGCTTTGCGGCTGCGCGTCACCTCGCACACCACGTTGGTCACATTCGTGTCGTACAGCACCTTCGCCCCGGCATCCGTGATGTACTTGACCATCGGGCGGATCATGGAATCATACTGGTTGTAGCGGGTGAAACGCAGTGCGGACAAATCGGGCAATCCGTCGATGTGATGGATGTAACGCTGCATATAGCGCTTCATCTCGATGGCGCTGTGCCATTTCTCGAACGCGAACATCGTCTGCCAGTACACCCAGAAATTCGTCTTGTAGAAATCGTCGTCGAACACGTCATCGATGGTCTTGTCGGCGAGCTCTTCGTCCGTGGCCATGAACAGGTGCAGCAGCTCCTGCGTCGCCTTCGGGTTCATCCCGTACTTCTTGTCGGTGTGCGCGTCCTGACCTTGCTTCTCGGTGACGCGGCACAGGGAGAAGTTCGGGTCGTGCTTGTTGAGCTTGTAGTATTCGGAGAAAATCGTCTCTCCGGGGTTCTGGATGGACGGAATGGAACGGAACAGGTCCCACATGACCTCGAAATGGTTGTCCATCTCACGGCCGCCGCGCATGATGTAGCCGCGTGTCGCATCGTAGATGCCGTCACAGGAGCCACCGGCCACCGGCAGGGATTCGAAGACCGTGATATGGTCGCCGGGCATCTGGGCGTCGCGGATCAGGTAGCATGCCGCCGACAGACCGGCAAGACCGGACCCGACGATATACGCGTACTTGTCGTCGATGCCTTCAGGCTTCTCCGGGGTCGCGAAGGCTTCATAGTTTCCAGCCGAGTAGTACATGATGACTCCTTTGCCGTTATTTCGTCCGCCGGTCTCACAGCAGGCTTGGAGCCTTTGCAAAACCGGGCCTCAACGTCGAGGCGAACACCATTATAGGATCGGTTCGAGGGAAAAACCATCGACAATCGGCGGAAACATGTCCAATTGCATGGCCCCTTAGGACAGCACGTCACATAGGAATCGCGCGGGAATGCGTGTGCCACACATCCCGCGCTTCTCAATCAGAACAGCAGCTTCGCCGCAAAGAACGCGCCACCCGTCAGCAGAATCGAGGCGAGGAAGCTGGCGAGCACCGCCATACGGCCGCGGCTCGCAATCGCCTTGAAATCGACATTCATACCGAGGGCCGCCATCGCCATGCCAAGCACCAGATAGGCGGCTTTAACCAACACATCCGTGAACTGCGCGACAAACGGCAGGTGCGTGCCGGCGACCGATGCGATGAGGAAGCCGAGCATGAACCACGGAATCGGCACCTTGCGCGGGCCGTCACCAGGCTGGGCATGCCTGCGGGCCCACCATGCGCCGATGATCAGGGCCGCCGGGGCGAGCATTAGCACCCGGGAGAGTTTCATGATGATTGCCGCGTTCATGCCGGTGTCGCCCGCCGAACCGCCGACCGCGACCGCGTGTGCAATCTCATGGAGCGATGCGCCGCCCATCGTGCCGAATTGCGCGTCGGTCAACCCGAGGACCGGACGCAACGCGATTTCCATAAGCGCGAACACCGTGCCCATGATGGCGACGGTCGCCACCGCCATGACCTCGTCATCCCGTCCGCGCTGCTCCTCGCCCTTCGGCATGGTGATGGATCCGGACAGGCCCATGACCGCAGCGGCACCGCAAATGCCGGTCCCGCCTGCTGTGAGGATCGCGAGATGCTCGTCGACACCGAGTTTTCTGGCGATAACATACGTGACGGTGATGGTGAGCGTGACAATAATCGCCGCGATGACGATGGTTTTGACGCCGGTTGCGAACAGCACGTCGAGATTGAGTTTGAAGCCGAGCAGGATGATGCCCAGCCGCAGCAGCTTGTTGGCGATGAGCCCCGCTGCGCCGCCGATGCCTTGCGCATGCCGGGCGCCGGCCCCAGCGAACCATGCGCGCATCGGGATTTGCAGAAGCATGCCGATGATCAGTGCGATGATGAGTGCACCGAACAGGCTGAACGCCGGCAGACCGGCCAGCAAGGACCCGACGACGGATGCCGCGCAGGTCACGAGCGCGACAAGCAGCATATCGGTAGTGCAGATGGCTTTGAGGAATGTCTTGATTCTTGTCATGAAGCTATCTTGTCTGACAGCGACGTATCAATCAAATGCGTGTCTTCAATGTCTGGTATCGGATTTTCCGATACTATTGTGCGAGCCACACACCTCGCGACACTCAGACAGCGCTCCCCGCGCCCGCACCGTGCCACCGGTGCGAATCAGCTGATACGCATGGCGACGGGATGAGGATTGTCATTGATGATCAGCGACAGCGCGGCATCCAGCTTATACGTCGACAGACCGACATTGCGGTCACTATCTGCCGGATCAGTGCCCATACGCAGCACCGCCGCGTACAACGTGGTGTCCTGTGGCGGATTCTCTGGGTCAAGCAGGGCGACGGGCACTCCGGCATCGCGCGCAGAGCCCAAGGCATCAACCCAGGATTGCGAGGTCGCATCCGTCACATCGAGCGCATTGATGACAATCGCCGAAACCCGCTGCGACGCCCAATCCCGGACCGCCTGCTGCGCCGCCTGTGTCGCGTCGGCATTATCGGTCGTGGAAGCGAAGAACGCGCGTAATCCCGCCTTGTCAAGATTGTTCATGACCGTGGCATCGGACACCGGCGGATTGCCCAATGCACCGACCACACCGACCGTGACATCCTGCCGATCAATGCTGTCGTGCGCCACATTCTGCGTGTCGTCATGCGACGCTCCCACGGCGACGCCTTTCGGTGTGCAGCCTGCGAGCGCGACGCCCATCGCCATCGCGCAGATAGCGGCCATGCACGCCGCAGCGACCCTGTTCTTAGCCATACGGCCCATCCTAGCCGTTAGCCAGCAACGGAGGGGCGCAATTTATCGTTCTCGTTGATTTCACGCAGCACACAGATTCCGCCCGATATCCGCCGCACGGTCGTCAGCGCACGCTCCGACGCGACTCGCCCGATGTCACAGGCGGTCCCGGTAGCTGCACAGCTCGACCAGATTGCCATCTGGATCGCGCAGATACACACTCTCCATGTCACCTAGCGCGCCGTGACGAACAACAGGTCCCTCCTCGATGGGATACCTTTCCCTTCGATTTCGCGTTTCACGGAGCCGATATCACCGTCGACCACAAGGCACAATTCGAGGCTCCCGTAAGTCGGATGAGCAGCGACCGGCAGGAACTCCGCCTTCTTTGTATGGATGTTGAATTTCTGGTTCCCAAAACGTACGGCATACCTGCCGTTGCTCCGATCGCATGCCATACCAAGGATATCGACATAGAAATGAAGGCAGGAATCAAGGTTCCGCGTCGTAATGACCAGATGGTCAAGATTCTTGATGTGCATGGCTGACAACCTCCGAGCTTTGATATATCACATCGGTCTCACGCCAGGTGTTCATCGGCGAACCACCCACGTGTCCTGTTTGCGATCCTCACCAACGTGAGCATCACCGGAACCTCGGTCAGCACTCCCACCGTCGTCGCCAAAGCGGCCGGGCTGGTCGTCCCGAACAGCGCAACGGCAACCGCGACAGCGAGTTCGAAGAAGTTGGACGCGCCAATCATCCCGGCAGGCGCCGCCACATCGAACGGCAACTGGATGAGCTTGCCCTCCCCATAGGCGACGAAGAAAATCACGAATGTCTGGATGATCAACGGCACGGCAATCAGCACGATATGCAGCGGATTGCTCATGATGACCTTCGCCTGCGAGCTGAAGATAATCACCAGCGTCAGCAGCAGGCCAATCGTCGTGGCGTTGTCGAACTTATGGACGAACACCTGTTCCAGGTATTCCTTGCCGTTCTTTTTAGTGACCACGATACGGGTGATCACCCCCGCGGCGAGAGGAATCACCACGAACAGGAACACGCTGACGAACAGCGTGCTGTACGGAACGGACACGCTGGAGACGCCCAGCAGGAACTTCACAATCGGCACGAAGGCGAGCAGAATGATCAGATCATTCGTCGCCACCTGTACCACGGTATATGCGGGATTGCCGTTGACCAGCTTGCTCCAGACAAACACCATCGCCGTGCAAGGCGCCGCACCCAGAAGCACTGCCCCGGCGAGGTACTGCGTGGCGAGATCAGGCGCGATAATCCGGCGGAAAACCACGAACAGGAAGAACCACGCGAAGCCGTACATCGTGAACGGCTTGATCAGCCAGTTGACGATCCACGTGAGAAACAGACCCTTGGGGTTCTTTCCGACTTCCTTCACGCTTTGGAAATCCACTTTGATCATCATCGGATAGATCATGATCCAAATCAGAATCGCGATCGGGATGGAGATGCCGGAGATCTCCAACTTGCCAAGCGCATGCGGAACCGTCGGGATGAACGTGCCGATCAGGATGCCCGCAACCATGCACAGCAGCACCCAAATCGTCAAATACCGTTGGAAGAAGCTAATGTCGGTTTTCTTCTCTGCCATTGTCTTTCCTTTCCGAAGTCCCACTTCCCGTGAAACAGTTTCCAATGAAGCTGCCCGAAACACGGTGCCCGGCGGCTCACAGCCGAATACCCGGTTCCGGCAGACCGCGGTTATCGGCAGCCGCACGCTGCGCCGTCGCATCGATGGTCGCCGCCACAATCCAATGATTCGATGAAATCAGTAAACGCTTCGAGGGTCCTGCGATTGAGCGAGTAATAGCTCCACTTCCCATCTTTGCGGACACTGACCAGCCCGCAATCGCACAGGATTTTCATATGATGCGACAGGGTGGGCTGGGTGATGTTGAATTTTTCGAGCATCACGCAAGCGCATTGCTCACGGCCAGACAGCATCTGTACGATTTTCAGACGATTGGGTTCCCCTAGGGCTTTGCACAGCGAAGAAATCTGATCCGCGTCCATACCCGCCACCTAACATTGATGTTCATCTATATATGAGAGTACCACTCACATAGATAGGTGTCAATATGTCGTTTCCCCAGCTGGATATCACTGACGGAACTGCGGATGCAACGTATTGCCGAAATACTTCGTTTCCCACCAGACGGCTTGCTTATCGGTCATCGGTTCGTATTGCGACTTGACCAATGCTTCCGGGCAGTCGTGGTACAGGTCATCCGCCACCGTGAGAATCACCTGTCTCAGCTCCAAATCATCGACAAATGTGCGAGGAATTCCAGAAAAACCCACGGACGCCCCGACGATACTTCCCGTGACAGCACCGGTCGCATTGCTGTTTCCACTGTGGTTGACCGCCGCGTGAACGGCTTTCTGGAAATCATCCGGGTACCGCAGCGCACAATACACTGCAATGGCGAGCGTCTCCTCCGCGACCCAGCCTGAACCTAGCGTATGAATAGCGGCAAGGTCGTCTTCGTCTGCGTGATGCGCTGCCGCCAACGCCACTGCCCGCGACATGATTGCCCGAAACTCCCCCATATGCCGGCACTCCGGGAACAACTCCGGAATCGCCGTTATGGCATCGTCGACCGCCTGACCGATCCCCATTCCTTCATGCGTGATCTTGTCAATGATATGAACGAATGCCGCGGCAGGTATGCAACCCAGTTCATGCCCATGGGTCAATTCCGCGGTCTTCGCGCCAATCGTGTCAAGCAGGACATCACTGCGTAAGGATGCCTCCCGATACAGGCCTATCGGCGCTATCGGCAGCATTCCGCCACACCCCTTGCTGGTATTAATTGCGGGCTGCAAGGACCCAGGCTGCGAATCAATCAGTGCGCAAACGCATGTCTTTCCGGGCGATCTGACATTGAACATCTCCGGGACATCGATGAGCCACGAATAGTGGTACTGCCCATCCTGCAGCTGTGCAAAGGCAAGAATCTGAGTCTTCAGCCAATCCTGATAGCAACAGCGGGTATAGCCCTCATACGCTCCTTGGATTCCACAGATGATCCCGCGGGTGGCGCCATTCAGCAAACCTGTCGCAGTAAAGAGCATCATCTGCGTGCTGGCGGAAATTTGTGCAACCCCGCCCTTGAAATGGTACCGGGTGATTCCATGCGCCCCGTACACACGCGAAATCTGCGCTTCGGTCATGGTCTCAACGGGATATCCAAGGGCATCACCGGCAGCAAAGCCAATAAGACACCCGCGGTATTGGTTGATGTCCTTGAGAAAATCCCTGTTTGTTGCCATTTTCGCCATCACCCATCTCACCAGATTTCCGGAATGAAGCCTCTCTCACACCATACCCGGAATCGACTCGACCGTCGACTTGACTCGCGCCCAAAACGCTTGTCTCCATTGATAAGCGACTGGGACATTCATTCCGGTCAAGGGGACGACCGTGTTGATATGTATGGCGTTTTCACCTTTTACGAACAGTCACGGCGTTCAAATCTGAATGGTTTGAGCGGCGGATCCGCGGGACGGTTAGGGCAGGAGGATGGGATGTTTACGGACGACCGGTCCTCACCACACCGACTCGGGGAACGCCATACGGAATAGGAATCAGTTCTTGACAACAACGGGCATCAACGGGCCGAGCCGGGCTGCCGTCCATGGCAACATTGCAAAACCGTGGAATTCCAAGGATTCCCACTTCCTCGAAAGCCAGCGCCCCGCACCTCGAAGACCTGACATCGGCGCACCGACCACTCATCCGCTCAGATTCACGGACTGAACCGGAAATCACGCAACGAAATCACAACCAGTCCACGCCCGCACCCGCCGACGCCGAACCGTCAGCCGCGGAATCACCTCGAACCCCCGGAATTTCAATGGTCAAGGCACATCATCGCAATCCGCTGCCGTCAGACCTGTGGCTCCGGACACCAGAATCACGGCCCAAATCGGAAGACGAAACCCGAAAACCGATCCAGTCCGCATCAACACCGGTCGTGGTGCATCCCGCAACTCCAATCACACAACAAACCCGCGGAATACCAACAATCCGCCAACGCCTCGAAGGCTGGTCACCGACACACCAGCCACTCATCCGCTCAGATCCACCGACTGAGCTGGAAACCGCACAACGAAACCGGAATCAGTCCACCTCTACTTAGCAGCGCACACATGGAGTTCGAATCCGTCATGACGATCGACGTCGCCACGGGCGGGCGTTCCCTGCAGACCTCCCGTCCGTGCCATCGCCAAACTGGAACTTATCGACCCGGCTTCAACAACGAGTTCATACTCATTCGCACAGACCTTGATTATTCAAGTCCACACCTCGCATGGCGTATTCACACGGCACCCCGAAATCCCGAATGACTGGGAAACGCCCTGAAGTCAAGGGCATTCACCGTACGGATCTCACTCCCGCGTGAACAACACCTCCGTTTCCACATGGCTCGATTTCTTCTGATTGATGTCGGATTGGAGTGATACCATAAAAATACAGGGGGCAAACACACAAAAAGTGTCAGAGAAGGACAGGATGGTGTGTTATGCGGAAATATGATAAGGAATTCAAAGAAGAAGCGGTCAAGCTCACAGATGAAGTTGGAATCAAGCAGGCAGCCGCACAACTTGGTGTAGTCTATTATACGTTGTCAGAATGGCGTCAGAAACGCAAGGCGTACGGCGATCACACTTTTGTCGCCGACGAGATTTACCGCCTGCGCGAGGAAAAGCAAAAAGCACAGCTTGATAACGTCGGGCGGGATGAACTGAAAAAAACGCATCACCGATATGGGCGACTTCCTGCAGAAACAGCCAACTGCCATTACGGAATACGACGAGCTGCTTGTCCGGCGGCTGATTGAAAAAGTCACCATCTACGAGGATAAATTCATTGTGGAATTCAAATCCGATGTGACGGTTGATGTTAAAGAATAAGTAAAAAATAAAGCAAGGTACTCTACGAAAATTCAACGTAGGGTGCCTTGCTTGTTCTAATCATATCAACCTTTCTCTGAACGATACTTATGCTTAAGAGCATCAGTTACCGTTTCAATAATTGAAAATTCGAAATCTTTCTTTGACATTCCAATCGAAGACAAGAACTTCTTGTTTCCTTTGAAAGACTTCCATAATAGTGTCTTATCTTTTTCATCAAGATCTATCTTATACAAGAGATTGGAGAGAGAAACCATCAAAGATTTCTGCTTATCATCAATCTTCTTTTTACTGAAAGCTATGTATTCCTTCAGATCATCTTTGTCATATTTTGGCTGCAATCCAGTTATCGGATTAACCAGCAATTGAGTAGATGAATTCATCAGATTCACATAAGAACCCAATTCATATTGCTGTGCCTCCGGCATTAAGTTGTAGTCCAAGCCAAATGCTCTTGTTTTTTCGGTTGCACAATTGAGTTTTTGGCTTTCATCTTGAATGCGGTTTATACGTTCATTTATTTCTACAATAGCAAGTTCGTATGATTTAACATCACGCTTGCTGATGAGGGTAAAAATATCCTCAAGACGGTTCTGATCGCTTTTCCCTTTCCATAGCAGAAGACCGCTGCCCACAAGTGCAACTCCTGCAATCGCCCAACCGACAGGTCCGGCAAGAGCCAGCAATGCATTTCCGGTAGCCATTCCTCCACCACCGGCCGCAAGCGCACCTCCGCCCAACCAAGCTAATGCCGCATTGGTAGCTGCCGCGCCACTCAATGTAGATATAGCCGTTCCCGTTGAAGCAACACCGAACGTTGTCGCAATTCCCATTGCGGCAGTAGGGCCAAGGGCCGCAACTGCGACTCCGGCGCCTACACCAGCAGCACCTTTCCCAGCTTTTATTGCGGCGGCATTTTTGTAATCTGATTCGATCTTTTCTGCCTGCTGCTTCCAGTTCAGACGGATTTTTTTCAGTTTTTCATACTCTAATTGCTTCTCGCTTGGAACATTCCTAATATCGTCAAAGAGTTCTTGTATGGTGTTCAGTTCATCACAAAGCTGGCTTGAGTATGTACCCAACTCGCCAATTTTTTCATTCGTTTTCTTGATAGACGATTCTGTCTGCTCTTGGGCAAGTTTTAACCTCGATTTTTTCTTGCTCATTGTCTGTTGCCTCCAAAATATGAATCTATATCGGATTTTGTCCTAAGTATATTATTATCAGGGACCTTTCTGAGCTCTGCCAACCGGGCAGATTTCTGGAACGCCTGAACATACATATCACTGTTCTTAAAGTCATCAACAAAATCTACAAGATCCTTATCATTGTATAACTCAGATAATAATGAGAGTCCGCTCAGATAGTTTTCTACGATGGTCATTTCTCTTCTTGCAAACTGAGCTTCGGACTCAGCTTTTCGTATTACAATGGCCCGCTTTGCTTCGCCATACAATGAAATCGTGAAACGTCCCACTCCCACTATGTTAAGCTGAAGGAAAAATTCAGTCGCATTGAAGGTACCGCCTCCGGTTATGAACGCCCGTATGGTTGCATCGCCGAGATCCATCATGCAGAAGGTACCGTGCGCTACTGTAAGCATTCTTTTTACTGTGTGATTTGAGAACGGCTCACAAGCTTTCCACATAGCGGATGCCGAACGTTCTTCTTTCTCTGTTGTTACGAAATATTTTACCAATCGCCTTATCGCATATACCAACCTGACAATGATTTCATTGATAAAGACTGGAATGACCTGGGTCGTTTGAAAGCGGATGTCGTATCCTTCTTTGTATATGCTCAGAGCCAGCTCATTGATTGTGTTGTCAAACTGTGAAACGGGAATGTTCAGTTTTCTCTTTATTGCAATAATATCGTTCGTCCATGCCCAAAACGGAGAAGGTATTCCCATACCTCGACCTTTACTGCCGGATGATCCGGACATATCGGAAATCAAATGTCCAAACCAGTTGACGAACCCACAAAACAATTTTGCTGGAACACTATTGCCGCGAAGTTCAAATTTTCCATCAGCATCCTGTAAAGATATCAATTCTCCGCCGGAAACAAAGTGCGATTGATTTGTAAACTGATCTAATATCGAAAAGAACAAACCAAGCAAAGTAGGATTATGTCCAAGTGATTTGAAATGATGATTTGTAGGATTCAAGTCAAATATGCTACTGGCAGCATCACCGGCTCCGCGCTGATCATATGGGATTTTAAATTTCTTCTCAAGAAATCCAATTGCTGATGACAGTGGATCATCCCCTTTGCCATCCCATCCACACAGTTTAGCGAAATCAGTTGTCCGATTTGCAAACCACTTATCAGTAACATCGCCAAGCGGTGACTCTCCGGGTTTTCCAACCAGAAAAATATCGATGATACCACACAGAACTCCTGAACTTGCGGCCAACGCATAATCCAACTTATCGCAGTTCGGTCTGAGACTCTCAACTGACTTGATTGTCTCTTCCAGGCTCTGTATTTCAGTTCCCGCAGATATTAATGCAGTTTCGATGGAAGATGTAAGCTGAACCCATCGTCAGCAACACTCATTCCAAGAACGAATCGGTCTGTTCCTTCTGCGTGATTCATGCTGTTATACTCCCTCCTTTTCTTTTAGTTTGCGTTATATCCGAATGTCTGGTTGAACCTTATTTTTAGGTTATCAATCTCCTTGAGGGTAAAGCTGAGGAGGTCAATGGACCCGGCTTCTATCCTGTTCACACAACCCTATCAAATCCGAAAAACATCTAAATCGACCGCACACGAACCACTGACATCTAAACTGACCACACGCCAAACTATGACATCTAAATCGCTCTGTCGCGTTCAAAATCATGCCTTTGGACTTATTTCCACGGAGCAATAGTTTTGCGTTTTTCACGCATCACATTTTTGCTATCAAACCTCGAAAATCCCTTATATCAAGCCTTTTCCGTACACTCAGTCTTTTACCCTCGACATCAATACCACTGTCTCCACATGGTGGGTCATCGGGTAGATGTCGTAGGCGTGGATATCGGCGAGACGATAGCCGAGTTCGCCCACCATCGTCGCGGTATCACGGGCGAGGCTTGTCGGGTCGCACGCGATGTAGATAACCGATTTCGCGCCGCTTTCGGCGATTTGACGGCACACCGCGGCTCTTGCCCCCGCACGCGGCGGGTCCAGCACGACCACATCCGGCTGAGCCAGGTCACTGGGGACGTGCTGCAGCGTGCGGCGGACATCGCCCACCCGGGCGTCCACGGAACTGATTTGGCAGTGCCTCAAGTTGTATTGGGCGTTACGCACAGCGGTACGCCCGCCCTCAACGCTGAGCATGCGCGTACGCTCCGCGGCAAGCATGCTCAACGGCAGCGTGAACAGGCCCGAGCCTGAGTACAAGTCCCATAACACGGCCTGCTTGCGGCCGTCAAGCGCCTTGCGGACCAAATCCATCACATGGTTGGCAAGCATCACCGGAGCCATGCGGTGTACCTGCCAGAAACCGTTGGCATCCACGCGATAGTCGAAGGTTCCGCCGGCAACGCTTACGGATTCGCGCAGATGCTTGGAACCGGAACGCAACTCGCCATTAACCAGTACCGCGTAATTGTTGCCGACCGCCTTGAGCAACGCCTGCGAATCGGCATGCGTGGTATCTATGCCACGCGGTTCGGGCACTGACAGTCTGATTTGCGAACCAGGTTCAAAACCGCCGTCCCACACGTGTTCCTCGTTCGCGACCGCGAGCAATGCCCGCGAAGCGAGCGGCATGGTATCAATCGGAACCCGCACGTGCGAGCCACGCCGACGCATGGACGGCATGCCAACCTCGTCTGCGATCATCTCGATGCGCGTGCGCCAGTGCAACCCGCCAAGTTCCGCATCATCGTCGGCGCGCTCGACCGGCACCGGATCGCACTCCACATGGCCCATCCGGTGCATCTGGTCGGTGATGACCGCGGACTTCCACGCGAGCTGGCCGGGCAGACTCACATGCACCAAATCCGCTCCCCCGACACCACCGCCCTGCGCCAGCGGCCCGGCCAATGGCCACACGGGTTCGACACGGTCCGGGCTGGCCTCAATCACCTCCACGACCTCGCCCGTCCAGAACCGGTCGTCACGGTCGTACGGCTCGTCAAGCTCGATGCGCACGAGCTCACCGGGGAGCGCAAACCTGACGAAGACCACACGACCATCAATATGGCCGACGCAGCGTCCCTGATCGGCATACCGTTCGATGCGCACTTGTACCTGCATATTCCGTCACTTTCCTGCCTGCCAACGACCGGATGCTCACGCTCGCCGGCCCGTCAAGCGGCCCGGGCATCTGCATGCCGGCCGCAACTCACTGGTGCAACAAGGTAGCACAACCCGTTGCCCGGACAACGACAATGGCGGATGATGCGCACTGTCTGCACACCATCCGCCATGCGGAGTGTCTGTCCGGCAAGTCTTGCCCGGCGATACCGTCCATACGATGCGGGCACCGGCGTCATCAGCAATCAGCCACGTCCTTCTACCGGGAACCCCCATCTGCGGTATCCTGTTGCGCCGCACGTTCCAGCTCGCGATGCCGGTGCATCGGTGTGGCGACAATCAAATACGAGACCCAAATCGCCAACGCCCAAAACGGGATGCCCATGAGCAGACGGGCGGTACCAAGCCACGCCACCTGGTCGGACAGATACAGCGGAACCTGCACGAGCAGACGGAGCGCGAACACACCCACCCACAGTGCGGTTATCGTCATATACGCGCGTTTGAGCAGTCTGTCGTCCATCCAACCGCGGAACCAATCATGGAAATGTTCGGTCGGCAACGACCGGATGAATTCGACCACGAGCCCGAGTCCCGGCACCCGTGCAATCAACGAGATGCCCAACAGCACGATATACACGGCATTCGTGATGAAGCCGAACATATAGTAATTGCGCGCCTCATGACTGTGCCACGCCCACACCAAGCAGATTGCGACCGACACCAATCCGCTCAACGCCCCCATGACCGACTGGCGTTGGACAAGCCTGGCCAGCACTTGCACCACGGCGAGCATCGCGGATACCATCACCGTCAGGCGCAAATCGGACGTGACAACGAACATCACGACGAAAACGAAGCCTGGCAGCATCGATTCCACGACGCCACGCGGGCCGCCAATCGCCTCGATGACGGAGAAATCGCCGTCCCCCGCTTGAGTGAGGGCGGCGACACCGGTACGCGGTTTGCGGTTCTGGGCCGAATCCGGCATCGCGCCACTCAACGCACTTCGGAGAACATCGGGCCACGGGACAAGGTGGTCTTCTGCTCTACTTGCTGATCGGAGTCGAACGGACCCTTCGGACGCTGCGGAATCTCGGCGTTCGTCTGCTGCGCTTGCTCTGCCGCGGCCTTACGCTCGCCCGGAGTGACCGGCGCATGCATCGGGATCAGGTCGCGCGGAGCGAGCGGCTCTTCTCCACGTTCCACAACGATTTGCGAGAAGAAGCGGTTCAGCGCCTGTGTTTCCTCGTCATCCGGATCGGTCGCGGCCTTGCCGGAGAAAATGCCACGCAACATCCAACGCGGGCCGTCCACACCCACGATGCGGGTGGTCGCCATCTTGCCTTCCTTGATCGGGACCGGCAGAATGAGCTCCATGCCAAATACGCCCGGCACTTCCTTGGCGACATCACTCTTGGAATCCAGCAGGTCGGCGCGCACGTCGTCCCACAATCCCAGCGTCTTCGGCGCGGCAAACGCCTCGACTTCCAGGCTAGACGTGCCGTACGTAATGGTGGCGCCCAGAACCGCCTTATTCGCGCGGGCGGCTTTGATGCGCAGCTCGATGCCCTTCATGAACGGGATGTAGTAGGCACCAAGGTCGAGGTACTCATCATAGTCGGGGACGTATTCGTCGCGCACATCCCACGGACCCCAGTCCTCACCGCGGCCTTCATACTCTTCGCTCGCCTCGGTGGGATAGTCCGCTTGCTCCTCGGCAGCCTCAGGCTGATCGGGTGCTGTAGTCGCCTCGTCACCCTGGGATACGTTCTGTTCCTTGGCTTGCGCGGCTACTTCCGACTGTTTCGCTTCGTTGTCGTCAGCCGCGGCTGCCTTGCTGTCGTTGGCATCAACCGCGTTCTGGCGTGCCTTCTTCGCGTCCTTGTCGCGCGCGGCATCATCGTCATGATGCTTCTTCTTGCCGAATCCGAACAATCCCATAGCTCCTCGTTTCTACGGATATGACAGTCCCAAGAATAACACCGCAGATGAAAGCCAGCTGTGAACGCGATGTCGTGCGTTCGCGCGGCTGAAGCCGGTATCGGCGGGTCTCAGGGACGACAACTGCTGTTCACACGTCGTACGTGATGCTCAGCGGCGCGTGGTCGGACCAACGGGCGTCGTAAGTGGGCGCCTTGTCGATGGTGAATCCGCGTGCGGTCTGCGCGAGCTCTGGCGTGGCGAACTGGTAGTCCAGGCGCCAACCGGTGTTATTGTCGAACGCCCTGCCGCGCTGGCTCCACCACGTGTACGGCCCTTGGATATCACCGGCAAGCTCGCGCATCACATCGACGAACTCGTACTCGCCGAGCCATTTGTCGATATACGCGCGCTCCTCGGGCAAGAAGCCGGAGTGGGTCACATTCGCCTTCGCGTTCTTGATGTCGAGCGGGGTGTGCGCGATGTTGAAATCGCCGCACAGCACCGCCTGCTTGCCGCCGTGCGCCGCCTCGTCGCGCAGCTGCCCCATGCGGGTGAGCATGGTGTCAAGGAAACGGAATTTCTGGTGCATCTTATTCGGATCGTCAACATCGCCGGAATGCACGTACACGCATACGACCGTAATCTCGTAGCCTTGCGGGGAGCGGACATCCGCCTCAATCCAGCGTCCGGAATCCACGTCTTCCTCAAGCCCGGGTAACCCATACCGGGTGGCGACCACCGGCAGCGTCGACAGCAGCCCGACGCCGGCGCGACCTTTGATACGGCAGACTTCGTCCATGGTGTGAAAATCGGCAGGATTGGCGACTTTTCCGGAGTCCACGTAGGTATCGGCAATCTTGTTGAAAATCGGGTCGATTTCCTTCTGGGGTGCGCGGACCTCCTGCATGCACCAGACGTCAGGCGTATGCTCTTGCACCCAATGCATGATGCCCTTGCGGTTCGCCGCACGTAGGCCGTTGACATTCGATGTCGTGATCACAATGCTCATGGCTCCGAGCCTAGCAGCGCTCCCCTACGAGCCGTCACGCGCTCTTGAGCGTCCGTTACCTTCGTTTCTGCACCGGTTATGCCTTCATCCGCGTGTCCACCTGTACCGCCCATCCGTACAAACTGGCTACGCTTACGGCCATCCCAGCGTAACCAGTTTGTGAGAAAGATCAGCCGCAAGAGAGGCAGACTCTGAGACGGAAGCCCCACAACCCTCTACCGACACTCAGCACGGTCCCAGCGTCGGCAGAAATACAAAACCGTCTACCGATGTTGAGGGGGTTCCTAGCGTCGGTAGACGGTTATGGGATGGCTCTACTAAGGCAACAGACTGCGAATCAGTCGAGACCGAGCTTGAGCTTGCCTCCCGGAATCGCGTCGAGCAGGTCGCGCGTGTACTGCTGCTGCGGGTGGTCGAATACCTCGTCGGTTGTCGCATGTTCGACCAGCTTGCCGTGCTGCATCACTACCACCTCATCGGCGATCTGACGGACCACCGCGAGATCATGCGTGATGAACAGGTAGCTCAGCCCGCGTTCCGCCTGCAAATCATTGAGCAGATGAAGCACCTGGTCCTGCACCAGCACGTCGAGCGCGGATACCGCCTCGTCGCAGATGATGACATCCGGATCGAGCGCCATGGCACGTGCGATCGCGATGCGCTGACGCTGACCGCCGGACAGCTCGTTCGGATACCGGGTCATCACGGATTCAGGCAGTTCGACCATGTCAAGCAGCTCGCGCACACGCTTCGCACGGCTCTTCTTGTCTCCGATATGGTGGATACGCAACGGCTCCTCGATGGACCGGTAGATCGAGTACATCGGGTCGAGCGAACCATACGGGTTCTGGAAGACCGGCTGGACATGCCGACGGAAGTCCAGCAGCTCGGCCTTGCCGAAGTCCGAAATGTTCTTGCCTTCGTAGAAAACCTTGCCCGACGTGGGCTCAAGCAGCCGCAACACCATGTTCGCGACGGTCGACTTGCCAGAGCCGGATTCTCCCACGATGGCGAGCGTCGTACCGCGCTTGACGGAGAAGGACACGTCATCCACCGCCTTGAACATCTCTTTCTTGCGCGGAAGCTTGAATTCCTTCGTCAGATGCTCGACAGTGATAATGTGCTCGCTCTTCTCCAGCGTCTGCTCGCCCTTGACCTGGTGCTCGAGCAACGCATCCGCATTCTGACCGCGTTCTTTCGCGGAGATGATGCGCTGCGAGGCGAGCGACGGAGCCGCCGCGACCAGCCGCTTGGTGTACGGGTGCATCGGGTGCTGCAACACTTCGAGCGATGGGCCGGATTCGACAACCTGTCCCTTGTACATCACGACAATATGCTGCGCGCGTTCCGCCGCCAGACCCAGATCATGCGTGATGAACAGCACTGCAGTGCCCAGCGAATCGGTGAGCGTCTGCAAATGGTCAAGGATGCGCTTCTGGACGGTCACGTCGAGCGCGGACGTCGGTTCGTCGGCAATCAACAGGTCAGGACGGCATGCCAGACCGATGGCGATCAGCGCGCGTTGGCGCATACCGCCGGAGAACTCGTGCGGATACTGACGCGCACGCGTCGCAGCGTCCGGCAGGCCGGCTTCGTCAAGCAGGCCGGCGATGCGGTCGTTCATATTCGAACCGGTGACATGCTCCTTGGCGATCTGCCAGGCCTTGTCATCGTTCACACCGGCCTTGATGAGGTCGTCGGCCACGCGCCAACGGGTCTCGGAGCCAGGCGTCCATTCTTCAGTGAAGAACTCCATCGCATTGTCAAGCTTCTTACCGCTCATGCCGATCTCGGTGAGCGCCTGCTTAGCGGCGTCAAGCAACGCGGGAAGCTCAGCCGAGCCGATGAAGGTCTCGTCGTCTTCACTTTTTACGTTGACTTCATCGCCTGCAAGCGCTTTCGCAAGCTTGGACCGCTTCTCATGCGAGATGTCCATATGGTTGGCGACAAGCGCTTCCTTGACCTGGGTGCCGATACGCCACACCGGGTTGAGGTTGCTCATCGGGTCCTGCGGGACCAGGCCCATCTTGCTGCCGCGCAGCTGGTCATACTCCTTGCCCTTGAGACCGGAAATCTCCTGACCTTCGAGCTTGATGGAGCCACCGACCACGTGTCCGGTGCCCGGAAGCAGGCCCAAGACCGCCATAGCGGACGTTGATTTGCCGGAACCGGATTCACCCACAATCGCCACCCACTGTCCGGGATAGACGTTGAACGAGGCGTCGCGCACGGCATGGACGTCATGCCCGTTGTCGTCAGTGAAATCGACCTTCAGATGCTGTACTTCCAGCAGCGGGCCCTGCTCGCGCTGCATCGCCTCGAGCCGCTGTGCGGCCTCGTCCTTCGCATTGGTATTGGTGTTCTCAGTCATCACATACTCCTTGTCAGGCCGTACGGCTCTTCGGATCGAGCGCGTCCTTGACGGCGTCACCCATCATGATGAAGGCCAGCACGGTAATTGCCAGCGCGGCCGACGGATAGAACAGGACGGAGGGGTTGGTCCGCAGCACGGATTGCGCGCTGGAGATGTCGCCGCCCCAGCTGACCGTGGTGGTCGGCAGGCCGACACCGAGGAAGCTCAACGTCGCCTCAAGCACAATGTAGGAGCCGAGGGACGTGGTGCCGATGACGATGATCGGGGCCAGCGAATTGGGGATGATATGCCGAATCAGATTGCGCCATGGCGTCGAACCCAAGGCAGTGGAGGCGGTGTTGAATTCGAGGTTCTTCGCTTCCATGACCGCGCCTCGGGCGATACGCGCAGTGGACACCCAGCCGAAGAGCGTGATGACGAGCACCAGCTTCCAGATCGAGGTGCTGGTCTTGAACATCTGCAGCACGACGATGGCGCCGAGCAGAATCGGCAGCGCGAGGAAGATATCAGTCAGACGGCTGAGCACCGCGTCAACCCAGCCTCCGAAGAAACCGGCGAGCGCGCCGATGAACGCACCAATCACCACCACGAAGATCGTGGACAACAGACCGACGCTCAGCGAGGTGCGGGTCCCGTAGATGGTGCGGGTATACACGTCGCAGCCTTGCAGGTCGAAGCCGAAGGGATGGCCTGCTTTGGCAGGCTCGAGGGAGTTGTCGAGGTTGCAGTAGTTCGGGTTCTGCTTGGTGAGCGTGCCCGGGAAGAGGGCGACGAACACGACGAAGATGATGAGAATCGCGGAAATGATGAACATCGGGTTGCGACGCAGCGTACGCCACCCGTCAGCCCACATGCTGGCCGCCGGCGCGGATTCGTCGATTGAGTCGACCGCCTGGAGCGGGGTTTCGTCGATCGGTGCGACGAATCGTTCCTGTCCGGGCAATACGCGGGCGGTGTCATTGCGTGATGGTTCTGCCATGATTATCTCTTCCTTCCTCTCACGCGTACCGGATGCGCGGGTCAAGCGCCGCGTACAGCAGGTCGACGATGAGGTTGGCGACGACGAAGATCAGGGTCAGCAGAGTGACGATGGAAACGACCATATTGCTTTCGCCCTTGAGGATGCTCTGATAGGTGAGGTATCCGATGCCGTGCACGTTGAAGATGGTTTCGGAGATCATCGCGCCGCCCATGAGCGCTCCGAGATCCTGGCCGAGATAGGTGACCACGGGGATCAGCGAGTTGCGCAGGACGTGGCGCATGAACACCTGGCGGCGACCCATGCCCTTGGCACGGGCGGTACGCACGTAGTCCTCGTTCATGTTGGATGAGATCTCACCGCGGGTGAGCCTGATGATATAAGCCATGGACACCGAGCCGAGCACGATGGCCGGCATGATCAGGTCGACGAAGCCCGGATCGTTGCCGGCGGTGACAGGCAGCAGCCTCCACTTGACGCCGACGAGATACTGCATGATGAAGCCGGTGACGAAGGTCGGCACGGAGATGAGCAGCAGGGAGATGATCAGAATCACCGTGTCACCCCAACGTCCCTTGTTGAGGCCGGAGATGATACCGAAGATGATGCCGAAAACCGCTTCAAACACGAAGGCCATCAACGCGAGCCTGATGGTCACGGGGAAGGCGCGGCCGATTTCGTCGATGACCGGCTGGCCGGCGAAGGTGTTGCCGAAATCAAGGGTCAGCGCGTTCTTGAGGAACAGCAGGTACTGAATGATGAACGGCTTGTCAAGGTTGTATTCGGCGCGGATCTGGGCCGCGACCGCCTGGTTGACCGGCTTGTCCCCGAACATGGCTTTCACCGGGTCGCCCGGCAGCGCGAAGACAAGAGCATAAACCAGGAGAGTCGTGCCAAGGACCACGGGAATCATCTGCAGAATGCGTCGCAGAAGATATTTGCCCATTGGGTTGCTCCTTATTGCTCTTCGGCCGTTCGCACCGGGCCCTGTCGGGCATGGCGGCACTGCGGCCATAAAATACTTACGATAGTCTACCCCACCTCTGCCCCTGCGTCACCTGTACAAGGCCTGAAACCGCGCTCGCCCTGTGTTGTAGGGCATTCGGGGCGTCATGGTGACTGTTTCCGTATACCGGACGTTAACAGCGTAGAAACATTGCTTTTTCGGATAATGATGGGTTTGACACGACGAGGGCGCATGACATGAATGCATGTCATGCGCCCTCGTGGAATATCAGACGCCTATCGGCGTGCCGTCACTTGGACAGCTCCGAATAGACCGGCTGGTTCTGCCAGTTCATCGTGAAGTTCTTCACGCCCTTGGCAGCCACGCCGTACGCGTTGCCGTAGTACAGCGGGATGGCCGGCAGATCGTTGAGCAGGATTTCCTGGGCCTGCTGGTAGATCTTGTTCGCGGCTTCGGTGCTGGTCGCGGCGTACGCCTGGTCCATGAGCTTGTCGAAGGCCGGGTTCTTGTAGTCGCCGTCGTTGGAGCCCTGGTTGTCGGCCGCAGCGGAGTCGTACAGCTGGTACAGGTAGTTCTCCGGGGACGGGTAATCAGGCTGCCAGCCGGTACGGAACGCGCCCTTGATGGTGCGGTTGGACACGTCGGTGCGGAACTCCTGGAAGGTCGGGACCGGGTTGGTGGCGGCCTTGATGCCCAGGTTGTTCTTCAGCTGGTTGACCACAGCGTCGTAGATCGGCTTGGCGCCGCCGTCGGCGTTGTAGGAGAAGGTGAGGGTGCCGTCATACTTGGAGATGGCATCGGCCTTGGCCCACAGTTCCTTGGCCTTCTTCGGGTTGTACTCCAGGTTGCTTTCGCCCTTGAGGGAGTCCGAATAGCCCGGGGTCATCGGGGAGGTGAATTCCTTGGCCGGGGTGCCGACGCCGCCGAGCACCTTGTCGACGATGGTCTTGCGGTTGATGGCCATGGAGATAGCCTGGCGACGCAGGACGCCTTCCTCGGTGTTGGACTTGAAGTGATCGAGATCGGACGGGATGGTGAAAGTCTGGCTCGCGGAACCGGCCTTGTTGTAAGCCTCGACGTTGGGATCGGACTGGAAGGTCTTGGTCGCGGTCGCCGGGACGGAATCCATGACGTCGAGGTTGCCGGACTGCACGTCGGCGTAGGCGGAATCGGTGGAGGTGTAGATCTTGAAGGTCACGCCGTCATTGTTGACCTTGACGTTGCCCTTGTAGTCGGGGTTCTTGACCAGCACGATCTGCTTGTTGTGATCCCAGCTGGAGAACTTGTACGGGCCGTTGCCGACCGGCTTCTCGCCGAAGGCCTTCGGGTCCTTGTAGAAGGATTCCGGCAGCGGGGAGAAGCCCTCGTAACCGACCTTGACCGGGAAGGTGGCGTCAGGCTGGTTCATAGTGACGGTGAAGGTATAGTCGTCGACGACCTTGAGGCCGGAGAGCTGCTCATCGCCCTTCAGGCCGTCCTTCTGCAGGTCGTCATAGCCCTTGATGGTGGAGAAGAAGGACGCGCACTTCTGGGCGTTCTTCGCGTTCGCGGTGTAGCTCCAGGCCTTGGTGAAGGATTCGGCGGTCACCGGGGTGCCGTCCGTGAACTTCCAGCCCTTCTTGAGGGTGATGGTGTATTCGCTGGAGTCGGCATTCGGCTTGATGGACTGGGCGACCTCGTTCTTCGCGTTGCCCTTGTTGTCAAAGCTCACCAGGCGGGCGAACATCAGTTCGACCGGGCGGCCGCCGCCAGTTTCGGTGGTGTTGCCCGGGACGAGCGGGTTCTGCGGCTCGGAGCCGAAGGCGGTGATGATGACCTTGCCGCCGTTGGACGAACCGGAAGTCGAAGATGACGACGAGCCGCAGCCGCCGAGCGCCATCGCGAGCGAGCACGCCGCCGCGATCAGCGCAATAGCTTTCTTCTTCATATTGTTTTTCTCCTGTGTGTGTTTGATTTTGGGACGAATCCCAAAAAAACAACGAGGCTCGGGCTCCCGCCCCAACCTCGTTGCTGAACATCGTCAATTCTTACCCCTCTGTGGGACAAGATGCAAGATGCATGTTTTCGCTGCCATCCGCAACGCCTCGCGCATCAGGCGTTCAATCGCGACGTCGTCCAAGGCCTTGCATGACAAAAATTCCCAAGTGTTCCAAGCAATTGCCGGATACTTGCCACTCGACGTGGCCCGCCGATGTTTTCGCAACCATTGTTACGAGTCGGTAAATTTTCTTCTCGTTCCGCGCACAACGCGCGACAAGCCTGCGGGCGCGCAGGGACATGCGGATTAGATGTTCCGCGTGTGGTTTGTTGTTTGCCGATATAGATTTGACGGAGGAAAAACAGCGTTCGCTCGTCGTTGCAATATGCTCCCGGACCGGTCGCACCGGGTCGCAACTGGGATGACGGCGAGCGCTCTTGCGAACCGAATCGGTTGTCGGCATGCGTTCTCCGGTTCGGTAGCGGATTATCCAGCCGAGGCATGTCGGGCCGCCGCAGCAACGCCGTGTTCAGGCGCGTGGGAAAGCCTGCCGGTAGCGTTGCTTGAGCTGCTCCATCGAAACGTGGGTGTACCGCTGGGTGGTGCGCAGCGAGGCGTGCCCAAGCATCTCCTGCACTTCACGCAGATCGGCGCCGCCGTCGAGCATATGGGTCGCGGCACTGTGCCGCAAGGCGTGCGGACTGATGTCCGGAACACCCGCCTTGCGAGCTTCGCCATGTACGACCTGCCGGACAATCCGCTGGTCGACCCGGCCGCCCCGGCGACCAAGGAACAACGCCTCCCCAGAGCGATCGCCTGCAAGCGCGGGGCGCCCGGCTTGCAGCCACTGGTCCAACGCACACGCCGCCGGCGCTCCGAACGGAACGACACGCTGCTTATCCCCTTTGCCGGTGACGCGGACGGTGCGCTGGGCGAAATCGATGTCGGCAATGTCGATGCCGACAAGTTCCCCGACGCGGATGCCCGTCGCATAGAGCAGCTCCATCATTGCGGCGTCGCGGACGGCGATTGCATGGTCCGCAGGCGAACCGCCGATCTGGTGCCGTTGGCATTCCGGTTGTTGCCCACCGCGCTCCGATCGACGCTGTCCTTGCTGAGGTCCTTGCTGGTGTCCCCCTCGCGCCGTCCCTGCACTCCCCCGCGCTGTGTACGCATCCGCATCATCCATCAGGGTTTTCGCCTGTGCTTCGGTCAATACCGCCGGAAGCACGGAAGGGATTTTCGGGGTCATGAGCAGGGCAGCGGGGTCGCTGTCAATCAGCCCTTGATCCTGCGCCCAACGGAAGAAGCCACGGACCGCCACGGTCCTGCGCGCCATGCTGGAACGCGCGTATCCGCGGGCGCTTTCACTGGACATCCACGCCCGCAAATCGTCCACATTGACCCGATCGAGCGCTTCGAGGCCATCGATATTCATGGTGACGAGGCAGTCCAGCACATCGATGCGATACGCTTTCAGCGTATTGTCGCTGGCGGCGCGATTGACGCGAAGATCATGGAGGAACTCGTCGATAACCGCCTCGATTTGGGCGCCGACGAGCTGCTCCATCTGTGACGAGGATTCCTTCTTGTCACAAGCCCGTCCGTCCGCTGCGCCACCTGACCGGCGAGCGCCCGGTTTGCGTCGTTCCCGTTCCATCTGTGTATACCTTCCGTCTGCCCGTATCTACTCGTTCGCACTCGTCCGCTTATCCTTGTTCGCCCATGATAGTTGCCATAGTACGCAGCCGCGGTCTACGCCGATGCACGAACGGCCATAAGATGGGCACGGCGGCATATCCGCATATCCGCATATCCGTGGCGATTGGCCGCATGCCCGTCTGCAGCGGAACCCCAGCAAGCGAGGAGACCATGTTCATTGTTCCACAACCAGAACCGCACAACACCGCGGGGAACACCGACGTCCCGCCCGCGAAGCGAGAGCCGCGCGACTTGTCCGACGCCATCGGCGGGAGCGGGGTGCCGAGGCTTCCACGCGAGATTCCATCTGGTGCTCGCATCGTCGTCCGCACGAAGGCAGGTGCGGACCCGAACACCGGCAGAATGACGTATCGGGATTTTGTCGGGCATGTGCAGCAGTGGAACGGAACCACCCTGAAGATGATCCGCGACGCCGCCGCCAACGGGTCTCGCCCCGAACAGCAGGTCAGCATTGAGGCCGATAGCATCGTGCGGCTCAAGCCGGTTCCGGAACGCCCCGGCACAGCGGCACGTCGAAAGGCATCCGACAAGGCTTAGGAACGACCGCGCGCAAATCGGGAATTCAGATGCGAATCGCGCAATCAGACGACTTCTCCCAATATCCAACACCCGGTGTGGGCGTGTCCGGCCAACTCAACCATCGAGGCGGTCGAAACCGGGACACGAAACCGATGACGTGAAACTACAGGCAACCGGAACCAAAAACACGAAACCGGACACACACAACAACACGCCACTGAAACCGCAGACCGTCCCGCAGATGTTCGCATATTCAGGCAGGCAGATGTCACGCGCGCACTAGCGCAGCGGACACCACCGCCGGGCGGCGCTCGACCACCGCGACGGCATCCGAACGCCACCCCGTCACCTGCTCGCCGCGACGTGCCGATTCCAACAGTTGGTCACGCCACGTGGCGGGATTGAGCGGCATGTCCATCGTCACCGGCGTTTCCGCCTGAGTATTCGCGCGCACGCACGCCGCCTTGTAGTCGCGGAATGGTTGGCCGTGGGCGAAGAACTCTCCGATCTGCCGGTCGTCCCCGTCGTGCAACGCGTCAGCGACTGCGACAAGACGATCGGCCATATGTCGCAACAGCGTTTCGACATTCTCGGCATCCTCATCGACCATGGCACGGGTTCGCTGCGGATCAGTCAGCGCCACTCGGGTCATGTCACGCCACGACCCTGCGGCGAGGGCTGCGGCGATATTGCGGTCGGGATTGTCCGTCAGCTCATTGATCAACGCCGTGGCGACCACATGCGGCATGTGGGAGATCAGCGCCGCCGCACGATCATGCGTGCCGTCGTCGATGACGATGCACCGGTTGGCGCACCCCTCGGTGATCATGCGCGCTACCACAAGGAAACGCCGGTAATCTGTCGATTCGTCCACGGTGATCGCCCACAAGGCATGGTCGAACAGGCTTGGATCGGAAGCCTCGAAGCCGGAACGCTCGGTTCCAGTCATCGGATGGGCGCCCACATAGCAGTCCCCCAGACCCGCGGCGACGACCTGCTGCCGCACCAAGGCTTTCACACTGCCGACATCGGTCAGGGTGGTCGCTGTGCGGTCGATGACCGGGGCAAGCCGGGAGAGCATCTGCGGCATGGCTTTCAGCGGATTGCACAATACGATGAGATCGGGGCGTGCACCGGGATGCCCCGCGAGCTCCTCGAGCGAGTCCACGCATACGATGCCGTCCCGTCTGGCCTGTTCATACGGGTGCGGGCGGTGGTTCCACGCAATCACCCGATACCCGTTGGCCGCCAGATGGCGTGCCAGGGAGCCACCGATCAGGCCCAATCCGACAATGCCGATTGTTATGCCTGTCTTGTCTGCCATCGTATCCGTCTCCCTTCCTCGTTCTGCCGTGTGCACCATACTTGTCGAGTCTGTCGCGTTCGTCGAGCCTGCAGTATTCGCCGTATCGGTCGCGGCGATCGCCGAGCCTGTAACGCCACCTGCATGGCCGCATGCGAACCGTCGCCCGGAATCATCACTCACCACAGCAACTCCCTTGCAGCGTCGACACTGCTATCCCACGCCTCTGGGATGGATTGGGGTTCGAAGCATACTCCCCCTTGCGGCAACATCCACTCGTTGACCGGCGGATTCGGCCGCTCCCTGCGCGGGTAGACCGCCAGAGTCTTCACCCAGTCGCCATGTTCTACGACCTCAGTCAGCACACTGCGGAAATGCGGTTGCCATGGGGCTGCATCCACGGCAGCGACGAAACTGTAAGTCCCCGCATGCCCCTTGATCGGGCAGGAGATGAAGCTGGTCATATTCAGTCCGGCGTCGCGTAACACGTCCAGGAGATTCGCCAGTACGCCGGGCCCTGTGCTCAACGGGATGAACGCGATGATTGTTTCGAACTCGCTGTTGCCGTCCGCCTTGGCTTGCGCCATCAGCGAGGGCACATCATCCCGGCGGGCGAGAACAAGGAACTCGGTTCGAGCGCCGTGATAATCCTGCACATGGTGTTCAAGCGTGTCCAAATGGTATAATTCGCCGCAAATCGATGGGCCGAGCGCCACTTGGCCGTCACGCACGTCCCGGCAGGCGGCCGCGTTCGACGTGGCAGGCATGAGCGTGAGATGATGCCGGGCGATAAACCGCTGGCATTGTGCCAATCCGTGCGGGTGTGCAGTCGCTTCGCGGAGCGCGACGCCCCGTTTCGCGCTCCCCTGTGGCACAAACGCGTCGAACACGACATCGACGCCGACATGGGCAAAGCCGACAACGTCATCCGCGTCGATCATCATATCGAGGTTCGGGACCACATACCCTTCGACATTGTTTTCCCACGCGATGACACCCCATCCCTCGCCGTCGCGCACATGCGCCATGACCTTGGGAATGGTGCTTTCCGGCATCGGGGTGATGTCCTCCGATAGCGGTGCGAGCATCCGGCTTGCGCACACCGCCGCCTGATGAGTGAAAGAGCCTTGCGGGCCCAGATAATACAACGGGAGCGACTGGCGTCGACTTGCAGCCTCAAATGCGCGATTGCCATCGCAAACAGTGTTGTCGGTGATGTCTTGGCTCATTGGACTTCCTTGTCTTGCGCGGTGTTGTCGGTGTCTGTGCCATCGGCGGTGTCGCTTGCAGTCGCCGCGTGTGCCGCCGGCCGGATGTCGTCATCCGCGGTGATACGGAACCATCGTTTCGGCAGGAACAGCAGGATGACTTGCACCACAATCATGCCGTACAGCCATATCATGCCGACATGCTCGCTCCAGAACGGTACCGCCGAGGGGTCCCCGAATCCCACCGGCGCCAATGCGCCCGAACCGCGGGGAGCCACCGCAAGCCCCCACGCGATAATCGAGGACGCCGCCACATGGACTCCCAGCCCCAGCGCGCCGGCGCGTGACCGCGCGCACCACGCCGACAGCGCGATAACAAGCAATGCGAGGACCAGGCCGTACGGAATATTCGCGGACGCGCCCAGCCGATGCGCAAGCGTGCCGATCATGCCGACCGCGGCGCCGGCGAGCAGCGAAATGGTCATCCGTGTCGGATACGACTGGCGATGCGACCACGGCAGGTCGCGCCCCGAAGCTGGTGAAGAAGTCATATGTCCAGTATGCCTTCCCGCCGCGAAAAACGCCCCGCTTCTTCCACACCGGCGAATCCCTCGCGCTTGTACCGACACCGCGAAACAACATCGCGAAAACGACGACGCCGTCTGTACCCAGACCATGCCGAGTGCAGACGGCGTCAGACCGTCAATCGTCTTCGCGCATCAGGAGCGCGATGACGGTGTCATGCCTTACTTGGCTGCCGCGTTGTTCTGGCGACGCTGCTTGGCGCGCCACTTGTACCATTCGTCGCGGCTGAGGATGATCTTACGCACGCGGATGGCTTCCGGCGTCACCTCGACGCATTCGTCCTCGTTCGCGAAATCAAGCGATTCCTCGAGGCTCATCTTGATTGGCGGGGTGAGCGTTTCAAGCACGTCGGCGGTGGAGGAACGCATATTGGTCATATGCTTGGCCAGCGTAATGTTGACATCGAGCTCGTCAGGCTTGTTGTTGATGCCGACGACCTGGCCTTCGTAGACCGGGGACTGCGGCTCGACGAAGAACTGGCCGCGGGCCTGCAGACGCTGCATGGCGTACGGGGTGGCGACACCGGCGCGATCGGAGACCATGGAGCCGTTCTGGCGGGTCACGATCTCACCTGCCCACGGGGCGTAGCCAGCGGAGATGGAGCTCGCGATGCCGGTGCCGCGCGTGGCGGACAACAGTGCGGTGCGGAAGCCGATCAGACCACGGGACGGCACGGTGAATTCCAGGCGCACCCAGCCGGAACCGTGGTTGGTCATCGAATCCATACGGCCCTTGCGATCGGCCAGCAGCTGCGTGACCGTACCCATGTACTCCTCGGGCACGTCGATGGTGGTGTTCTCCATCGGCTCGTTGATCTTGCCGTCGATCATCTTGGTGACCACCTGCGGGCGGCCGACAGTCAGCTCGTAACCTTCGCGGCGCATCTCCTCAGCGAGGACAGCCAGCGCGAGTTCGCCACGGCCCTGGACCTCCCACGCGTCAGGACGGTCAGTCGGCAGCACCTTGATGGACACGTTGCCGATGAGCTCGCGGTCGAGACGATCCTTGATCATACGGGCGGTAAGCTTGTGATCCTTGCCTTCACGGCCAGCCAGCGGGGAATCGTTGACACCGAAAGTCATGGAGATCGCCGGGTCGTCGACATGGATAAGCGGCAGCGGACGCGGGTCGTTCGGGTCGACGATGGTTTCGCCGATCATGATGTCGCTCACACCGGCGACGGCGACGATGTCGCCGGGGCCTGCGGATTCCACCGGGATGCGGTCCAGACCCTGCGTGCGCAGCAGTTCGGAGACGCGGAAGTTCTCAATCGAGCCGTCCACACGGGACAGGCCGTAGGTCTTGCCCTTCTCGAGCAAGCCGTTGTACACGCGCACGAGGCCGAGACGTCCAAGGAAGTCGGAGGAGTCGATATTTGCGACATGGGCCTGTAGCGGTGCGCCCTCCTCGTACTGCGGGGCGGGGATGTTGGCGATAATCGATTCGAACAGCGGTTCGAGGTTGTCGTTGTCCGGCAGTGCGCCGTCGGCGGGCTGGTCGGCGGAAGCGTAGCCGACCTTCGCGGCGCAGTAGATGACCGGCAGGTCGAGCAGGGAGTCGAGATCAAGGTCGACACCCTCTTCCATGACGTCCTGAGCCAGGCCGAGCAGCAGATCAGTGGATTCGCTGACGACTTCGGAGATGCGGGCGTCCGGGCGGTCGGTCTTGTTAATGCACAGGATAACCGGCAGCTTCGCCTCGAGCGCCTTGCGCAGCACGAAACGGGTCTGCGGCAGCGGGCCTTCGGACGCGTCGACGAGCAGCACCACGCCGTCGACCATGGAAATACCGCGCTCGACCTCGCCGCCGAAATCGGCGTGGCCGGGGGTATCGATCACGTTGATGGTGATGCCGTCGGGCTCACCGTACTTCGCGGCAAGCGGGCCGGTGTACTTGACCGCCGTGTTCTTGGCGAGGATGGTGATGCCCTTCTCGCGTTCCAGATCGTTGGAATCCATGACGCGGTCCGGGACTTCCTCACGTTCGTTGAAGACGTGGGACTGCTGGAGCATGGCGTTGACCAAGGTGGTCTTGCCGTGATCGACGTGCGCTACGATTGCCACATTACGGATATCACCGCGAACTGCCATCAATTACCTCTCTTAATTGCATGATTTGTCTACGTATCACTCTCGGATGCGGGAATCACCCACCTACCGCTTACACATAAACCGTCACAAGATTACCGGCGGACCACGACAGGTTGAATCGGCTGTCCGCGAAGCGCACAGGCCGGCCGCGGCGACGGTCTACAACGCGCCAAGCTGCTCCCCCGCCGCCTCGCGGACCACTTGTCCTGCGTCGGTCGGAAGGAACGGGGCCAACGACGGCAAGTCATCCAATGAATCGAGGCCCATGTATTCGAGGAACAACCCAGTCGTTTCCAGCAACGCGGCGTGCGTCTGGGGGTCCGCGCCATGTTCCTGCACCAGTCCGCGCACGGTCAGCGATCGGATCACACCGTCGGAATTGACCCCTCTGATCGAAGCGACCTGGGCGCGAGTCATCGGCTGCTTGTACGCGATGATGGCGAGCGCCTCGAGCGCCGCCTGCGACAGGCGCGAAGTTTGCCCGTCAGTAACGAACGCTCCGACAACCGGTTCAAACTCGCTGCGGCTGACATATTGCCATCCGCGAGCACTGCTGCGCAAGGCGAAACCTCGCGGGACGATACCGTGTTCGAGATCCCCGTCGTATTCGCGTTGGAGCGATTCGAGCGCGTCGCGGACATCCTTGGGATCGCAATGCAACGCGCGCGCCAGGTCCCGCTCCTGTTGGGGCCCGTCCGCGACCATCAGCACCGCTTCCAGGCACGCCGGCAAGCCGCCGGGAAAATCATCCACTTGCCATGCCTGCTGTAGCTTGTCCAAGCCACCCGGAGCCGCCGTTCCGTCCGGAGAGGCCATCTCACGCTTCGTATCGTCTTCGATCATGACATATCCTTCTCGCCAACCAATTCGGCGCTCTGACGGCCCGGCATCCACCTGACGAACAACGGTTCGAACGGCCCAGACTGGCGGTATTGCACGGCTCCCTGTTTGAAAAACACGAGAATGGCGAAGAACCGCGCGACCACCTCAAGCGTGCCATGCGCATCCTCGCAGAGCTTGGAGAACGCCATGCCCTCTCCGGCGGGCAAGGCGCGCAGACGATCGCGGACCAACGCGGATTGCTCCCGCAAATCAACCAACGGCACATGCAATTGATGAGTCGCAACATGTTCCAGCGGCGCGTTCGTCAATGCCGCCGCGGCGATTCCCGCAAGTTCCTGCGGGGTGAGCGTCCACACCAGTTGCGGCAGCATCGCGGCGAAAGCAGGGTCAGCGCTGCCAGGGTGGGCGTGGCGTGCGTTGTCGTCCATCCGAACACGGAAATCGGACGCCGCCTGTTTGAACGCATGATATTGCAGCAGTCTAGCGAACAGGAGATCACGTTCCCGTAACGCCTCCAAGCTGCGTTCGTCCTGGGTGCCGTCTTCGTCATGCGGCAACAAGGCAGCGCTTTTCGCTTCGATGAGCACGGATGCCACATCGAGGAACGCACTCGCCTCATCCATATTGCGCTCAGTGTCGAGCGTGCGCACGTATGCAAGAAATTCTTCCGTGATGGCGGACAGGGACACTTCAGTCAGTTCGAGGCGTCTGTTGGCGATCATGCCCAACAGCATGTCGAACGGGCCAGCGTAGTTGTCCAGATTGACGGAGAAACCGTCCGCAGCCGGCATGTCCGCCATTGCCGTCATGGCCAGCGTACCGGTTTCATCACTTTGGACACCGTCCGACGCCTGCACCGACCCCTGCACGGATGGCGACTGCCCACTCACGGCGTATCCGCCAACGTTCAGGCGACGACTCCGCGCGCGACCATTTCGCGGGCGACTTCACGATATTCCTGTGCGGTTTTGTGGTTCGGCGCGTATATCGTAATCGGCGCGGCGGCGACTGTCGCATCGGGCAGTTTGATGGATCGGGAGATCACCGTATGGAACACCTTGTCGCCGAACGCCTCATAGATGCGCTGCAGCACTTCCTCGGAATGCAGGGTGCGTGTGTACATGGTGACCAGCACCCCGTCGATTTCAAGGGAAGGGTTGATGCGCGACTGGACTTTCTCGATGGATTGCATGAGCAGCGCCACGCCACGCAACGCGAAGAACTCAGCGGCAACCGGAATCATCACGCCGTCCGCCGCAGTCAGCGCGTTGACGGTGAGCAGGCCGAGGGACGGCTGGCAGTCGATGATGATGAGATCGTATTCATCACGTACTTTGCGCAGTACGCTAGCGAGAATCTGCTCGCGACCCACTTCGGTGACCAATTGGACTTCCGCCGCAGACAAATCGATATTCGCGGGCATGACGTCAAGGTTCTTGAAATCCGTATGTTGGATGATGTCGTGCGGGTCGACGGACGGGTCGAACAGGGCGGTGTACACGGTGTTGTCCACTGTGTTCGCGTTGATGCCGAGGCCGACCGTAGCCGCGCCCTGCGGATCGAAATCGACAATCAGCACACGACGGCCGTACTGGCTGAGCGCGCCGGCGATATTGATGGAGCTGGTGGTCTTGCCGACGCCGCCTTTCTGATTGCACATCGCGATGACGCGCGCAGGCCCGTGCTCGTGGCGCGGCTGTGGCGCAGGAAACGTCTCATATTCTCGTCCCAGTAAATCCGTTGGCATACCGTTCACTGTACCAAGCGGCGTGTCCACGTCCGGCTGCGCCTCGCCCTCGGCATCCAACTCATCATCATCGGATGCATGAATTGATTGCGTTGCACCGGTATTCGTGCCCATGATCGACAATAATCCCTGACGGGTGTCGCGCATCGGGGTCATCGTGTCATCCACGCCTGCTCCTTCCCGCGTATCCGCCGCGGATACGCCTGACGTGCGACCGCGTCGCCGCACACCGAACACCATCGTATCGCCCGCACGTCCCAGCGGCTGTATTATGCCGGACGGTCATCTCGCCCGTGGATGAGCGGTCATATACGTTTCCATCAATGTTTCCGGTGCGATATGCGTGTAGATTTGCGTGGTCGTGACCGACGCATGTCCCAGCAGTTCCTGCACGGTGCGCACATCGGCGCCACCTTGGATCAAATGCGTGGCGAAGGAATGGCGCAAGGTATGTGGGTGCAACGGACGGGCCAGATGCGCCCGCTCCCCCGCAATGCGTACGGCGTCCCAAGCGCTTTGCCGTGACAGTCGCTGGCCGCGGCGGTTGAGGAACACCGCCCGCAGCTCGGGTTGCTTGGCTTTGTTCGCAAGCGCAGGCCGGCCAATGCTTCGATACCGTTCCAACGCGTCACATGCGTAGCTGCCGACCGGCACCAGCCGCTGCTTTGACCCCTTGCCGGTGAGCCTGACCAGTCGGTCATCGAAGTCAATATCAGCGAAATCCACGCCCACGGCCTCGGAAATACGGGCGCCGGTGGCGTACAGGAATTCGAGCAACGCCTTGTCCCGTAAAACCACGGGGTCTTGGCTGCCGTGCATCGCCGCGGCGTCCAATAATGTCGAGACCTCGTCGATTGTCAAAACATCCGGCAGATGGGATCCGCCTTTGGGGGCGCGTACTTTCGCGGAGGCATCGTCGCTGACAGCACCACGAGATAATGCGAATCGGTGAAATTCGTGGATACTGGCGAGATGGCGCCGGCGGCTTGCCACGCTCTGGCCTTGCCCGGCAAGCGATTGCGCATAGGCTTGCACATCCTGCTGCCGAATTCCGTCCAGTGAATGAATGCCGCGATCTTCCATCCAGGTGATATAGCGATCGAGATCCGACCGGTAGGCGTCGACGGTCGCGTCCGCGAGGCCGCGTTCCACGGCGATATGCCCGATGAACGCCGACAGCTGGTCGTGCAGCGATGACGACAGTGTCGTCGACGGATTCAATCGCTCAGCCATCGTCCCATCATCTCCCGTGCCGGTGTTGTGCCGGTGTACCTACATGTTCTGTGCTGTTGCATATGGTACAGGCACGGCAACACGACGACGGTTGTCCGTTCCTACGTTCACCGAGCAAGTTCCCCTGATCGAGCACCACGCCTCGGTTCCTAATGGGCGTCGGATACAACGTGCCGCCAATACAACGGGCGGCTGACACTGCGGGTTGCTAATACAACGCATTACTGATACAAACTGTCTACACTGAGACCGGTCTTGGCGTAGACAGTTTGTGTAGGTGGGCGACGGCACCCGATTCGTGACAGGACACCATCGCATCCGTCTCCGTCGGGCACACGTGCCGACCAACGGGCAGGATATACGACAATGCCCCGGCTCCTTAGAGAAGTCGGGGCATTGCGAGACATTACAACGGTCAGCGGGGTTCAGACCTCCGCATGGCCGCTATGCTCACGGATGTGCTCAGGCAGCGACCGGGGCGTTCACATCAGCCGGCAGCGCAGCCTTGGCGGCGCCGACGATGGTCTTGAACGTGTCCGGATCGGAGACAGCGAGCTCAGCAAGAGCACGACGATCGAGTTCGATGCCGGCGAGACGCAGACCCTGCATGAAGCGGTTGTAGGTGATGCCTTCAGCGCGGACGGCGGCGTTGATGCGCTGGATCCACAGCTTGCGGAAGTCACCCTTACGCGCCTTACGGTCACGGTAGTTGTAGGTGAAGGAGTGCAGCAGCTGCTCCTTGGCCTTACGATACAGACGGGAGCGCTGACCGCGATAGCCGGAAGCCCTCTCGAGAACGACGCGACGCTTCTTGTGGGCGTTGACTGCGCGCTTGACTCGTGCCATAGTTATTTCCTCAGCTTTCTATTCGTCTAGTAACTCAACGGGCTTCGGCTCAGCGACCGAGCAGACCGCGCATCTTCTTCGCCTGCGACGTGGCCAGCACCTCGTCAGCGGACAGGTGACGGCGCTTCTTGGCCGACTTGTGCTCGAGGTTGTGGCGCATACCGGTGCCGGCGTGCATGAGCTTGCCCGAGCCGGTGACGCGGACGCGCTTGGAAGCGGCGGAATTGGTTTTCATCTTCGGCATTGCTGCCCTCCTTGTGATTATCTATCACATCGTGTTGGATAGCGTGGGCGAATGGGCTCGGCCCATCCGACACATTCATTTGGCCTACTTGGAAGGCTTGTCTTCCTTCTGTTCGACGGAGGCGACAGCCTCTTTGGGAGCCTGAGCCGCATTGGCCTTCGACTCCTGCTTGGCTGCGAGGCGAGCCGCCTGGCGTGCCTGGCGCTCCGCACGCGATTCAGCGCCGCGACGGCGCTGCTCGGACTGCGTGTGCACCTTCTTGCCCTTGGGCGCAAGCGTCATGATGATGTTGCGGCCCTCCTGCTTCGGCGCGGATTCAACCGTGCCGTAGTCCTGCACCTCGTCGGCGAGCTTCTCGAGAAGCTCCACGCCGCCGATCGGACGGGACTGCTCGCGGCCGCGCAGCATGATGGTGACCTTGACCTTGTCGCCGCCTTCAAGGAAGCGGATGACATGGCCCTTCTTCACCTCGAAGTCGTGGGCATCAATCTTGAGACGGAAACGGATCTCCTTGATTTCGGCTGTGCTCTGATTTCGGCGCGCTTCACGAGCTTTGATCTTCTCGTTGTACTTGTACTTGCCGTAATCAATGAGCTTGGCCACCGGAGGCTTCGCGTTCGGTGCCACCTCGACGAGATCGAGGTTCGCTTCCTTCGCCAAGTTCAGCGCAACCGTGGTCGCGATGACGCCGACCTGCTCGCCGTTCGGGCCAATCAGGCGCACTTGGGAGACGCGAATCTCGTCGTTAATGCGTGGTTCGTCGCTAATGATGACTCCAATCCTCATATTTCCTGAAGCGGATTCCCCTCAGAACCGTTCGCGGTGAGTTCATGGAAGACACTGACGCAATCTCGTCATACGAACCTGTACAACCAAATCGTCATTCAACAATGCGTTGACACGCATCAAGGTCTAGCCTTGAACCCGAAACCACGACAGGCTTCCAGGTGGGGTTAACACCCGCTTTCTTGATTTCTCAAGCCGGTGCAATAGCTTAGCACATGGCCGGACCAAATGCAGCCGCGTGTCGCGACCTCGTTGCGAGCGATGTCCAGGCAACGCAACTCCCCGGCGGGCTCAAGTCCCGCGATCTGACCGGACGACATTATACTGGTCGCATATCAGGAAGGGAGCCCTATGGAACAGGAACGCCAGCGACGCCAGCAACCGCGTGACACCGACAGTGCGGCTACGACATGCGTCGTTTTCGCGGCAGGCACGTATTTCGGCGGGCGTCCTTCGGTCCCGCCGAACGCATTCGTCATCGCCGCCGATGGCGGTCTCGACCACGCACATGCCCTGGGTATCCGTGCGGATGCGGTCATCGGCGACTTCGATTCCATCAGCGGGCCGGTCCCAGAACAATCCGGCACCATCCGCCTGCCTGAAGAGAAAGACGATCCTGATTTGTTGTCCGCCTTGAAAGTCGGCTGGGCCAAGGGCGCCCGGACTTTCCATATATATGGGGCGCTTGGCGGGCGTGTCGATCATTCCATCGCCAATATACAAATCCTGGCGCGTCTGGCAGCCCACGGCGGCATCGGCTACCTGTTCGGCGACGGCACCATCGTCACTGCGATATCGGACGGTTCGCTCTCCTTTTCCGCAGATGCCGCGACACGCGGCGCAGGACGTATGGTATCGGTGTTCTCGCACAGTGACCAATCGACCGACGTCACCGAACGCGGTCTCAAGTATCGTCTCGACCACGCCACTATGCTCAACGACACGGTCCAAGGCGTCAGCAACGAGTTCCTGACCGCCACCCCCGCGGTCGTCAGCGTCGGCTCCGGCACGCTCGTCGTCACGTTCCCCATCGAAGCGGGATTGCCCCACGTCGAACGTCTGCACGCATTCAGCGGCGACCTGGGCGCGTTGAGCACCGCGGTTTCCACGGCACTGGCGACACCACGTCAATCGGCGTGACGATGACCACGATTGCAGGGAATCACCCGGGTTCTTCGCGCCAAGGAAACCCTTCGCCGCAGTCTGCAAGCATCATACGAAAACAGACGTTTGCAATGTGCGACGACGTTCAGCAACGTTGCACAGGACACTCATGGAAATCATATAACAGTTGCGCCTTCAGCATGACCGTTGCCGCGACATTCGTACACCGTGAGCATTACAGTGGGTAGCGTTGGTAAACAATGGCTGAGGCGCGTGCCCGCTTACGCCCGCGCACGCCGAAGCCTGATCCCTAAGGGAGATATACATGACAGTAAAGATTGGTATCAACGGCTTCGGCCGTATCGGTCGTCTTGCGTTCCGCCGCATCTTCGAGCTGCAGGCTCGTGGTGGTCAGGCCGGTGACATCGAGGTCGCAGCCATCAACGATCTGACGACCCCGTCCATGCTGGCTTACCTGCTGAAGTACGACAGCACCCACGGCACCTTCCGTCATGACGATGGCACCCCGGTTGAGGTCACCTCCACCGATCACTCCATCATCGTGGACGGCAAGGAATACACCGTGTACGCCGAGAAGGACGCCAACAACATCCCGTGGGTCAAGAACGACGGTGTTGAGTACGTGCTCGAGTGCACCGGCTTCTACACCTCCGCCGAGAAGTCCCAGGCGCACATCAACGCTGGTGCCAAGAAGGTCCTGATTTCCGCTCCGGCCAAGGACGAGACCACCCCGACCGTTGTGTACGGCGTGAACCACAAGATCCTGAAGCCGACCGACACCATTGTGTCCGCTGGTTCCTGCACCACCAACTCCATGGCCGCCATGGTCAAGCTGCTGAACGACAAGTTCGGCATCAAGGCTGGCTTCATGACCACCATCCACGCCTACACCGGCACCCAGATGCTGCTCGACGGCCCGCGCTTCCCGAAGGCCCGCAACAACCGCGCCGCTGCGATCAACACGATTCCGCATTCCACCGGCGCCGCGAAGGCCATCGGCAAGGTCGTCCCGGAGGTCAACGGCAAGCTTCAGGGCCATGCCCAGCGCATCCAGGTCCCGGATGGCTCCGTCACCGAGCTGACCACCGTTCTCGAGAAGGCCGCAACCGTTGACGAGATCAACGAAGCCTTCAAGGAAGCCTTCTCCGACACCGATTACTACGGTTACAACGCTGACGGCATCGTGTCCTCCGACATCATCGGCGACACCCACGGTGGCGTGTTCGATCCGACGCAGACCGACGTCAACACCGTTGACGGCCTGACGCTGGCTCGTACCGTCTCCTGGTACGACAACGAGTACGGCTTCACATCCAACATGATCCGTACCCTGCTGTACTTCGCTGAGCTCAACAAGTGAGCCTAGCTTAGCGTTCCAGCGCTGAACAACCCCTCGGAAGCGATTCTGAGGGGTTTTCTTATGCCGCCCGTCAACCGGTGGTGCAAGCATGTGGGGCATGGGCAAGAAGAAACACAACGACAAGGGCATGGGCTCGACTCCGGCGACTCTGCAACTGGAACGTGCCGGCGTGGAGTTCAAACTGTACGAGTACGACCACTCGAACGATCACATGGATGAGGGGTATGGCGTCGAGGCGGCGGAAAAACTCGGTCTCAATCCCAAGCAGGTGTTCAAAACCCTGATGGCGGATACCGGCAAGGAGCGCGTAATCGGTGTCGTCCCGGTCAGCGGCCATATGGATTTGAAGGCCCTGGCGGCAGCGGTCGGTGCGAAGAAAGCGACGATGGCTGACCCGAAAGTCGCGATGCGTGAAAGCGGCTATGTGGTCGGCGGCATCTCCCCACTCGGCCAGCGCACCCGGCACAAAACCGTGCTGGACGACAGCGCCCTGCAATTCGATGAAATCCTTGTGTCCGGCGGCAAGCGCGGCCTGAGCGTCGGCGTCAATCCGCACGATCTGGTCGCCGTGCTCAGCGCGACGACCGCGCCGATCGGCACGTGGTGACGGCTACGCCGACGCACCCCGCCGCAGCCTAGCGCGCGGCTATGCTCCCCATGCGTTGGTGCTTTCCTCGCGCTTGCGCTTCCCTATCGCTTGCGCAATGCTGCGGGGAGCACGAAATGCATGTTCTCCTTGACAGTCTCGACATAGGAGACATCGGTGAATCCAAGCGGCCGAAGCGCCTCGACCACGCCGTCGACCAGCGAATCAGGCACCGAGGCGCCCGAGGAGACACCGACCGTGTCAACGCCCTCGAACCAAGACGGATTCATTTCCGCAGCATCATCGACACGGTGAGCGCGCCCCCGCTCCCCCAGCGCTTCCTGGGCGACTTCCATCAGCCGCACCGAATTCGACGAGTTCGCCGACCCGACAACCACCACGCATTGCGCCCGTTCAGCAACCGTTTTCACCGCGGTCTGCCGGTTCTGCGTCGCATAGCAGATGTCTGAGCTCGGCGGCTCCTCAATCCAATCAAACCGCTTCTTGAGCGCTGCCACCACGCCGGCGGTCTCATCCACGCTCAACGTGGTCTGAGTGAGCAGCACCAGCTTCTGACCGGGCCGGAAATCAAGATCAGCGACATCATCCTCATGCTCGATCAGATGGACATGCTCCGGCGACTCCCCCACCACGCCGACGGCCTCATCATGCCCGCGATGCCCGATATACACGATCTCATAGCCCTCACGGACGAACCGCAGCACCTCACGATGGACTTTGCTCACCAACGGGCAGGTCGCGTCAACGATGAACATTCCGCGCCGCTTGGCTTCCGCCTGCACTTGCGGCGAAACGCCATGCGCGGAGAACACCACCGGCACACCCGCGGCGACCGCATCATCGGGGATTTCGGACAGTTCCTCGACAAACACCGCGCCTTGGGCAGCGAGATCGTCGACCACATGGCGATTGTGCACAATCTGGCGGCGCACATACACCGGTGGCAGGCCGCTGTGCGGGTGCGCGGTTTTCACGATGGTCTGTACGGTGGCGATTGCGCGGTCCACACCGGCGCAGAATCCCCTCGGATCAGCCAGAATAATATGCTTGCCGTCGCCGCTCATACCGCTTGTCGCTCCCATCTGTGTCTCAACGCGTTTGCGCACCCCGTTCGAGGCACCATTCATCGTAATGCCTGCCACCATCGCCAACACGGTTTCGGCGAGCCTCACGCAGTTCGTGCACAACACGCCGCACATGCCCGCACCGCGCACCGCGCAAAACCACCGCATACGCGCCTAGGCGCACATCGCGATAGCATGGAATCCAGCGACCCGCGCCGAAGCGGTGGCATCCGCAGCGGCGCATATGTTTAGCGGACAGGAGTCAGGGCATGTTCCCACCAAGGACAGGACAGCAGTATCATCTCGTATTCGGCAGGTATTCGGCGACCGTCACCGAGCAGGGCGCGGCATTGCGCAGCCTCGCCCTCGACGGCAAGGACATCATCGTGCCGTTCGATGAAGACGATATCCCCAATTGCTGCCGCGGACAGCTGCTCATCCCCTTCCCCAACCGTATCGAAGACGGCGAATACGAGTTCGAAGGAACACAGTATGTGCTGCCGATTGACGAACATGAACGCCATAACGCGATTCACGGGTACGGCTATCGCGCGTATTGGACGCGGCTTGCGCGCACGGACAACAGCGTCAGTCTGCAATGGCGTGCGCCCGCATTGGAAGGCTACCCGTTCGACGTGGTCGTCACCGCGGATTACCGACTAGACGAGTACGGCCTGTCCCTGACGCTCAGCGCGCTGAACAACGGCTCGACCGACGCGCCGTGGGCCGCTGCGATGCACCCTTGGCTGGCCAACGGACGGCACAGCACCGGAGACGCAATCGAGCAGGACAATGCCGAATGCCATCTGCGCGTGCAAGCAGACACGCACGTCGTTGCCGATGACAGGCTCCTGCCACGAGGAACGGAGCCCGTGGACGGCACCATCTACGATCTGCGCGACAACCCGACCTTGGAAGGGCGGCCTTTCGACGACGCCTGGACCGACCTGCATCATGATGAAGATGGCAATGCATCCGCCGTGTTCACTCGCCCGGACGGCATGACCATCACCGTCAGCGGCGGCACGACCATCACGTCGTTCCAAGTGTGCACAGGAACCGGCTTCCCCGAGGCAATCCGCCCGCAAGGTGTCGCCGTAGAACCCCAGACCGCATACGCGAACGCCTTCCGCAGCGGCAAGGATCTCATCGTCATCAAGCCGGGCGATACAAGTGTCACGAGCATCCGCATCTCTGCGGAACAACGCTGAATCCTGGTCGGACAACGCTGAAGCGGCCCGTCGATTTGTAAACGTCCCGCCGATGTGCGATAATCCCGTAGGCTTACCAATCTTTAGCAAAGGAGTCCATTATGGGTATGCGTGGACGCAAGCGCAAGGCACGTCGCAAAAAAGCCGCTAATCACGGCAAAAGGCCAAATGCCTGAGTTGCGCTGACGGATGTCGCGACACGCCGGTCTACGGTGGCGGCATACGCGACATCGCATCGCAGCACAAGCTGCATGAACCCTGTGGGTGATGACATGAATATCGCCCGCAGGGTTTTTCTTTGCCGCAAATCGTTGGGGTTCGTGATTATCGGCTGTCCGTGGCGAACAGGGGTATTGCGGGAAGTGTGATCGGTGGCGCCAATGGAAGCCGATCAACGGTTCTGGCCAGTGTGTTTCGCGCACATTCTGCATGCCATGGCATACGTGACTTGTCGAACCCCACCGGGACGCAGCGCGTCGGGCCCGTATTCGGCGGGTTGCGTATGCCGGGACGTACACGGTCTGGTGTAATGACCCCCAGACAGGGCAGGACAACTTCCATCCGACACGAAACGTATGCCGGGACATACGCAACCCAACATTTCAGCAACAGGTATCAGCCGACAACCCAGACGACAAACCAGCCAACACGTCGAATCACCGCGCGACGGTGGTTCAATGCGCGTCGGGGTATGTGGGGAAGGTCCAGCCTTCGGGGACAGACAAATCGGTGACCGTCACAATCTCCGTGCCGGGCACCCGCACACGGCGTACCACCACCGTGCCGCCAGTCGGGCGCGGGGCATCAGCGTGGCGTACGACATCATCGGGCTGCAGATCTGTGACATGCCCATCAACGCCGTCGGCGACATGGAGGTCACAGGCGTCGCGAACATCACGCGCATCACGGACATCATCATGCCCGCATTCCTCTTCACGGCAGCATGCATCCAAGGTGCGATGCAACCGCTCGATCAGACATTCCGGCGCCGCCTGCGGACGTAGATAGGCGCGCATCATCGCGATGAGCGCCCGCTCCTGCGCATCGCAACAGGATTCGGGATCGAAACACTCATGCCCACCGTCACGCGCGGCTTCAACGCCTTCGGGATCGCCGTCCTCGCCTGAGAACGAACCAATCTGCACGATATGCACATCGGTGCGCGTCACGCCTTCGCGGGTATGGCGGGTGATGGAGATATGGCTATGATGCTCATACTGATTCATGCCGACTCCTTCCTGCGATGCCCGCGGCATGCTGGCTTACATGTGTCGCTATTCATTATGGCCCGCCGTGACTGACTTGGTATGGCCGCGACGTGGTGAATTCGCGACCGGCGAAGAGGAATCAGCTTCGCCTGCACGAGTGCGCCCGACACCATATCCGCGTTCTTTCGCATACGTAGCGAGTTCCTGCTTGAGTTGGGTACGTGCACGGTTGAGCCGGCTCATCACCGTACCGATTTTCACACCTTGCTCATCCGCCACCTGCTGGTAGGACTTGCCGTCAATCGCAGCGTCGATAAACACCTGCCGGCGCTCAGGGCTGAGTTTGTTAAGCGCCGCCATGATTTCCTCGGGCGCATACGTGTCGAGATACTGTTGTTCAGCCGACTCCAAGCCTTGCGAAGCATGTTCGGAGGCGGAGTAGATATCCCAGTCATCGTATTCCCCGGTCGAATCGTTCGCGCGCTGCGGGCGCCGCTTCGCTTTGGCGTACTGGTTGAAATACGAGTTGCGCTCGATTGTGGTCATCCACGCTTCGAAATTGCTGCCCGGTTTGAAGCTGTCAAACGCCTTGAATCCCCGTTCGAAGGTGTCCTGGACCAGATCCTGCGCGTCATCGGGATTATTGGTCAGTTTCATTGCCTGACGGTACAACGTGTTCACCGCGGGCATGGCGAGCTTTTCGAAGCGCTTGCGCTTCTCTTCTGTTGATTCGTTCAGCTCGTTGCTCACCCCACTATTCTATGACGCGCCGCACTCGGCGTTTCGTATTCGGCGATGACGGCGAGCCGCAGTAGCGTCCTGCCGGTGATTGTCTGTTTCGCATCGCACAATGTTCCTTATGACCATGACTTATGACGCACTGATTGCGGCGTTGGAGGAAGCGCCGCAACAAAGCGATGACACGCAGCTTGGCTCTTCGTGGCTGCTTGGCTTCGACACCGAAACCACGGGTGTTGCGGCGGGACGTGACGCCATCGTGTCCGCGACCCTCGTATTGCGCGATCCGCAGCGCGGCCATGAAGGCGACGCCGAGACCGAGTGGGTGATCAACCCGCATCGGCGGATGAATCCAAGGGCGAGCGCCGTCAACGGCTTCACCGACGACTATCTCGCCGAACACGGCATGGAGCCGACGGACGCAATCGACCAGATTGCGCGGGCTATCGCGGCGGCGCAGGAAAAAAACATCCCGCTTCTGGCCTACAATGCACCCTTTGACGTCCATATGCTCGAAGGCGACCTGAATCGCTGGAAGCTGCCCCAAGTCAGCGAACGGACGAATCAGGCACCGGCGGCATCGAGCCTGCTGGTGGTCGACCCGCTGGTCATCGACCGCGCGGTATCCAAGCGCCACGGCAAGCGTACCCTGACCTTGACCACGGAATATTACGGTGTCGTCCCCACCGGCGATTTCCACAACGCCACGGCGGACACGGTCGCCGCGGTGGACCTCATCAAGCCGATGAGCACCTTGTACCCCCAGGTCGGGCATCTGACCTTGGGTGAGCTGATGGATTGGCAGCGGCAAGCGCATGATGCTTGGCAGACATCGTTCAATCAGTGGCTGGAAAGCCGCGGCCGTACCCCGCTGCACGATCAGTGGCTGTGACCGCATCGGCAGATATCAGGCGAAAATCAGACGGCACCGCCGGACTCCCCGCACGCGCCTGCACGGAACCGACACAGCGCACCGTCTACAATGAGGGCGGCAGACGGGGAACGACAAGAAAGGTTCGATCATGGCTTTGACTCTGGTTTCGGCCGCACAGCTGCTGCAACAGCATCATCTGTTGCACGAAATCGTCAGGGCTGACCGCTGGACGCTGGGCGCCGGCGAATTCGAGGGTTCGGACGCCCCGTTCTCTTCGGTCACCTATGACACGCGTAAGGTGGAAGCCGGTACGCTGCTGTTCTGCAAGGGCGCGTTCCGCCCGGAATATCTTGACGGGATCGATGCGCGCGGGCTGGCGGCATACGTGTCCGAAACCGAGTTCCACGAGCGCACCGCCGCCCCGGGGCTGATCGTGTCCGACGTGCGCAAGGCGATGAGCCTGCTATCTGCGGAATTCTACGGTCGTCCGCAGGAGAAGCTGACCGTGGTCGGCATCACCGGCACCAAAGGCAAGACCACGACCGCCTACTTCACCCACGCCGTGCTCAGCGCCCTCAGCGGCGGCAAGGCGGCGCTGTTCTCGTCGGTCGACAACTGCGTAGACGGCCGCACGTACGTGGAATCCGATCTGACCACGCCGGAATCGCTCGATGCCTTCCGCATGATGGGCGAGGCCGTGAGTCACGGCATGCGCTATCTGGTCATGGAGGTCTCTTCGCAGGCGTACAAGGTCAATCGCGTGTACGGCCTGACCTTCGACGTGGGCGTGTTCCTGAACATCTCCCCCGACCATATCAGTCCTATCGAGCACCCGACATTCGAGGACTACCTGTGGTGCAAGCGGCAGATCGTCGACAACTGCCACACGCTCGTGCTCGGCGCCGACGCGGATCATGCCGATCTGATCAGGCAGCAGGCGCAGCGCGACCGGCGGAGCATCGTCACCTTCGCGCTGCATGACGAGGCGAAACTCACCACGCCCGCCGATGTTGTGGCAAGCCCCGCAGACCCCGCCCACACGCAGTACCGGATCGAGGCCGATGGCGTCGATTTCGGCTTGTTCTCGCTCGCAATTGACGGTGATTTCAACTATGCGAACGCCGCCGCCGCGCTGGCGATCGTCCACGCTTTGGGGCTTGACGCGTCGCCGGAAGCCCTGCATGCGATGGAGCACGTGAAGATTGCTGGCCGCATGGAACGCTTCGAAGACCCGTCCACGAATACCGTCGCCATCGTCGACTACGCGCATAACGGGATTTCCATGACGGCGTTGCTTGATTATGTCAACGAACGCTTCGGCACACGTCACCCGAATATCACCGTGATTACAGGTTCCGCGGGTAACAAGGCGTACGACCGCCGCAAGGAGATCGTTGAAGCGGCCCAGCATCGAATCGGCCGGTTCATCTTCACCGAGGAGGACACCAATACGGAACCCACGGAAGATATCTGCAAGAAGATGGCAGGCTACGTCACCGACTCGCAAGTCAAGTCCGACATCATCCTCAATCGCGCACAGGCCATCGAAAACGCCGCAGCAGTCGCGAAAAGTCACCCGGAGCGTCTCGACGTCATCCTCGCCATCGGAAAGGGGAACGAACGCTGGATCAAGCGACTGAACCGGCATACACCGTATGAGGGCGATGACGCGATTTTTGCACGCTTGCTGGGTTGACGCGGCATACAGAGCGAACGCATTCGACATTCATGACAGGTAAGGAATAATTATGGATTTTGAGCCAATCGTCCTTGGCGGAGACACTCTCGGATATTCATACGCGCGAGAGCTTCACCGGTGTTATTCCAGCAAGACGACCATGCTGGCGGGCGCTGACATCAAGTACTCTTCAGCCAGTAGATTCACCGATTACCGCACTATCGAAGATATCGACAAAGAACAGCGACTGATGGAGTGGCTCCACGCCCATGCGGGTCATTTCGACGCGCAGCCCGTGGTCATCGCAGGGGCAAGCGACTGGCATGTGCGCAACCTGTCGAAGCACAAGCAGGAGCTGGAAGAACTGGGATATGTGATTCCGTATATCGATTTCGATCTGCTCGACGACATTACGCAAAAGGACCGCTTCTACGCCCGCTGCGACCGACTGGGCATGCCGTATCCGAAGACCATCGTCGTGCCGTTCTCCGATTCGTATGACGATTCTGTGCTTGCCGGCACGTCGATGCGTGTCGTGCGCGAGAAGCGGGAACTGTCTGGACTGAGCTATCCGCTCATCGCCAAGCCTTCGAACTCCGCCGACTGGCATTATGCCGATATCCCCGGGAAAAACAAAGTCTATATCGTCTCTTCCGAACAGGAGCTGTTCTCTATCTACGATGCCGTCGCCGCATCAAGCTATTCGCATGCTTTGCTCATTCAGGAGCGTCTGTCCGCTAGCGACGAGTCGCTGCATACGCTGACCACGTTCTCAGATGCCAACGGCACCGCCATCGTGGCAGTCAGCGGCGATGTGCTTGTGCAGGACCGCAGCGCCACCGGCATCGGCAATCCTCTGGTTATCATGTCCACGGGCAAGCATCATGATTTGCTCGAGGCGGCCGGGCGATTCCTTGCGGATACCGGTTACGAGGGCTATGCCAATTTCGATGTTATGGATGACGCGGACGGCAACCCCCATTTCCTAGAAGTCAACACGCGTCCCGGCAGGAACACCTACTATGTCAGTCTGGCCGGATGCCCGTTCGTCAAGCCGTTGATCGAGCATTTCGTCATGCATCATGATTTGCATGATGCTCTGTCCGCCAAGGAACTTGCCGCCGACGACGATTTCCTGTTCACGATGGTTCCGCGCAGCGTCATCGACCATGAGACACATGGGGCCAAGCATGATGACGCCATGCGTATGTTCGACTCGGGCCATTGGAGCAGCCCGCTGCTGTGCCGTGAGGATACCTTGAGGCAGCGGTTCTGGGGCCGGGTCAACTTCGAGCATATGCGCTTGAAGTTCTGACCGGTTGGCATCATCAGCCGGCATGGCGGCGGCAGCTGGCGGAACCGCCGTCAGCCGTCAACCGTCAGCGGCGACGTTCCAACCGCTGGCTGATGGCGGCGCTCACGCCGTCGGCGCGCATGGTGATGCCGTAGAGCGCGTCGGCGATGGCCATCGTACGCTGCTGGTGCGTGATGATGATGAGCTGGGCATGCTCGCGCAGATCATCCAGCGCGTCCAGCAGCCTCGTCAGGTTCACGTCGTCGAGCGCGGCTTCCACCTCGTCCATCACGTAGAAGGGGCTGGGGCGGGCCGTGAAAATCGCGAACAACAAGGCCAGCGCGGTCAGCGAACGTTCGCCGCCCGACAACAGGCTCAGCTGCTTGATGCGCTTGCCGGCGGGGCTTGCCTCGACAATCACGCCCGTGCCCAGCATGTCGTCCGGGTCTTCAAGCCTGAGCCGGCCGGTACCACCCGGGAACAGGGTGGCGAACACATGCTGGAATGCGGCGGCCGTGTCTTCGAACGCGCTGGAGAACACACTGACCATGGTCTGGTCCAAATCCTGCACGAGTTTGAGCAGGTCCTGACGGCTTTTCGCAACATCGTCACGCTGGTCGTGCAGATACTGGTTGCGCGCGTTGAGCGCCTCATATTCCTCGGCGGCGAGCGGGTTGACCTTGCCCAAGGCCTTGAGGTCGCGCTGGGCGCGTTCCAGACGTTTGATCTGCTCCTGCCGCACGTACGGGACGGTCGCCGGGGCTGCCTGATCCTCGTTCTGTGCTTCCGACTGGTGTTCCCCCGGAGCAGTGGCATGCTCCGGCGATAACACCGGCACCGGGTGATCAGGGGAATACTGCTCGACCAGCTCGTCCATATCCATACCGAGCGTGTCCGCGACCTTCTGCGTGAGTTGTCCCCAAGCGGCAGCCTGCCGTTCTCGCTCCACATCAAGCTCATGCTCGTCGCGCTGCAGACGCTGCACCTGGGGTTCCAACCGGTCGCGCTCCGCCCGCAATGCTTTCAGTTCCTCATCATGGGTGGACAGTTCCGCTTGCAAACGATCGCGGCGCTGTGCGGCGCGGACGACGCTTGCATGGGCGAGCCGTGCACAGGCGGCGGCATCATTCGAGACCTGGTCCGCCGCATCCGCCCGCCGGCGACGGGTGTCGTTCTGTTCTTGGATTCGTGCCTGACGTTGCCTCGCCTGTTCGGCGTTGTCGCGTAACAAGCCGATTTGCCGTTGCAAGGACTGGGCTTGCCGGTCGGCTTCCTTCCATGCGAGTTTCGCGGACACCTCCTGTTCGCGCGTCTGCCCGAGTTGCTGCTCGAGTTGATGTTCGCGGGCGGCGAGGTCGTCAAGGTCGGCGTTCGTATCCTGCGATTCCTGCGCGGTCGCCAACGCCTTGCGCACATCCTCAAGCTTGCCTTGATGGTCGTCCCGCCCTTGTGATGCGCTGCGTAACGTCTCCTCGACGCGTGCGAGCTGCCGTGCGGCGGTCTCGACCCGTTCCCGCGCCGCCTTCAGCGTTCGTTGCGTCTGTTGCGCCTTGACTCGTGCCTCGGTACGCAACTGCGCCTGACGGTCAACGTCGAGCCGGGCCTGGTCGCGTTTCTCAGTCAGCTCTGCCACAGACGCATCGATGTCGGCAAGCCGGGAGCGCAATCCCTGCATGTCGGCAAGCGCCTTGTCTCGCTTTGCGGCTAGCGACAGATCGCTTTGCGACAGGGATGATCCGCCTTGCGCCCCCACCGCGGTAAGCACCTCTCCCTGACGGGTTACCGCTCGTTTCCACGGGCCCTGATTGACGGCCTTGAGGGCATCGTCACGGGCCTCCTTCGCGGCGGTGTCGGCGAGTAGTGCACGCACCGCAGCTGTGACACGACGGGCGGACTCAGGGTCTTGAGCATGCGGGTTTGCGTCGACCAGCGCGGCGGCGGATTCGTGCGGTTTTGGTCGGCTTGTGGCAGTATCAGCGGTGGCAGCGGTGCTGACGGCGGCAGCGTTGACGCCAGCGTCATCAGCGTCATCAGCATTATCAGCATCAACGTTATCAGTGCCGACAGCAGCATCGTCCGTTTGCCCGCCGAGCGGATGCAGCAGCACCGCCTTGCCGAGCGCATGGTCCTGCGCACGTTCCAGAGCGGCGAGCATCTGCTCCTGCCCAGGGACGACAATCGCGCTCGCATAGTCGCCGAGGGCGTGTGCGACGGCTTCCTCCCATCCGTCTTCGATACGGATGAAATCCGCAAGCCGCCCCATCACGGCGATATCCCGGTCGGTTTCAAGCTCCCCGGCGGCATTGCGGCTGTCCAAAGTATCGGCGAGCGCATCCGCCTTGGCTTGCAGGGAGATGATTTTTCCGTTGAGCTCCCGCTGCCGGGCAAGCGTCTCATCAAGCGCCTCCTGACTGTGCTGGAGGGCTGTTCTGGCTGCGTCGAGTGCCGCTCCCCCGTCGTCATCAGCGTCTTGGCGTTCCTGTTCCAGTTCAGCGACGCGCGTGCGCGCCTGCTCCGCTTGCGTCCGCATATCGGACAGTTGTGTGGACAGGTCGGCGATTCTGGTGTCCGCAGCATGCACCGCCGATTCCTCGCGAGCGACCAGTTCCCGCAGATTGGCGATATGCGCGTCACGCTGTTTCGCGGTTTTGCGCAGTTCGGTCAGGGTCTGGCGAATCGAGGCGAGCCGCCGTTCATGGTCGGCGCGTGTTTCGGTCGCCTGATCATAGGCGAGCCGCGCGTCATCGACTGCACTCCGCTGCTTGGCTACCTGCCGCTCAAGTTCGTCGGCGCGTTTGGTGAGCATGTCGGGGTTTTCGCCGGTATCGGCCACAATCTGCGAGCGGATGGAAGCGGCGCGTTCGGCGGCCACAGAAGCAAGAGAGCCGAATCGTTCCTCAAGGCGCGACAAATCGTGCCACACTTGATTCGCTTGGGCGAGCTGCGGGTTAGATCCCGAGGTGATGGCCTCCACCTGTTCGATGCGCACTTTGGCTTTCGCCAAGCCCTGTTGCAACGCAGCGAGCTGGCGGCGGGTGTCGGCGAGATCGCCGCGCAGATGGTCACGCTTATCTCGCAACTGGCACGCGTCATCGGCGAACAGCCGGGCTTGGGCGTCCCTGATGGTCATCTGGATGGTGTCTGCACGCCGAGAAACACGCGCTTGACGCCCCAGAGGGCCGAGCTGGCGGTGGATTTCGCGCAGCAAATCGTCAAGCCGGGCGAGATTGTCTTCGGTGTTCGCCAGCTTGCGCAACGCCCGTTCTTTGCGTTTGCGGTGCTTGAGAATGCCGGCAGCCTCCTCGATGAACGCGCGGTGTCCGCTCGGGTCAGCGCGCAGAATGGCGTCAAGCCTGCCCTGCCCGACGATTACATGCATCTGCTGGCCGAGGCCGGAATCCGACAGGAGTTCCTGGATGTCCAGCAGCCGGCACGCCGACCCGTTGATTGCGTATTCCGACCCGCCGTTGCGGTACAGCGTACGACTGATGGTCACTTCCGTGTAGTCGATGTCGAGCGCGTGATCGGTGTTGTCGATGGTCAGAGAGACCTGCGCGCGCCCCGCAGGCGGCCGGGTGGAGGTGCCCGCGAAAATCACGTCCTCCATCGACGTGCCACGAAGGTTTTTGGCGCCTTGTTCGCCCATCACCCAAGTCAGGGCGTCAACGATGTTGGATTTGCCTGACCCGTTCGGGCCGACGACGGCTGTGACGCCCGGCTCGAAGCGCAGCGTCGTCGGGTTCGCGAAGGATTTGAATCCGCGAAGGGTGAGTTCCTTGAGATACATGGGCGTGGTGGGGTTCTGGCCGGTCAGGCGTTACTGGTTCCGGATGTGTTACCGGCGGACTTGTCCGTATTGCCTGACGTGCGTGCGTCGATGGTGAACTTCAGTCCTTCCTCGCCGGCGTTGAGGATCTCGTTGATCACATCGTCGGTTTCCGGCTTGCCGTCGGTGTCAGCAGTGTCGGCACTCTTGCCGGCATCGTCCGCGTCCTCAGGCGAGACAACGGGCGGATTGACGCGTTCGGCCTTCGGCTTGGCCAGATCGGAGGCCATATGTTCGGTCAGCAATGTCCTCGCGTCGCCCGCAGTGACGAAGCTGCCGCAAATCAGCACGCCATGCCCATAGCCGACGCCCAGGTCATCTTCAGCATCGACCTTGTCGACAGCGGCCTGGATGGCGTCCGGAAGATCCTTGATGACGGTCACACGGTCCGGGCCGAACACGCGCACCGCGATCTTCTCCAGCTCTTCGACTGGCATGACGCGGTCACGCCACGAGTTCTCGGTGACGATGATCTCGCTCAGAATCGGCTCAAGCACGCCAAGATATTCCTCGACCTGCTTGTCACCCATCATGGCGACCACGCCGACCAGCTGCTGGAAGCTGTAATTCTCCTCGATTGCGGCGCGCAAAGACTGGGCGGCGTTCACGTTGTGCCCGCCATCGACAATGATCGTCGGGGATGTGCGGACCTGTTCGATGCGGCCGGGTACCTTCACACTGCCGAGCGCCTCATCGACCAGATCTTGGTCAAGCTGGCCGTTGACCGGAATCACGGTTTCCGCGGCGGCAAGGGCTGCCAAGGCGTTATGCGCCTGATGTTCGCCGAATTTCGCGATCGGCACGTCACGGTATTCGCCTTCCGGCGTGCGCAGCGTCGCCATCTGACCGCCGACTGCAGGGACGCGGGAGACGACTTCCATCTCCTCGCCGTCGCGAACCAGCGTGGCGTTGTTGCGTTTCGCTGCGGCTTCAAGAATCGGCATGACCTGCTCGGCGTGCGGCTGACGGCCGATAATCGCCGTGCAGCCGAGCTTGATGATGCCTGACTTCTCGGTAGCGATTTTCTCGACCGTATCGCCCAGCCACTGCATGTGATCCATGTCCACCGGGCCGATGATCGCGGCATCCGCATCCATCACGTTCGTCGCATCCCAGGCGCCGCCCATGCCGACTTCGAAAATCGCGACATCGACCGGGGCGTCGGCGAACTTCCAGATCGCCATCGAGGTGAGCACCTCGAAGAAGCTCATCGGCGGCTTGTTCTCCTGCTCCATCTTGCGGTCCACCAGCGCAACCAGATCCTTGATCTGGTCCCACGAATCAATGAAATCATCATCGGACAGCTGCTGGCCGTCAATGGCGATCCGCTCGTTGATCTTCTCCAGATGCGGGGACGTGTACAGGCCGGTACGCATGCCATACGAACGGCAGATCGCCTCCGCCATGCGCGCGGTGGACCCCTTGCCGTTCGTGCCAGTGATGTGGATGACGCGGAAGCTATCCTGCGGGTTGCCGAGCAAATCGACCATCATGTTCATGCGGTCGAGGTCGAGATTCGTCTTGTTGTGTTCCGGTGGGCGCTTCATGATTTCACGCTCAACGTCACGGATGTTCTCACCGCTGCGATTCGGATGTTCAAACGACATACCCGCTGGTCTCTTTCCTATGCCTATTGCTGTGCTGTGGGGACATGCGGCCGGCGCTGGCAGACCGCATTCGCGCGCCCGGATTGCCGTCTGGAGGCCAATGCGGGCACTTTGTTCCTATTCTATGCGAATTGTATGCGAAATCCATGGGGAATCCGCAATCAGCGCCCACCGCGAAAAACCGCGGCACGGTCGCCATGCTCGCGGCGCTCAAGGTAATCACGGAACACGGCCATGCGCTCGACGGTGCTCGCCGCGAGCGGACTGGGCAGGTCGTCCACAGCGAACCAGCCGACCTGGAGGCTTTCCTCATCGCCCACGAAAGGCCTCGCGTTGCCGCCGGGGCGTAGTGAGCACAGGAAGGAATGATCCATGTACTGCGCCTGGTCGCCGTTGCCGTAGGTGATGATGCGGTCGCTGCTGGTGACCGCCACCAGATCGGTGACGACCGCGTCCACGCCGGTTTCCTCCTTGATTTCGCGCACCGCGGTATCCGCCGGCTCCTCCCCCGGCTCGACGATTCCGTAGACGAGCGCCCACTGCCCGGTGTCCGAACGCCGGCCGAGCAGCACGCGCCCGGCATCGTCGCGCACATAGGCGGTGACGCCGGTCAACCATAGAAGGCTGTGACCGATGGATTTACGCAATTCGATGATGAAATCAGGTGTCGGCATTGATGCTCCATGCTTGTTGTCGGTGGTGTTGAGGGGCGGGGGTATGGGAAGGTTGAGTGTACGGAAGGATTGGGCGTGGAGGCGGGATGTGGAAATCGGGGTTGGGTACGTGTCGGAAAGTGCGGAATGTGCGGGACGTACCGAAGCGTGTGGAACGCATCCGAACGTGTCGAAACGTGCGGAACGTACCGTCAGTACTGGAACGTGTCGAAACGTGCCCGAAAGTACCGGAAGATACGTCAATCCGTTGCGATGACTTGCTCCGGCATGGCCATCGCAACGGATTGATGCCTCAGGGACGCAGGATCTCAGTCCCCACGCGCCGCGGCACGCTCGGCAAGCCAAGCCTCGACCTCGTCGATCTGCTTGGGGATGCCGGCCGAAATCCATTCGGGGCCGTGCTCGGTCATGAGCACATCATCCTCGATACGAATGCCGATGCCACGCAGCTCAGGCGGCAGCAGCAAATCGTTCGCCGCGAAATACAGGCCAGGCTCAATCGTGAAAATCATGCCCGGCGTGATTTTCGCGCCCTGATACGACTCGTAGCGGGCCTGCGCGCAATCATGTACGTCAAGCCCCAGATGGTGCGCGACACCGCAAGCAAGCCAACGACGATGCTGCTGTCCTTGCGGGGACAGGGATTCCTCAACGGGGACCTTCAGAATGCCCCACTCGTGCAGGCGCTCGGCGATTACGCGCATGCACGCATGATGGATATCCGAATACGTGGCACCCGGCTGCGCGGCTTCGAAACCGGCCTGCTGGGAGTCCAGCACCGCCTGATACAGCTTGCGCTGCAACGGTGTGAACTTGCCATTGACCGGGAAAGTGCGCGTGATGTCAGCCGTGTACAGGCTATCGACCTCGACACCAGCATCGACGAGCAGCAGTTCGCCGTCGCCGACCACGCCGGTGTTGCGCATCCAGTGCAGAATCGGCGCATGCTTGCCCGAGGCGATAATCGTGTCATAGCCGACGGCGTTGCCCTCCTCGCGTGCCACCGAATTGAACGCGCCCTCCAGCATGCGCTCGGAACGCGGGCGGCCGATCACGCGCGGCAAGTGGGTGAGCATACGGTCGAAACCGTGCTTCGTGGCCTCGACAGCCTTGCGGATCTCGCCAATTTCATACTGGTCCTTGACCATGCGCTGCTCAGAACCGAACTCCGCCAACGCTTCATCGGCCTTCGTGTTCGCATCCGGGTCGCCGAAACCGTTCGCCTCGCGCACCCGTTCGACCATCTGCGTAATCGACGGATCGGTGGTGCGCACCACGCGCAGCTGCACGGCACCCGCCTCGGCGCCGACATCCTTGCTGATCGCGTCCTCAAGCGTGGCGATGTCATGGGTCTCGATGCCCGTCATCGCCTTGAGCTCACGCAGGCCGGCACGCGGGCCGACCCAGTACTCGCCGTAATGGGTGTCACGGTAGTAATCAGCCGTGCTGTTATCGGCACGAGGGGCGACGAACAGTTCCGGTGCATGGGTTTTGCCGGCCTTCGCCTCTGCGCTGTTCGGATCGAGCGGGTTGAGCACGAGCACGGCACCCGCCTCGTAATCGCAGCCCAAGCCGGTATAGTACGCGAACGCGGTATCCGGACGGAAGGCGTAATCGCAATCATTGTTGCGCACTTTCGGCTGACCCGCGGGAATGACAATGCGCTCGCCCGGGAACCGCTTGCCCAGCGCCTCAAGACGCTTGCCGATGTACTTGCTCGATTCCAACGGCTCGACCGCCGGCTCGGCGTTGTCCCAGCCGGTGGTCATGAACTGGCGAAACGTCTCGCTGTTCGGGCGCAACGAACGGTTGTTCACCCGGTCTGCCATCGGCTGGTCCGGGCCCGGGGCGTTCTTACGTTCTTCGGCCTCGTACGCCTTGTCTGCTTCGGTGATCACCGAATCCATGATGCCTCCAGACTCGTCCCATTCCCTGCGCGAACGGTTGTAGGTGATGGCACGCTCACGCACGTTGCGCGATGGCCCGGCCAGTCACGCGTGTCGGCGCACCGCTGCACAAGGGAATTTCCTACCTTTCAATCACTGCCACTGTAGTCATACCCGCATACCCACTGATCGGGATGGTCACAATCGCCAAGGCAGGAAGGTTCTGGCGCGGGTATGCTGCTCTCTGCCATACGAGCGGCAGAACTGAACATCGAACGGTCGCGCGTGTATGCGAAAACATGCGCAAGCATCCGGTTTCGTCCACGCATCGTTTTGAAGCCAAGGGCATTGTGCGGCGGCCGTATGCCTCGACATACACAACGCGCCTAATCGCTTTTTCCTAGTACGATTTTCGGGCCACCCCTCCAGCCGCGCATGCGTCGACATACGTAACATGCCCGATCCCCATCTTGGCTGTACCATCATCGAGTCGTCCCACCCGCTCCGCATGTCTCGACATACGCAACTTACCTGACCGCTATTCTTCCCACACAATTTGCGCCCCATCCCGTCAGCTCCGCATGTCCCGCCATACATGTCTCGACATATCACCGCCATCACCATGACATTGCCGTCTTGGTGACAAGTTGCGTATATCCCGGCACACGCAACTTAACAGAAATACCCCCATTCCCCCGCCTTCCTCTTACTAAAGACACGCCACGTATGTCCGGACATACGAATGCAGACATAGGCCACCGGGAAACGTCTTCGCAGCAGATATCCATCGGCTGGCGCATGCCGACAGATACGTAATCCGACACCCTGTGCGGTTCAATGGGCAAGAGCACGACGCGGATCAGACAACTGGCGAAGCGTCAACGTCTTTCCCACCCGCACCCGGCGACCCAACTGGCGTTCCAACCGGTCAGCAACGCTTGCCACCAACGCCGCGCGCGACTGCTCACTGCACAAGTCAGCGTTGGTCGCTGCAACGTGTACCCAATGCGCGTCGCCAATCATCTTCAGCCGACGCTGATCACGATCCCACTGCCAAGCATGCTGGCGCCCGTCATACTCAATTGCCACACGGGCTTGCGGGTACGCCAAATCCAGAAACAACCGTTCGCCGCGACCACCGGTTCCGCCAGGAAGTTCCAGACAATAGTTGACCTGCGGACATGGCAATCCACGCTGCATGAGCGCTAGCCGCAGAAGAGTTTCAGGAAAGGAGTCGGTGTTCTCGCGTATCAGCTTCAGCCCTCGCGTACATGTTTGGAATCGATTGCGGCCCCGGAAGCTAGCAATCCGAAGAAAATCCGTGACAGCCGATTCCAGCTGCCCGATGGAACAGCACTTCTGCTCAGCATCACGGCGGATGAGCGCATCACCGAGCATGACCATCTCCCGCAACCCTACCTTGCCGGCATACATGATCCATGTCATGCCCGGCGTCACACACGTTATACCGTCGACAGTCAACGTCGGCAATTCGTATGGCCAGACGATTGACCGGACACCATGAAGCTGTGGTCTGCTGGGACAATCAGGAGCGACCGCGGTCAAGCGGTCATCGTCAATCTCCGTGGGGACTTCCACACACATCAGTTTCAGTGCAGTCTCCAAGCCGAATATCAGACGTTTACGACTTCGCGACTGGGCTTCACGGCAGCGTTGCAGCGTAACAGCACGGACGCGTATCAGTCTGGCACGCGTGGATTCAAAGAATTCCCCTGTACCAAGATTGCGGGAACGTTCAACGAGTTTCGGGCATTGCAATATCTCTGTCATGATTCGACCATATCCAAACAGATGCCGCCGTGCATCATGCCCGTTTTCTAGTTTGAAGTGCAACATTGCCTTGTGTTGTGGGTTGGGGTTGATTGTACGGGGTGCCCGGGGACGGGTGTGTCTTGGGCGGCGAGTCGTTCCATTTGCTCGTCCCATGCCTCGGCCGGTGTGAGCCAGCCGAGGACCTTCAGGGGGCGTGCCGTTGATCCGCCGGGCGGTCTCGTCGAGCTCGTCCTGGGCCATGTCGTCCAGGCTCGTGCCCTTGGGCAGGTAGCGGCGGATCATGCCGTTGCGGTTCTCGTTGCTGCCCCGCTGGTATGAGCTGTACGGGTCCGCGTAATAGGCGGGCATGCCCGTCGACTCGTCGACCAACAGGTGGAGCGCGGACTCGCTGCCGTTGTCCCATGTGCGGCCGGTCCTAGCCGCGGGCGGCAGCGCGCCGAACACGCGCGCCTCGACGGCCGCGGTCGCGGCCGCCTCCTTCGAATCGACCAGTGTGGCGACCAGGAAGCGGGTCTTGCGTTCGACCTGCGTGTCGGTGCACCGGCGCGTGACCCCGCCGCCGATCACGGTGTCCGATTCCCAGTGCCCGAACTCGCGGCGTGATTGCACCGCGGCGGGCCGTTCGTGGATTGACACGCGCGCCGGGATGGGGATGCGCCGCCCGCGCCGCCCCTTGCGCGCCCGCCGCCGGCGATGGCCGCGCGGCAGGTAGGCGCGCAGGTCGCGCGTCCCGTCGGCCGCCTGCCGGTACACCCACGAGTACAGCGTCTCATGGCCGGCCGCATCAGCGGGTCGTCGGGGTACTCCAGGCGCAGCCTGCCGGCCATCGTGGCGGGCGACCAGCCGCGCCGCAGCGCGTCCATGACCCACGCGACCAGCCGGTCGTATGACATGCGCCGCCGGCGCACGCACCGTTCGCGCCGCTTGACGGCCAGGCGCTGCGCGGCCGACGCGCAATAGTACGGCCCGCCGGTCCACGCCCCGGTCTTCAGGCGCGCGGGACGGTACGGACGGTACGACTCGTTCTCGTTGGACGGGTTCCACAGGTTGCGTCTCAACTCGCGGCTGACGGTGGACGGGCTGCGTCCGATCATGTCCGCGATCTGGCGGATCGACCGGTGCCCGCGGAAACGGAGCCTGTCGATCAGGACCCGCTCGCTTGCCGTCAGGTGGCTGTAGGATGACATCGGTGCAACACCTTTCTAGGGCTTGTTATTTTTTCTTTCAACCCACAACCCTAGCTGAGGTGTTGCACTTGCACTTTGAAAACGGGATGAACCAAGACATGTGGATAGAAGTTGGAAGAAGCATTCTGTTGTGCACAGGTCGGTACGCCCAACATCACGGAATCCGCCAAGAGAGTCTACAATCAGGCGGCGGCGCGGGGAGCCGCGAGGAAACGCGAGCCCCTGAAGACCAACTGAGGCAGTACGTATGCGACGACATGCATGATTCGCGAACAGCCAGACCTGCGCACAATAATTTCCAACAACCAATCAGATGCGTATCCCGAGGTTGCGTACCGCAACAGATGCCCGCGCTCGCCCATGCAACCACAGCACAACCACAACATCACGCGTGTCCCCGCATACGTGACGTACCAGACACCATCATCTCCCCACGACTATCGCGATATCCAGCAGTCGGCGCATACCCGGACATGCATAGCGCAGCAAACGACCCAATCGACTCGGCCCGGCACGGCAACAATCAGCCATCGCGCATGTCCCGACATACGCAAGACAGCAGGTTGCCTGTCCTTCTGGATAATCGCAGCGCACCCCGACCTATTGTGCATATCAAGGCATACGCAACACGACAGAACCATCACGATTTATAGGCACCATCACGATATATAGCATCCAACGCATGCCGGTGCACACATGACACAGCACATACCCCCCTCCGCCACGAACAATCACAGTGTCAATAGGCCTCACGCATGTCATGGCATACACAACACAGCCAACGCTCCACACCAGCTCTGGCGATCACAGACAACGCAGGATTACACATGCCATCGCACACGGGAAGCGGCAGATGCCGCGGTGCCTAGTCGAAGTCGTCGCCAGGGTCATCTTTCAATGCGCACCCTGGCGGCCGACATGCGAAGCGAGGCGTGAGGTAAGCAGTTCGGAAACCAGCACACGACACGCCGACAACCCTGCTTGCCGTTTTGTGTTAACCGAGTTAAACTTTTAATCAAGTTCAGATTCAAAGACGAACCGTCCGCTTGCAAGCGGAGCAGGCAGAACGCGTGCAAGGAGGTGCCATGAACGCAGAATCGACCGGCAAGACCAGCCAAACCACCCCGACCACCCAGTCAACGGTTTCAGAAACCAACCGATCCCGCGTACTGCATTACCTGTACACGCACGGCATCAGCTCACGCGCCAGCATCGCCCACGCACTCGGCCTATCCGCGGCGGCAATCACGAAAATCACCGCACGTCTGATCGACGCCGGCATCATCCACGAAGTGGGCGGCATCGAAGGTCGCAAGAACCGCCGGTCCATCGGCCTGGAACTCGACCCCAAACAGTTCCATTTCATCGGAGTGAAATTCGCCCGCAGCCTCGTCGAAATCGGCGTATTCGACCTCAAGGGCGCGACATCAAGCCTCACAGACCTGCCGACCGTCAAGAACGACACGATTCCCGAGACAATCCACAGCATTCACGAGACCATCAGCACCCTGCTTGACAGTAACCCTTCCATCGTCGCCATCGGCATGGCGGTCCCAGGCCCCTACCTGCGCCACGAAGGCAGAACCGCCGTCGTCTCCTCAATGCAGGGTTGGCGCACATTCAATTTCCTCGATGAGTTCTCCGATGCGTTCCGCGTACCGGTGTTCGTCGAGCAGGACGCCCGCGCCGGCGTGCTCGCGCAATATCTGTTCGATCCGGCAAGCAACAACTGCGACAATCTCGCCTATTATCTGCTGGGCGAAGGCGTCGGCCTCGGTGTCATCGACGATGGCAGGCTCGTCAACGGAGCCCAGGGTGCCGCGGCCGAAATCGGCCATGTCAGCATCGACGTCAATGGCCTGCCCTGCGATTGCGGCAACCGCGGATGCCTCGAACGCTACTGCTCCGCGGTCGCCATCCACGAGCGGCTCGCCGGAACCGGCATCGTCCCCGACATGGGCGGCATGACCCACAAGCAGGCATGCCACGCACTGTTCGAGCAGGCCGCCCACGGCAACCACGCGGCACAAGAGCTCGTCCATGACATCGGCCGGTACGTCGGCTACGGTTGCGTGACCATCTTCAACACGTTCAACCCCGAGCGCATCGTACTGGGCGACATCGTCGCCGAAGGCGGTCAACCCCTGCTCGAAGCCGCGCGCGAAGTGGTCGATGAACGTGTCATTCCCGAACTCAACAAGGCAACCACCATCTGCCTGTCCAAACTTCCCGCGGATGCCGCCGTCATCGGCGCCGCCGCGGTCGCGGTGACCCAGTTCCTAGACCACCCGTCAAGGTTCTTCGCTATCACATAACCAACACCGTGCGATAGCCATCACCGGCCGCCGCACAGCCGCCGCAGCGCAACAGCACGGCCGCCCGCCCCAAGATTTCCCAATCGGAAAACAGAACAAACCAACCACAACAACCAACATATCGAAAGGAACCATCATGGCACAGCCAATCGTTCTCTCACTCGGCGAACTTCTGTGGGATATGCTCCCCGGAGGCAAGCGCGCAGGCGGCGCCCCGGTCAACTTCATCTACCACGCCATGCACAACGGCGCGGACGGCTACGCGATCAGCGCGGTCGGCGAAGACGATCTCGGCGACGAACTGGTCAAAGTCACCAAGGACGCCGGCATCAACGCAATCATCCAGCGCAACGCCTGGCCGACCGGCACCGTGGATGTCGCCCTCAAGAACGGCATCCCGGAGTACACGATTGTCCGCGGCGTGGCATGGGACCACATCCTGTACACCCACGAACTGATCGATCAGGTCGAGAAAGCCGACTGCGTGTGCTTCGGCACGCTCGGCCTGCGCTCCCCCGAATCGCATGACACCATCGTCGAGCTGCTCAAGCACACGAAGCCCGGCGCCATGAAGTTCTTCGACATCAACATCCGCGGCGACCACTACTCCAAGGAGCTGATCGAGGAGCTGCTCGGCTACGCGACCGTGTTCAAGCTCAACGATGCGGAACTCCTGCTGCTGCGCGACATGTTCGGCATCCGCGGCACTTCCGACGACGAGGCCTGCCGCTGGTTCCTCACCCAGTACGGCCTAGATTACATCATCCTGACCGGCGGCGCGACCTTCAGCACAATCATTTCCAAGACCGGCGACAGCTCCACGCTGTCCACCCCGCATGTCGAGGTCGCGGACACGGTCGGCGCTGGCGACTCCTTCTCCGGCACTTTCGCAGCGAAGATCCTCACCGGCGCGAGCCTCGAGGAAGCCCACCGCGCCGCCGTGAACACCGCCGCCTTCGTGTGCACGAACGATGGCGCATGGCCTGAGTATCCGGAGCACATTCCTGATTATCTCGCCGAAGCCGGCCTGTGAACCCAGACGCACCACAACTGATTCCCTGACCGCACAATAGCGTGCGGCTCCCCACGCCCCAACCGTTATCCGGCCTATCACCAGTGACGGCTGGGGTGTGTCCACTCCGTACGCTTGCGCAACAACGCACTGTCGGAAGCCCACACATCAACTGCATCAACCGTCACCAATCGCGTTGCATCAAAAGGGGAAATTATGGGCAACACCACAGCGACGGCGAAGAACACCACAGTCAGGGCGCTTGTCCCAGTGATGGCCGCGTTCTTCGTCATGGGCTTTGTCGACCTTGTCGGCACCGCCACGAATTATGTCAAGCCGGAATTCAACCTGTCCGACTCCCAAGCGAACCTGTTCACCTCCATGGTGTTTTTCTGGTTCCTGATCTTCTCCGTACCCACCGGCGTACTGATGAACAAAATCGGACGCCGCAGAACGGTTCTTATCTCGCTGATTGTCACCGCCGTGGCCATGCTGCTGCCGGTTGTCGCCTACACGGGCGCCGCCGGCACGCCGCGACTGGTGCTGATGATCGTCTCGTTCTCGCTGCTGGGCATCGGCAACACCCTCATGCAGGTGCCGCTCAACCCACTACTCACCGTGTTCGTGAACGGCGACAAACTCGCCTCCACCCTCACCACCGGCCAGTTCGTCAAGGCATTCGCCTCGTTCTTCGCGCCGCTCATCGCCGGATGGGGTGCATCCAAGCTCGGTGCATGGTGGGTGCTGTACGTCATCTACCTGATTATCGGCGTAATCGTCGGCGTGGCCTTGGCGCCTGACAAAATCGACGAACCTGCACCCGACGCCGGACAGACCAGCATCGTCAGCTGCTTCAAACTACTCGGCAACCCGATTGTGCTGCTGTGCTTCCTCGGCATCATCGCGCACGTGGGCATCGATGTCGGCATCAACGCGCAGGCGCCGCGCATCCTGATGGAGCACACCGCCGTCCCGCTCGCCACCGCGGCGGGAGCGACCTCCGTCTACTTCGCGTTCCGTACCATCGGCACGGGATTGGGCGGCATCGTGTTGCAGAAGATGGACAACAAGACCGCGTTGCGCATCTGCGGCGCGATCATGGTGCTGTCCGTCGCGTGCTTCGCCGTGTTCACCACCATCGCCTCGAACCCGCCGCAGTGGCTGTTCTATCTGGCGGTCGCGCTGATCGGCTTCGGTAACGCGAACGTGTTCTCGCTGTGCCTGTCGCACGCGCTGAACACCCTGCCGTCCCGCCAGAACGAGGTGTCTGGCCTGATGATGATGGGCCTGATCGGAGGCGCTGTCTTCCCGCCGATCATGGGTGCCGCCGCTGACGCGATGGGGCAAGCCGGTTCGATTATCGTCGTGGCGGTGGGCGCGATTTACGTGCTCGCGATTGCGCTGGCGTATGACAAGGCGATGGAGCCGGCGAAGAAGTGAGTGATGACCACGAGTGATGACCGGACTGGAACCGCTTGAGGCCGGACAGGGTGATTCACTCGGTTAGCTCTGTTGGCTCCGTTGGCGAATGTTCCGCCCGGTCAGTGACTCAGCTGAGTCCGGAAATTTACCGCGGTCCGAAGGCCCGCTGTGTGAGGATTGACTCGCACAGCGGGCCTTTTTGCATATGGACTGGCTGGATGACTGCCGGGCGGCTGAGGGCTGGGACGGGAGTATGTCATCGTGCGAGCCAATCCTCACAAAGTGACGCTTCCCGGCATAGAATCAATAGTCCTGACGCTCTCAGACTGTCACTGTGTGAGCCAATCCTCACGCGATGACACCGCAAGAACGAGGTAGGACCAACCACGCAGGTATCGACATACGCAACCCGCCAAATCGGCGACAGAGCAAGCCCGAGCGACATCCATTCGTCACGATATGCACGCGACAACATACGCAGCCCGCGTCCATTAACGTCACCGTTCAAGCCGGAACGACAGCATCCACACAGACCACGACGACCATCGGCGCTCCCCCGCAGCCAGACCGGTCAGAATGTCCAGTCTGAATCACCATCGCATTCAACGGCCGATCAGCCCGCTGAGCATCCGGGAGAACTCGAGCGCATCGTCGGCACGTCGAAAGATGAACAACGAGGACCGCCATCCGGACAGCGACAGCGTGACCTGCTTGCGCTGTACCTGCACACCGAGCACGTCTTTGAGGAATATCACATCCGTGCGTTTGTATCTGCGGAGCCAGTAAGTGGGGATGTCAGCCTCCACGCGGTTGTCATACAAGCGCAATTCGAGCTGCCACTGCAGCTTGTCGCATCTGAACAGCCACCCCGGTGTCGGGTCAGGTTTCCTTGCCATGATTCGCCTTTCTTGTTGCTTCCCCTCTGCCCACTCTTCTCTAGCCTATGCTCAACGATCAGCTTGTTCGACCAGACCGGTCAGAGTGTCCGGTCTCGCGACGACGTAAGCGACATGGGCGGAGAAGACCGTCCACGACGGTCGCGCCGAAAAGTCAGCCCGGGGAACGCCCCATCAAGAAGCGTTACCCCGGGCTGTCAGCATTCCCAGGCAGACTTCACCGCGATTACGGGAATTCAGGGACGTCCCGGCATTCGATGACTTTTCCCGGCACCGCCACCGCAATCGCCACCATCATTGCTGCCGTCATCGCACCAATGGTTCCGTCAGGCCAGGAAATCGCCTATCGCACGGTCACGTTCGTCGGTTCAGCACTAGCGAACAGCGACTTTGACATCGTGAACCCGAATGTCGCGTTTTGTTTAGCCGCGATGGTGCCGTTCCACGAAGCGTTGGTAATGACGTAGTGATTACCTTTGTGGCTCGCGATGGTGCCGTTCCACAGGTTGGTGATGTCGCCGTCGAGATCGAATTCGATGGTCCAACCGCCTTCGTGTACGGCATCGGTCTTGTTGTTGACCACGACCTGGACCGTCGCGCCGACAGCCCAGTTGCTGTTAACTTTGGCTTCAGCGGTCAGGGCGGAGGCGGCAGGCTTCGCGTCGGAAGACTGTCCATCGGATGGTTGCCCGTCGGACGGCTTGGTATCCGCAGGCTTGGTATCCGAGGAATCGGTCTTCTGATCATCGGAGGTCTTCTGATCGTTCGAATCCTTCGACGAATCCTTGGACGAATCCGCTGACGAATCAGTCGATCCCGACACCTTCGAGGAATCACCCGCAGCACCCGCGGCAACACCGTTCACCGTCAGATTCGTCGGCAGCGCGCTGCTCGTCGGCGTCTTCGACACACCGAATCCGAAGGAAGTGCTCTGCTTCGGGGCGATCGAGGCGTTCCACGAGGCATCGGAGACAACGTAATGATTGCCGGTATGGCTCACGACTTTGCCACACCACAGGTTGGTGATGGTGCCTGCCAGGTCGAACTCGACCTTCCAGCCGCCCTTGTACGTGGCGTCGGACGGGTTGCTGACGGTCACGTTGACGTTCGCGCCCATCCCCCAGTCGCTGCCGACTTTCGCTTCGACGGTCAGGCCGGTGGTTGTGGTCTGCGGATCGCTCGGTTCGGTGGGGTCGGTCGGGGTGGTTGAGTCAGTCGGTTCGCTCGGCGTGGGGTCAGGCGTCGGGTCAGGCGTGGGGTCAGGCGTCGGGTCAGGCGTCGGATCGGTTGGCGTCTCACCAGTGCCGCTGCCGCCTGAGTGACTCACGCCATCGACCATGGCTTGGATGCGACGGCTGGTGTTGACCAGCCAGATGCCACTGGTTGACAGTTCGCTGCCGGTCCACTTGCTGGTCTTGCTCGTGGATTCCTTGAGGAAGGATGCGCCTTCGCCCTTGTTGCACAGCGACCAGGCGGCGTAGCTGATGTTGTTGCGCGTCAGCAGCGTCATCCAATCGTTCGCGTTGGCGATATCAATCCCGCCCCAGCCGGACGCGTCGGTGATGCCGAATTCGGAGACGAACACCGGTGTGCCGGCGGCCAAGGCCGTACGCAGCTTGTTCTTGATGTTGTCGTAATGCGTGCCCGCGTAGAAGTGCAGTGTGTACGCCACGTTGGTGATGCCGTCGGCGGACAGCGGCCTGGCTGCGACCGCGTCCACGTCCTGCGACCACGTGTTGGTTCCGCAGATGACCACGGACTGGTTGCCGGTGGCGCGAATCGCCTTGGTGATGCGCTTGCTGTACGTGTACAAGTCGTTGCCGGAGCCGTCATACCAGGAGGTGGATGTCGGTTCGTTGTCGATTTCGTAGAGGACGTTCTTCAGGTTCTTGTACTTGGTTGCATACTTGATGAAGAACTCTTCGGCTTTGTCGGCGTCCCCGTTGGGATTGTAGTTGAGCACGTGCCAGTCAAGGATGACGTACATGCCCAGTTCGTTGGCCGCGTTGACGGCTTCCTCGATTTTCGCGTCCATCTTGGCCTGCGAACCCTGCAGGTAGCCGCCCTCGCGCGGGTAGAGCGCCAGACGCACCATGTTGATGCCCCACTCGTCGCGCAACGACTGGAACGCCTCCCGGTTGATGTACTGCGGGAACCATTGCGCGCCGTGGGTGCTCGCGCCGCGCAGCTGGAACGGCTGACCATGCTCGTCAAGCACGGTCGGCGCGCTGAATCCCGCCGCCTTGCCAATGGACAGCTTGCCGTGCCGGCCTACCGGAGTGTCTTGGTAAGCCACGTCTTTCAACTCGCCGTTGACCGCGTAGGCGAGCTGATCGCCGCTGGCGTCCGCGGTGAAAGACTTCATCGCCTGCGTGTAGTCCACACTGCTCGCAGCAGCTGGCTGGGCTGCGACGGCGGACTGCGCGGACACGGCTGCAACGCCTGTCGCGCACCCGGTTGCCAGCATTGCACTAGCTGCGATCGCCGCGAGTATCCGCGACAATGGCTGACTGGTTGATGTCACATCAATCTCCTTCGATAACTGACTTTCCTTGGGATACTTCCTTGAACTCCTTGATGAATTCCACAGGGACTCCTGAAACTTCCTGGAATGGATTCCGCGGAAGCTTGGGAAGGCCTGACGGAAATTCCTCGGATGATTTCTCAGAACGACCGGTCAACGACTGCCCGGCCGTGATTCACAGCATCCATGCACCGAACGGCACGCAATCAACAAGTCGATTGTGACCTCCGTCACATTTCACGTGAATCAAGCATCAAGAATAATCCATGCGCTGTCCAGCGGACAACCAATGGCCATCAAACGGACCATGACAATAGGCAAAGCGATTGTCACCGGCCAGACCACGATCGCCGCAATCAAGCACATGTCAGCTGAAGAGAGATATGCGGCCGGCATCACCCGGCAAATCATCACCCGGCAAATCATCACCCGACCATCAGCGAATTACCGCCCTCCCGTCTTACGCTCTCTTCACGGCGACAATCGCGTACGCGCACAGGTTCGCATCGTACTGGCGAAACACCTTGCGCATAGCAAGAACCCGCTTTCTACCCGCCGAATTGCGTATCATATTGCCGGCGAACCGCATCGCGCCGCCGAATCCCTCGTCACTGACGATGCGGGCGGGCTCCAGTAGGCGCATCGGGCGTTCCAGCGTGGCGGTAACGTCGAATCCTTCGTCGTCGAGCATGTCCACCCATTCTGGGAGCGTCAACGGCCTGGCCCCGACATGAATCGCCCACGAGATTCCGCGCTCCAGGTCATTGCGCAATTGCCGGTCGGCATCTTCCGGTTTCAATCCCATCTCATGGATTGCATAGCGGCACCCGGGCTTGAGGATTCTCGCGGCTTCACGCACTACGGCATGCTTGCGTTCAAGTGGGAGCATGGTCAGCATGGCCTCACCGATGACAAGGCTCGCAGATGCGTTCGGCAGACCGGTACGCGCGGCATCCGCCTTGACCATTCTCGCTTGACGGTGTTCGCCGACGATCTCGCCCATTGCCGTTTCACCCTCCGGATTCGGGTCGACACCCGTATAGCTGCGGGGATTCGTGGCGAGCAGTAACGCTGCGGTCTTGCCCACTCCGGGGCCGAATTCAACAATGTCATCTTCAGCGTTCACGCCAACGGCATCAAGCATGGCACGAGTCAGCTCGATGCCACCGGGGCGCAGCACGCGTTTGCCCATCTTGGCGAGCAACCAGTGCCCTTGCAGGCGCTGCTCCTCGGGGCCGGAGCGCTGGCCGTGGACACTTTGCACAATCTGGGCATTCCGCGAGCCGATGACGCTCTGCTTATTTGAAGGAGTGCCCGAAGCATGAGGATTGTTGGACATGTCCGAAGTGGTCACCGATCACCATCCTGCTGTTCGAGTCGTGAATCTCCTTGTTCTTGAAGATGTTCACCGTGATGGCCCTCATGCCCATGGCATCCGCAGCTTCCATGGTGGCCCCGGTGAGACGGGTCACACGAATCCAGTTGCGTATCACGAGCATCGCCATCTTGCGTCTGACGCATCGATTCCACGTCAATCAGCGTTAACGACATACGGCTCGGCTCCAATGCGGTCAACGCATGCCTCTCCCCCGGCGCCAGATAAATCACGTCGCCCGCAGTGACGATATTCTTTGTCCCGCCGACCGTAAAATCAAACTTGCCTTCAAGAATATTGACGATCACCGCGCGCGCTGACGCGTGATCTGTGAGCACCTGCCCTTCACCGAACGTAAAGAACACGTGTCGCAACAACGGGTTGTTCACCACTACGCGGGAGGTGGTCGTGTCATCAAGAATGGGAAGATTCTCGTTGATTCCGGTACTCACGACAGATTCGGAAACAGTCGTCTTGGCCATGATGCCTCTCTTTCTGTATTCGGTATGAGACAAATCCTGCACGCGTCGCGTCCCCGGCAATACGCAGAAACGCTGAATGCAGGTTCATTATCACAATGACAGCGCAACACTTCAAGACTTTTCAACAGGAAATTGGAGCCAGCAGTGTAGGGTGTATCACACCGGCCAACGGTTCCACCCGTCTGTCCCGCAGGCAACAACTCCAGACATACGCTGTTGCGATAATCGTTTACCCAGGCCCTGCCGAGACGACTGGACATGGCAGGCAACCGTGCCAGGACGCGGCGGACGCGACTCACAGTGGGACACCGGCGTTGCGACCTTACCGCCGCGAGCATACCAAGATGCATTCAGTGACGCGGCTGACAGTGAGAACTGGCGCTGCGACACCGGAACACTGTACGCCGATTTGCGTGTATCTGCGGTATCTGTAGTACCTGCCGGAGGCTATCTCGCTTATCAGGGTTCGCCGACCGGCGATACCGCGAGTATAGTCGTTGATATTCCGCGGGCCATACTCGCGGTATCGGGCACGCATTAACACAGATAGTGGAGATACGGTTCGTGAGGTACTACAGATAGGCGAGATACAACCCCGCCACAGACAACCGAGATTCCGATATTTCGGAGTCTGTGTGGGTTGCGGATGATGACGGCGAGCGCCCCCTGACCTCGGCATGGATATCTGTCGACATTGAGAATATCCGAATAGAGTTACTTCCCGCTGAGCGACTGAAACGTAGGGATGGCACAGTACTGTTATGTCGCATGTTCTGACACACTCATCATCTGGGAAGTTGCCCAGTGGCGCAAAGCATACCTAGTTCTCAATCACAATATCATTACCCCATCAATGTCAGTATGATTATCTACGCCAAAGCTCTCGATATGCGAAGAATATTTCGAACCCATATGGTACATGCGCAAACTGTCATGATCCTCATCGATAATCTCCAATAACTCTTTTTTCAGCGTTAGGTAATCAGACATCGATACGACACACTCGAACACGCTATTCTGCACACGCTGGCCATAGCGCGTGCAAGATTTAGCCACGCGTCTCAATCTGCGCTTACCGGCTGTCGTCTCGACATTGACATCATATGTCACAAGAATCATCATTGGCATATTCGACTCCTCTCTCTAATCCGGTAACGCACCGAAGCACTTTGAAGCCGATGTCCGCGGCATCGTTGTCAGCCGATGTCATACTCCATATTTTCACGATTCATCAATAGAAATTAAGTATTATTTCCACATAAATGGCGGATATGCATCAAGGTCGCCTCGAATCGTGCGAGCAAGCAGTAGCGCTTGCACATATGGAACCAGCCCCCACGGAATTTTCTCTTTCAGGAACGGATGAGTAAGCACCTCATCTTTACGTTTCTTCCAAGCAGCAAGCACTGTCCGACGTCCCTTGTCATTCAAGAATACGCCACCATTTTCACGTTCTTCGAAATCAGAACTCTTTATTGCTCCTGTGTTCACCAGCGAAAGTGCGAACCTGTCACAGAGAACAGAGCGAAGCTCCTCCATCAGGTCAAGCGCGAGCGATTCGCGTCCCGGAAGATCACGGTGAAGAAAACCTACATACGGATCGAGCCCCACACCGTGCAGTGCCGCCGCGCAATCCCCTGCCAGCAATACATACACGAAAGAAAGCAATGCATTCATCCGATCCATCGGAGGCCGCCTGCTCCGGGATTCGAAGAAGAAGTCATCCTTATCCCGCAAAATGAGATCATCAAATGTGTAGAAATAATCCTGGGCTGCACGCCCTTCAACGCCACGCAACGCATCAATAGATGTCTGCGCGCGAACCGAGACAATGGCATCAGCCAGAAGATGGCTTTGTCCAGCCACACGCTCCATGTTGATGCTCATGGCATGGTCGCGACGGGCACGTTCGAGGACCCAGCGCGCATTGTAGACCTTTCCGATAACGAAGGACTTGGCGATGGGCAACGCACGCGACTCATCATCGGCAATACGATATTGCTCGCGTCTGAGAAGCACATTCCGAGAATTCTCACCGAAAATCGAGCAGTAATACTTTCCCCAAGGGGAATAGAACGACAGCGAAACACCAAGCTCGGCGCAACGCCCCATAAGAGCCGGCGAGGCTCCTTTGTAGCTGAAGCACAGAATATGCTCGATCGATCGCAAGGGAACGGAGCCGACGCGTTCCTTGCCGCGTTCAACGTAGACATTGTCGTCTTTGCAAGACAAATACACGTCCTCGCTTAGCACGAACAATGAATTCAATAGCGTACGCATCGCTCACACCTCATTCTGCGGTTTTCTGATTCAACCCGCCAGCAACTTCTTCAATCCGGTCATTGATATACGATGATGCAGACTCCGAAGAACCCAGTTCCGGAAGGCACAGATCCACAAGGGAACATGACCGGCATCTTTTCTTGGAGCGCTTGACACGTGGAGTGTAGCCTCGCTCAAACAACGCATGCATCGACGCCAGGTCGTCACGCACGCGCTGCCTCAGCTCCTCATCGAATTCAACAACCTCGCGGCGGCGATTCTTGTTGTAATACATCGCGCCTGCAGGTATCGTGCAGGACAGCATTTCCTCAAGGCACATCGCCTCGCAGCACAATTGGTAGTGCCCCGCACGATTGTATGGTTGTGCACCTCCGTGCTTGTATTCGACAGGATAGGGCTGCCATCGTCCATCACGACCTCTCAGTGTCGCGCCGCTGTCGGAACGTCGAAATTCAACAACGTCACACGCACCGGTCACACCAAGCGTAGCGGAGAACACACGGAGGTTCCGCAGTATCAAGAGATCACCACGCGTCTCGGACTGGGCGTAGTCATCAGCGCGTTCATGAACGATGGTGCCGGCGGTAGTCAGCCCGTTGTCTTTCCATAGTTGCTCGATGTGAATAAGCGCCCATTGACGTTGGCAATATTCAAAATGCTCTATGCCTGAAAGCATGAGCCATTGATCCTCAGGATATTCGGTAACACGTCGAAACGACGCAGACATGGAAATCACTTCCCGCTACAGAAATCCGCGCCGCCATCGACCGGCGCAGGGTAAGGAATGACAGAAACCGGAGGGCGTCAACGCAAGGATGCGCCCACGCCCTCCGGCGGGATTACTCAGCGGCCTTCGATAACTTCGTATGAAAGCCCAGGAACAGATGCCTCGTCAACGCTCACCTTGACATTGTCGAGATCCGATGCATCGATTTTCACGGAACGATGGACTTTAGCAGACGAGTACTGTCCAAGCTTGGAATTGTGCTGGAACCACACCACATCAATCACTTCCATGGATCCGGAAGGACGTGCAGCGCTGGAATCGCCTTCGAACAGCGTGACCATAGCCTGCTTGATTTTTTCCGCATCGTCCGCGGAAAACCCGGTCTTTTCGGCCAGCTGGGGGCTGATGCTGCCATACGTCGCATAGATCGCCTTGCCAGAGACACGGTATTTCATGCCCATGGTGTCAGACGAACGTCCGCCGTCATCAGTCGGCTCGCTGTTCACCGACTTGGTGATCTGGACATCATCGATGGCAACCGGATCGATGGAGAAAGCAGACTGGATGGAGACCGGCCCACGGATGCCGATGGAGACCTCGTCGACATCATCGCGCTTCTTGAAGGCGAAAAGCTGACCGAAGGAGCGAACGTCAATCCACTTGCTGCATGCAGCGGCGGCGAGGGCGTTACGGTCCTTCGCCTCGGTGCCATCAAGGGTCTTCACGAACATGCGATAGCGATCGGAGAGGGACTTGGCGCCATCATCGGTACGGTCGCTCGACTCGACGAAGATGCTCTCCCCCGCGTCCTGGAGACGATTACGCAGCTTGCGCTTGAGTGCAACATCCGAAACCTCGCCGTAGCCATCCGCGGTCATGCGCGGACGATTGCCATTAAGGGGATCACCGTTGGGATTCGCGTTCTTCACTGCGAACACGATGGCGAAATCAACCTTGTTTTCAATTGCGGTCATGATTATTGTCCTTACTTCGTTGTCGGTTACCGGTTCATCACGGGGTGCGAAACGGAAATTGCATAATTGCGATTGTGGGTTCTGCCCGCTTCCCTTCCATATGGCGAGTGAAGCGAGGCATTGAGCTTGTCAGTTGGCGGTTTCCTGCGACATGGCTGTTTCCTTTGCCTTTCGGGCATTCGTCAGCAGCTCTCTGCGCTGATGGGAATATCCCAGCAAATACAGGGGTCCGAGCGGAGTCTTCTTCTCATAATCGCCCGGCTGGAAAAGCGCCATCACATCATCCACGTTCTGCTGGAACCATGGGGCACCGTTCTGGCTCTGGATGTATGGCGTAAGCCTGCGCCAGATTTCCTCCCAGGTAGTTGCCGGCTTCGACGCGAAATTGCCCATGAGGTTCACGGCGTTCGTCGCCCTATCCGCTTTGCCGCCATTCTGCTTGCGGAGCACATACCCTTCGAAATTATCAGCAAGGGCGAGAAGCCGTCCAAACAGATAATCGCGATCGGTGCGGTCCTTATCGAGTTCCATTCCAATCTCCTTTCCAGTGCGGTGAAACCTCTTCGGTTCATCGTTTGTGCTTTTCTTCAACAGGCTGCAGCAGATTTCCAGATCCCTGTGCCACTTCCTCAAGTCGTCATATGCCATGGGCTTCTCGACCTTGTGACACATGGCCATGAGAATGTTCCGCGGAACCGCAGTGCCGTTGAAAATTGTTTCGATGAGCTGGCGCTCCACCAGTTTGCGATGGAGCTTGTAACCATCACTCGATCGGTCAGGTGAGTCCGTCGATGCATTGACGATGTCGATGAATGACGGAGCACCGACATAGTCGACGGGCTTTCGCTTATCCGACCCCGGTATGGCGACGAAGGTCGTGAGCGGCCAAGCCACGCCACGATGCCATCGCACGATTCGGTCAAGATACTCCCCTTCCGGAAGTTCCTGGTAATAGGTCACACCGAGTCGACCAGGGACCGCCGAATCAAATACGGCAACGACGATGGTGCGCTTTTGCCGTTCGAGAAACGACGGGTCTCCATATCCGTGAAGCAATGCCCGGAATTGTGCGGCGTACGAGGTGCCAGCCGCCATCCTTGCATCTGCGACCACAGCATCCGGACTTGTTTCTCCAACTTCATCATTTTCCGCGGGAAACGCATCCAGCGTGTCAGCCATGGGATCGACGACACGGAATGAGGGCCTGCCATCGACGGCCCAGACGAGAATCGCCTGCTTGCCGACAATCGTCGCATTATTCGCGAGAAGCCACGTCAACGTCGTATGAATTTTCTGCGACGCATCAGTATCAACAACAAGTGCCTGGTCAGGAGACGTAAAACGCCCTCGATAGACGTAATTCGTGGAATCATTCGACGAGATGAGCTTGGCATTGCCGGCGGCGGGCAGAAGCTTCTTGGGAAAGGTTTTAGCCTGTCCATAAAGCTTCTCCCCAAACATATCGTGTCCCTTAGCAGACCTGCCGGCCGCCAAATATTCCTGCCATCTGGCACGGATTGCTGGATCGCGATCCAGATCGACAAGTTCACCATCTGGTGAGATGACGGTGAACCACACGCCATCCGCCGCATCGCCCTTCGATTCCTTGCCGTTCGCGTCCCTGGTCTTCGGTTTGAGCTCTATGCCGAATCCAAGCGCATCCTCGCTGATGCTATGGCTCGACAAATAGCCATACAGGAGGTTGAGCTCTGTATTGTCGCCTTTCCACTCGGCAAGCTGCGTCAGGTATTTCTCAGTGCGCATACCGTCTATCTGTTTGTCAACATATTGAAGTTGATCACACAGCGGGTGCGCGCAAGGAGCAACCGTGCGACTCATCGATTTTTCCGTGCAGGGAATGATGATGGTATGCGCCTTGCCTTCTTTTTCAATGGAAACCACGTTTCCCTCGCTGTCGAGGGTGACATGAATCTGCACCTTCAGCGTCGTGTGATTCATCGGCATGAGGGTGCTTCGAACCGCGGCATCGCGATCCTTGTCGGTTGGTTCGCCGCCTTGAGAAGCTTGTGCCACGGTTATTCCAGCAGCATTTTGAACGCAATCATATGTCTTCAGCAATGACGAGACAAGAGTCATGACTCCTCCTCCACGGATTTCTGATTGCGCCCCAACGTGAATCGAGGCGTCGTCTTCTTGTCGGAGACGAGGAATTCATCAAGGTTCTCATCATCCGGACGTGGGAATGTGATGACTCCGTCACGCATCTTGACACGCCAGAATTTGCGCGTGAATCTGTCGTCTCCACGATTATCCGGATATCTGAAGCAGAAAAACATATAACCGAGGTCCAGTTCGCCGTAATCGTCGTAGAATCCCTCGCCATCGCCGAACACGCATGGCTCGACATAACCCTGACACTCGCGTGTACCTAGGAAGATATCACGCCGTCCTCCGCGCGCGAGCGCTCGTTTTGCGATGTCCAGGTGCTTTGCCGGATTGCGATCCTGTGCAAGATCCCCGCGATTATCGTTCCATTCAAAATGCGCCTTGACCTGATATCTCACATCCTTGAGATATGTGTAGTACGAGAGGTCATTGCCTCCGCTCATCTTGATAGGGCGAATTCCTTTGCCTTCGGTTTGGATGCGGTTCACAACCCGAACCTCGTCAATGTACCATTCGATGGTCGGCTTCCAGTAGATACTTTCAGTGATTCCACGCAACGCCTGGTACGTAGGCACCTGATAGCTGCTCTTTTCGCCGCCAATGCGCGTTGCCACTTCCGAGAAAAGTGCATACTTGCCTGTGACTTCGTATTCGATTGTTGTATTCATCGGCATCCTTGCCTCCTTTCTTCATCATGCGGCGTAAACCGCGATTCATTCATTCCTAATTTCTTCCTTCCTTCTGGGGGAATCCGTCAGAAAAAGAGATCCTTCTGCTCAGCATCCGGGACAACACCGAAATTCATGTCGTAGCAGTCATCGGATTCGAGAACATAGAGTTCGAAATCGTCATCGGCGAGCGTTATCAACCCCCTTTCCGTGAGTTTCTTGAAATCTGCATCGAAAAGCTGCACGGTGAAGTCCTGCAGCCTTCTGATGATGCGGACTTTTTCACGAGGATCGTATTCATCGCGAAGCTGCTCGAGCAGCTCGCGGGAATCGGTGCCAGCGCTGGAGCGGTATCGCACAACCACGCTTTTGGTGAGATTGGGAATGACCTGGTACCGTCGGCCGACAGTTCGGAATGATTGGGCGAGGCAATGTACGTATGCGCTCGGACCGTCAGGATGCGTCACAGTGTTGTATTCATAACGAGCAGCCTTGTTGAATCCCAACAGATCATATGCGTTCGTCCCATCGGGCAGCGGATACTTCAGCTCGTTCCCTTCCACCTTGTCCTTGTAAAACGCAGTGTTATACATATCAAGCGCTTCTTTTCCCAGAAGATCGAAATCCGGGTTTTTCGACGCAAGCGGCACGAGAGAATGTATCATGATCTCCTTGCCGCGCTTGATGTCTCTGACAGCGCTCAACCCTTTCTCGTCGTCATCGGAAACAGGAACGACATAAACATTCCGCGGCTTCACGGATTCGCCATTTCGATTGCAACGTCCTGCCGCCTGCACTATGCTTCCCAAACCGGCAGCAGCCCTGACAACTGTGCCGAAGGATACATCGACGCCTGCTTCGATAAGCTGGGTGCTCACACAGATAATCGGTTCGCCGGACGCTGTGGCTGCGCGAACCTCGGCAAGTGCGTCGTTCCTATGGGCGCCGCACATCGAGGTGCTCAGATGGATGAGTGTGAAGCCTTGCGATTGCGCGCCAAGAGATCGAAGCTCCTGCGTCAGTTTCCGAGCCTCGCTCTTGAGGTTTACGACGGCCAGGCAGCTTCCATTCTCCCTTGCTTTGTCAAGCACGAATTGTGCGAGTCCGCCATCACCTGCGATCGGAAGGGGTTGCTGCTGCGTCACGATGTTGACACGGCGAAAAACGCGGCGCTGTTCCTTTGAAAGAGTGACAAGCTCCGGGTTGTCGGCAAGATCGAGTCTGACGGTTTTATCGATGTTCTCAAGCGCAGGCTGTGTTGCGGTGCACAAAACAATAGTTGCTCCAAGAACCTCTGCAAGAAAATTCACAATCTCTTTGAACAGGTCCAACGAATGGGAAGGCAACGATTGAATCTCATCGAAGATGATGACACTATCTGCCATGTTATGGAATTTGCGGAGTTTCGTTCCTCTCGAGGCCATACATGTCTCCAGGAATTGGACCATGGTCGTCACGATGAGCGGCTGCGACCACCGCTCTTGTGACAGTCGACGTCGCGCCTCCTGCTCATCTGCAATCTCGGTGTCATGCGTGGTCTCGCCACGACCGGCATCGGAATAATGTTCAAGAAGCACGGAATCGTCGTCACCGAGCCCCAGCACTTCACGAAATGTCGCGGCTGTTTGACTGGTGATGGAAAGAAACGGAATCACATAGATGATGCGCTTCTTATTCCATTGACGGGCATGATGCAGAGCGAACCGTAACGAGCTCAGGGTCTTCCCACCGCCGGTAGGCACGCTCAGTCTGTAAATCCCCGTGGGACGCGTGGCAGAATCCATGCACTGTCGTGAAATATCAGCCCGAACCGCGTTAATCGGCGTATCAGCGGAAAGTCGTGCGTTATATGTCTCGAATGCATCGATGAGCGCGTCCCAATTTGCCGCGTAATATGGCACGGCATCGGGATCGCCAAAGCACGCTGCGTCACAACGGTCCGCGTCAACCAGGCAGGAATAGTTATACTTTGTCAGCATTCCGAGCGCGAAATCCCTGTTCGCGCGCCTGCCCTTGATGCACTTGTCATAGACTTCACCAAGATTCTTCGAAGCATCGGCACACAGGGAATCGATGTCGAGCCCCAGCTCTTTCACATTCGACTTCACCTCGGCATAGTGGTAATTCCCATCGTCTTTCTCGGATGAACCCATGTGATTGAAAAAACTGTCTGATCCACCGTGGTCGATGCAATCGGGAAGGTCGCCGTGATGGCTCGCTATGGCCACCTCCAACATGTCTCGAGTCAATCGGGAAATGCTCTTATTCACCTTGCCATGCGCAGAATAGGAGGCATCTTCAACAGCGAAAGCGCCCTGATATGCATGTATCACCGAACCCTTGGCGCCGACACCATCCAGTAGGTAACGCTGGAAAGCCCCAGTCGCCTTTCCAAGATCATGCAATTCGGCGGCGGCAGATGCCAACGGGCCAAGACCCACGGAATCCGCGAATCGACAGGCAAGCGCTCCGGTACCGTCCAGATGATCTCGCAAAGTCTGCCGTCGAAAGCCATCCGGGCTCTCATATGTGCGAGCATATTGTTCACCCATAATCCACTCCGCATTTCGCTAGTGTCAATTCCCTCGAACTCCCGTTTAGCATTAAACTAAACACATCGGTAACATGCAGTTGCCGATGCCGGCGTTCGCTAGAACCAATAATAGCACATTTTGCCGCTATCTCTTCTACTGAATAGCAAGATGCGCAATCGCCGAAAACCGGCAAAACACCTCTCCGGTGTTCGCGAAAGGTTAGTTTCGATCCATTCGCGTGAGTTGAAAAAGTAGAAGCGAGAGCAGTATCTGCACCAAAGATTCATTTGGTGCAGACTCTCGCTCATTGCCGCAAAGCGCAAACGCACCGCAGTTATCATACATAGAAACTTGCGCCATCGCCGACCCGATAAAATCAGCAGATAAACTGGCAGAACACAACGGCACGAATGTTGGACAATCGCATCGCCAAGCGGAAGTGCAAGCAGAACGCAGGAAACATGCAAGCCCGAAAGATGCAGACCAAGGTGAAAAGCAACATACATCCACGAGCCGCCTGATATGGGGAATGACAATTCTGGAGATAGTTCTATGAGCACGAACTCCATTGCAACTCACGCTCCCCATACGGGGAGCGATGTTCCGTGTCGTCGGGATGATCTTCACACCACATGATTTCAACTCACGCTCCCCATACGGGGAGCGATTCGTGTACAAGGATGTTTCATGGATCTCCACCGATATTTCAACTCACGCTCCCCATACGGGGAGCGATC